>DATBRS010000253.1:0-15657 GCA_036560185.1 Myxococcota bacterium
AAGGTGGCGTCGCGGCGCAAGCCGCGCGCGTGTTCGCGAGCCTTGCAGCGATCGCGAACGCGGCGGGCGGATCGCTCGCGAACGCCGTGAAGCTGACGATCTTCCTCACCGATCTCGCCGACTTCGGCGCCGTGAACGAGCAGATGACGCGAGCCTTCCGCGCGCCGTTCCCGGCGCGCGCGACGGTCGGCGTGAAGGAGCTGCCGCGCGGTGCGGCCGTGGAGATCGACGCGCTGCTGGTGCTCGCGTGAGCTGCGGGCAGGGCTCGAGCGGAGCTTCGCCAGCACGGCGTAACTAGTGGACGGGGCTGAGGAAGTACACGGTCCGGGGCGCGAGCGAAGCAGCGCATGGGGGCGGCGATGGAGGTAGGTGTCTTTCAGGGTGCATCGGTGGGACTGAAGCCGTGGGACATCAGCGAGCCCGCGCGCTTGCGCAACGACATCGCCATCGGCATCGCCGCCGACCGCGCCGGCTTCGACACGTTCTGGGCGCCCGAGCATCACGCGCTCGAGGAGTATTCCCACAGCTCCTCGTCGCATCTCTCGTGCCTCGCGGTGGGCGTGCAGACGACGCGCATCCGAGTTGTTACGGGCATCATGAATCTGTGCCCGCCCATCAACCACCCGGTGCGCGTGGCGGAGCAGATCGCGCTGATCGACGTGCTCACGAACGGCCGCGTCGAGCTCGGCACCGGGCGCGGCAGCGGCAGCACCGAGGTGGAGACCTTCGGCGTCGCGCCCGACGAGACGCGTGCGATGTGGGAGGAGGCGCTGCGCGCGATCCCGCGCATGTGGACGCAAGACCTGTTCGCGTGGGAGGGGCGCTACTTCCGCGTGCCCGAGCGCTGCATCCTGCCGAAGCCGGTGCAGAAGCCGCACCCGCCGCTGTGGGTGACGGCGTCGAATCCGAGCACGCTCGAGACCGCCGGCCGGCTCGGCATCGGCGCGGCGATGTTCAACTTCGCGGACCCCGCGCAGTCGCGTCCGCTGGTCGACCGTTACAAGGATGCCGTCGCGAAAGCCGAGCCGGTCGGCGCCTTCGTGCACGACAAGGTGATGACGATCGCGCCGGCGTTCTGTCTCGAGGACAGCGAGGAGGCGCGCACGCTCTACGCGAAGTACGAGACGTTCGCGGAGCCGCACTTCGCCACCTACTTCGACACGATCCCAGCGAACGCCGCGAAGCTGCAAGGCGAGCGCCACCCGATCCCGCAGTCGCGGCTGCGCGAGATCATCCGCTTGCGCCGCGCGCAGGCTCCCACCGACACCGTCGTTGCGCGCGGCTCGATCGACCCGCAGTTCCTGCACGAGAACGGCATCTGCGTCGGGAACCCGCGCGAGGTGATCGCGACGATGCAGCGCTTCGCCGCGGCTGGCTTCGACCAGCTCGTCGTCGTGCCCGCGATCGGCTGGCACATGCCCCACGCCAAAGTGCTCGAGTCGATCCGCGTGATGGGTGAGAGCGTGCTCCCAGCGGTGCAGAGAGCGACCAGGAGACTCGCCTAGGCGGCCCCACGTGCCGCGAGCGACATGATGCGCCGGTTCCCACGGCTCCAGAGCACGGTCAGCTTCACGCCGCACAGCTTCCAACCCGCAGGCGTCTTCACGAGCTGATCGGTGTAGTACCCGCCGAGCGTGAACTCGGCGTCGCCTTCGGCGTTGACCAGGAAGTGCGCGGCTCGCATGTACATGATGCAGGTCGCGCGATCGCCCGCGATCGACACGCGCGGATTCGTCATCGAGTGCTGCGTCGCGTCGAGCCCATCGAACAACGGCTGCACGCCCGCGACCCAATCGTCCGCCTTCATGCGGCGCGCCGGATTCCCATCCCAAGACGAGAAGTCGAACTCCACCTCGTCCGTGAAGATCGAGCGGTACAACCCCCAATCCCGCGTATCGACCCCCGTCGCGTACGCATACACGACCTCGGCAACATCGATTCGTTCGTCTCGCATCGGCCCGATCTCCCGCGACACATCCCTGGTGTACTCCGCCGAAGACGTTCTCGCAGCGCAACGCGAGCGGAGCGCGCGGAGCGAGCCTTCGCGTATCGTGCCGCCCATGACGAACCTGGCCGGCAAAACCGTCGTGGTCACCGGCGGCAACTCGGGCATCGGCTTCGGGATGGCCTCCGGCTGCGCGAAGGCAGGTGCCGACATCGCGGTGTGGAGCCGACGCGCCGACCGCAACGCCGAGGCGTGCGAGAAGCTCGCGAAGCACGGCGTGCGAGCGCTGGGCGTCGTGTGCGACGTGGGAGACGAGGCGAGCATCGTCGCGGCGGCGCAGCAGACGCTCGCGGCGCTCGGGCGCATCGACGCGTGCGTCGCCTCGGCGGGCGCGCCGGGCTATTCGAAGTCGCTGCTCGACACGAGCCTCGACGACTGGCGCGCGGTGACGCGCGTCAGCTTCGACGGCCTGTTCGCGACCTTTCGCGAGTGCGCGCGGGCGATGATCGCGCGCGGCGAGGGCGGGGCGCTGGTGGCGGTCTCCTCGACGTCCGCGATCCACGGCGCCCAGCGCAATCACGCCTACGCCGCCTCGAAGACGGGCGTGCTCGGCCTCACGCGCGCGCTCGCCGTCGAGCTCGCCCGCCACAAGATCCGCGTGAACGCGATCTTGCCCGGCTGGACCATCACCGAGATGGCGATGGGCGGGTACCAGAACGAGAAGTTCCGCTCCGTGACGACCGGGCGCACGCCGGTGCGGCGCTGGGCGGAGCCGGCCGAGTTCGAGGCGGTGGGCGCCTACTTATGCGACCCGAGCCTCACGTTCCACACCGGCGACTCGCTCGTGGTGGACGGCGGCTACACGATTTTCTGAGCGAAACCCCAGGAGGCACCGTCATGAAGTTCGGGATCTTCTACGAGCACCAGCTGCCGCGGCCGTGGCATGAGCGCTCGGAGTACGAGCTCCTCAACAACTCACTCGCGCAGGTCGAGCTCGCCGACCGGCTCGGGTACGACTACGCGTGGGAGGTCGAGCACCACTTCCTCGAGGAGTACTCGCACTCCTCCGCGCCCGAGGTCTTCCTCGCGGCGGCGAGCCAGCGCACGAAGCGCATCCGGCTCGCGCACGGGATCGTGCAGCTCACCACCAACCATCCCGCGCGCGTGGCGGAGCGCGTCAGCACACTCGATCTGCTGTCGCATGGACGCGTCGAGTTCGGCATCGGCGAGGGCTCGAGCATCACCGAGCTGCATCCCTTCGATCGCCGCTTCCGTGACAAGCGCGCGGTCTGGGAAGACGCGGTGCGCGCGCTGATCCCGATGTTCTCGAGCGAGGCGCACGAGTATCACGGCGAATACTTCGACTTCCCGCTGCGCAACGTGCTGCCGAAGCCCTACCAGAAGCCGCACCCGCCGCTCTGGGTCGCGTGCTCGCAGCTCGAGACGATCGCGATGGCGGGGCAGCGCGGCATGGGCGCGCTCGGCTTCCAGTTCGTCTCGGCGGACGCGGCCCACGCTTGGGTCGCCACGTACTACAACAACTTCGTGAAGCGGCAGCAGAAGCTCGCGGACTACGCGACGAATCCCAACATCGCCCTGGTGAGCGGCTTCATGTGCGCGGACACGGACGAAGCGGCGATGCGCAAGGCGGACGGCTGGACCTTCTTCCAGTTCGCGCTGCGCTTCTACAGCACGCACGGCCCGGTCGCGCCGGGCTCCGTGAACCTGTGGAACGAGTATCAGGGCTGGAAGGAGTCGGACGCGGGCAAGAAGTCGCGCCGCTCGGGGCTGGTCGGCTCGCCGGAGACGCTGCGCGGGAAGCTGCGCAAGTTCGAGGAGTCGAACATCGACCAGGTGATCCTGCTCAACCAAGCGGGCAACAACAGCCACGAGGACATCTGCTCGAGCCTCGAGCTGTTCGCGCGCGAGGTGATGCCCGAGTTCCACGGGCGCGAGGCGGCGCATCAGACGTGGAAGCAGGGCGTGCTGGCCGGCGAGACCTCGCTGCCCGAGATCGACATCGCCGCCTACACACTGAAGTCGACCGCGAAGCCGACGCTTCCGCCGAGCGAGCGCGGCGCCGCGACGCCGAGCGCTTAGGCCCGCGGTGGAGACGCCGCTCGCGGGGCTACGCGTGCTCGACCTCTCGCGCGTGCTCGCGGGTCCGTTCGCCGGCCGCATGCTGTCCGACCTCGGCGCGGACGTGGTGAAGGTCGAGCCGCCCGAGGGCGACATCACGCGCGGCTGGGGCGCGATCCGCCACGGGCTGGGCGGCTACTTCGTGCAGCAGAACGCCGGCAAGCGCGCGGTCTGCGTCGACCTCGCAGCAGTGGGCGGCGCCGAGCTGGTTGCAAAGCTCGCGGCGCGCGCCGACGTGCTGATCGAGAACTTCCGCTCCCACGTGATGGCGCAGCACGGGCTCGGCTGGGAGCGGCTGCACGCGCTGAATCCGCGGCTCGTGATGCTCTCGATCTCCGGCTTTGGTGCCGCTTCGCCAGAGTCGCACCGGCCGGCCTACGCACCGGTCGTCCACGCCGAATCGGGCGCGGTGCTGCGGCAGGCCGAGCTCGATCGCTCGCGCGCCACCGACTTCGTGCTCTCGAACGCCGACACGAACGCGGGTCTGCACGGCCTCGTGGCGCTGCTCGCCGCGCTCCTGCAACGCGAGCGCAGCGGCACCGGCCAGCACATCGACCTCGCGATGCTCGACGCGATGCTCGCGACCGACGACTACGCGCACTTCGCGCTCGACGAGGCGGAGATCTCCCGCGGCGGCGGCGAAGTCTGGGACGCTCCCGGTGGCCCGATCATGGTGACCGGCGACTTTCGCAACGTGTGGCGCGTGCTCACCAAGCGACTCGGCGTGATCGACCCGACGCCCGAGGGCGCTTCGGTGCCGGAGAAGATCCGCGCGCGCCGCGCGGCGGCGGCTGCGTTCTACGCCGGCTTCGCGACGCGCGCGGCGCTCGCGAGAGCGCTCGATGGCGCGGCGATTCCGTGGGGCGAGGTGCGCTCCGTGGCGCAGGCGTTCGCCTCGCCGAGCGCCTGCGCGCGCGGTGTGGTCGCGAACGTCGACGACCGCGCGGGCGGCACGCGCCGCGTGGTGCAGTCGCCGTACCGCTTCTCGGGCTCGCGCAGTGGCATCGCGGGCGTTGCCGGCTATCGCGGCGAGCACAACGCCGCGGTGCTCGCGGACTGGCTCGGCGCGAGCGCGGCCGAGATCTCGAAGCTCGAGGCGGCGGGCGTGCTGCTCGCGGAGGAACGCGCATGAGGCTCGCGGGGCGGACGGCAGTGATTACGGGCGGCGCGAGCGGCATCGGCGCCGCCAGCGTGCGCCGCTTCGCGCAGGAGGGCGCGCGCGTGCTGATCGCGGACCTGAACCGCGAGCGCGGCGAGGCGCTCGCGCGCGAGCTCGGCGAGCGCGCCGTGTTCTGCGCGGTCGACGTCACGCGCGAGGCCGACGTGAAGGGCGCGATCGACGAGGCGGTGAAGCGCTGGGGCCGGCTCGACTGCATCTACAACAACGCCGGCTTCGGCGGCGCGCTCGGGCCGATCGAGGCGACCAGCGAGGACGACTTCGACATCACCTTCGACGTGCTGGTGAAGGGCGTGTTCTTCGGCATGAAGCACGCGGCCACTGCGATGAAGGCGCAGGGCGGCGGCGGGACGATCCTCAGCACCGCCTCCGTCGCAGGTCTGCTCACCGGGCAGTCGCCCCATCTCTACAGCACCGCCAAGGCCGCCGTGATCCACCTGACGAAGTCGATCGCGCTCGAGCTCGGCGAGCACGGTATCCGCGTGAACTGCATCTGCCCCGGCGTGATCGCGACGCCGCTCGCCGCCGGGCGGGCGAACGCCAGCGACGAGAGCCTCGCGAAGATGAAGGGTGCGCTCGGCAAGTACCAGCCGATCGGGCGCATCGGCGATCCCGAGGACATCGCGAACGCGGCGGTGTGGCTCGCGAGCGACGAGTCGAGCTTCGTCACGGGCCACGCGCTCGTCGTCGACGGCGGCGCGTTCGCGGGGCGGCCCTGGAGCCGGCAGGGCGACTGGATCACTGCGCCGCGTCCGATCAAGCTGTACCGCCCGCCGGGCCGCTGATCTCTCGCGCGTTCACGAGTGCTCGCATTCGGCGCGAGGGCGCGGACTGTGCGACTCCTCACCAAAACCGCCCCGCGGCGAGAGTAGAGTGCCGCGCGCCATGCTCCGGCAGCTGCGCTGGTTCCTTCCGCCGAACGTGCGCGCCGCGGATAGCGACACGCTGCGGCGCGCTCTGCTCACGGTGGCCGGCTGCTTCGTCGCTGCGGCGATCGAGGCCACGATCGGGGCGATGCAGCTCGCGTGGGGCGTGTGGCAGTCGGCGCTCGCGTGCGGCCTCGGTGCGCTGGCGACCGCAGCGCTCCCATTCTGGGTGCGGCGCACCGGCCGCTGGCGCGTAGCGGGGGCGGTGCTCTGCACCGCGATCTGGGTGCCGTCGCTCGCGGTCGCGTCGCTCACGAGCGGGGCGCTGGTGGCGGCGCTCTACTACCTCGTCTTCGCCTCCGCCGTCGCCGCGATCACGCTCGGGCAGCGCGCGGGCGCCGCGCTCGCGGCGATCAACACCGTCGCCGTGGGCGGCGTGTACGCGCTGCACGTCTCGGGAGCGGCGCCGTGGGTCGCAGTCGATCCGGAGGTCGCGCTGGGCACCGCCATGCGCGGCGCCTTCCTGTTCAACGCCGCGCTGGCGGCGCTGGTCGCGGGCTACGAGGTGCTACGGGAGGCGGCGCTGCGCGACAACGCGGCGAACGAGCGCCGCTACCGCGCGCTCGCCGACTACGGCCCCGACTTGATCGCGGAGCTCGACACGAAGGGCCGCGTGCTCCACAGCAGCGCGGGCTTCGGCGCGATCGCGCAGGCGCTCACCGGGCGCTCCGCCTTCGACGCCGTGCACCGCGACGATCGGCCGGCGCTCTCGGACGCGCTGCGACTGCTGGAAACGCAGCCCTCGGTCCGCGTCGGACCGCTGCGCTGGCTGGTCAGCCGCGACGAGGCGCGCTGGTTCGAGGCGTCGCTCACCCGCTACCTCGCGGGCAGCGAGCGGCGCGTGCTCGTCGTCGCGCGCGACGTGAGCGAGCGCATCGCGCTCGAGACGCAGCTGCGCCAGTCGCAGAAGATGCAGGCGGTGGGGCAGCTGGGCAGCGGTCTCGCCCACGACTTCAACAACTTGTTGATGGTGATCTCGGGCTACAGCGAGCTGATCGAGCGCCGCGCCGGCGACGACCCCGAGCTACTCGCAGCGGCCTCCGAGATCCAGCAGGCGACGGAGCGGGGCGCGTCGCTCACGCAGCGGCTGATCGGACTCGCGCGGCCGGCGGTGGTCTCGCGGCGCTCGCTCGACCTGAACGCGATCGTGCGCGAGAACGAGCGCATGCTGCGCGTGCTGCTCGGCGAGAGCGTCACGCTGCTGCTCGAGCTCGGCGCGCGCGAGCTGCGCGTCAGCGCCGACGCGGGGGAGCTGGAGCAGATCCTCGTGAACCTAGTCGCCAACGCACGCGATGCGCTGCCGTCCGGCGGCACCGTGCGCATTGCCACCGGTACGCGCGCGGGCCGCGCCCTGTTGATCGTGCACGACAACGGCGGCGGCATCGACGCGGCGATGCGCGAACGCATCTTCGAGCCGTTCTTCACCACCAAGAAAGCCGCGTACGGCGCCGGCCTCGGCCTGTACGTCGTCTACTCGGCGGTGACGAATCTCGGCGGCGAGATCGAGGTGATCAGCGATCTGCGCACGGGCACGCGCGTCACGATCCTGCTGCCGCGCGCCGCAGCGCCCGCACGTGCCGAGGTTCCGGCGCGCTCGGCCGATCGCGCGCTGCGCGGCAGCGAGCGCATCCTCGTGGTCGAGGATCGCCCCGAGCTGCGCAAGCTGCTGCGCGAGTCGCTCGAGTCCGCCGGCTACGAAGTCGTGGTCGCGGCCGACGGCGTCGAGGCGCTGGCGCTCACCGAGCACGAGCCGGTCGACCTCGCGGTGAGCGACGTGGTGATGCCGCGCATGGGCGGAGTGGCGCTCGTCCAGGCGCTGCGCGCCCGGGCGCCGGGCCTGCGCGCTCTGTTCGTCTCCGGCCAGCCCGGCGACGCCAGCGCGATTTCGGCCACGGATCCGGTGATGCGCAAGCCGTTCCTCACGCACGACCTGCAGCGCGCCGTGCGCGAGATCCTCGACCGCGAATAGCGCGCGCGATCGCGCAATCGCGCGCTGGGGCCGAGCGGCGCGCGCCTCGTTCGCCCTAGTATCTCCGGCCTTCGCCGAAGGAGAACGCCATGGCCGACCTGCGTGAGATGAACGAAGCCGAGCTGCGTGGGCGCGTGCAGAAGCTGCTGGCGGAGGCGCATCCCGAGCGCACCGACTCGATCGCGTTTCGCCGCAAGCAGTACGAGCACGGGCTCGCCTGGGTGCACTTTCCCGAAGGCTATGGCGGCCTCGGCATCAGCCCGAAGCAGCAGTTGATCGTGCTCGACGAGATCTCGAAGCACTCGAAGGTGGTGCATCACGATCCGCCGGCCGCCACGATCGGAATCGGCATGGGCGCGCCGACGGTGCTCACCTACGCGAGCGACGCGCAGAAGAAATACCACCTGCCGCGCATCTTCTCGGGCGAGGACATCTGGTGCCAGATGTTCAGCGAGCCGAGCGCGGGCTCCGACGTCGCGGGCCTCTCCTCGCGGGCGGTGCGCGACGGCGACGATTGGATCGTGAACGGCCAGAAGGTGTGGACCTCGGTGGCCCACCTCTCGAGCTGGGGAATGCTGATCGTCCGCACCGACCCCGACGTGCCGAAACACGACGGGCTCTCGTACTTCATCCTCGACATGAAGTCTCCCGGCGTCTCCGTGCGCCCCCTCTACCAGATCACCGGCGAGGCCGAGTTCAACGAGGTGTTCTTCGACAACGTGCGCATCCCGAACGCGAACATGCTCGGCAAGGAAGGCCAAGGCTGGCGCGTCGCGATCACGACGCTGATGAACGAGCGCGTCGCGATCGGTGGCGGCGGCGCCAAGAAGAAGGGCGCGGGCGCGATCTCGCAGCTCGTGAAGCTGTGGCAGGCGCGCAAGCCCGGGGCACTCTCGCCGGCCCAGGAAGTGATGATGCGCGACCGCGTGACGCGCTCGTGGATGGACAACGAGCTGCTGCGCATCACCTCGCAGCGCGCGCGCGCCGCGCAGAAGTCGGGGAACCCGGGTCCGGAAGGCTCGGTCATGAAGCTCGCCCAGGCCGACATCAACAAGCACATGTGGGAAATCGCGGTGGACGTGCTCGGTCAGGACGGGCTCGCGTTCGAAGCCGGCTACGAGCTGCGCCAGAGCGGCTTCGAGGGGCGCAGCGTCGAGGCACTCGCGAAGTATCAGTTCCTGCGCTCGCGAGCGAACTCGATCGAGGGCGGCACCTCGGAGATCATGAAGAACATTCTCGGCGAGCGCGTGCTCGGCCTCCCCGGCGACCCGCGCGTGGACAAGGACGTGCCTTGGAAGGACGTGCCGCGCTCGTAGCGTCGGCCACGAACGCGCGCGGCGGCGCTCGCCGCTGCATCTCCCCAACAAGCCTCGGAGCAACCTTCTCATGCCTGCGGACTTTGTTTTCACGGATGAGCACGATGAGTTGCGCAAGACGGTGCGCGCGTTCCTGCAGCGCCGCTCCGACGAGAAGGCCGTGCGCGCCAGCATGAGCAGCGAGCGCGGTTATGACGCCGAGGTCTGGAAGCAGCTCGCCGAGGAGCTCGGGCTCGTGGGCCTGATCATTCCCGAGGAGCACGGCGGCGCCGGCTTTGGCGCGATCGAGCTGCTGATCGCGATGGAGGAGATGGGCCGCGCGCTCTTGTGCGCACCCTTTCTCGGCACTTCGGTGTTCGCGGCGAATGCGCTGCTGACGTGCGCGGACGGCGTGACGCAGAAGGAGCTGCTGCCGAAGATCGCGTCGGGGGCCTGCATCGCTTCGGTCGCGTACGCGGAGCCGAACGGGCGCTGGGACCTCGCCGGCATCACGCTGCGCGCGAAGGGTACGGGCTCGAGCGTCACGACGCTCGAGGGCGAGAAGACGCTGGTGCTCGACGGGCACGCCGCTCACGTGCTGCTCGTGGTCGCGCGTACGGACGCCGGGCTCGAGCTACTGCGCGTGGATGCGGGCGCTGCCGGCTTGTCGCGCACGTCGATCCCCGCGCTCGATCTGACTCGAAAGCTCGCGCACGTCTCGTTCAAGAACACGCCCGCGACGCGCATCTCGTCCGGCGATCAGACCGCGAGCTTCGAGCGCGTGCTCGCGCTCGTGTGCGCGGCGCTCGCGGCAGAGCAGGTGGGCGGCGCGCAGCGCGTGCTCGACATGGCCGTCGAGTACGCCAAGAGCCGCCTCCAGTTCGGGCGCCCGATCGGCAGCTATCAGGGCATCAAGCACAAGTGCGCGGAGATGCTGGTGTCGGTCGAAATGGCGAAGAGCGCCGCGTACAACGCGCTGTTCGGCGCCGCGGCGAACGAGCCCGATTTCGTCGAGTCCGCGGCGCTCGCGAAGGCGTTCTGCTCGGAGGCCTACTTCCGCGCCGCAGCCGAGAACATCCAGATCCACGGCGGCATGGGTTTCACCTGGGAAGCCGCGCCGCATCTCTACTTCAAGCGCGCGAAGGCGAGCGAGCTGCTGTTCGGCGACGCGGCGCACCACCGCGAGGCGCTCGCGAACCACGTCGGCCTGTAGCGCGAGCGGGCCGCCGCCGCGCGAGCTGGCGACCTCCGCCCGCGAGCGTCAACGTGGCGCTCGCGAGGAGGCGCCGATGCTCGACCGCCGCGAGTTCCTGTTCCGAGGCGCCGCGCTGGGAGCAGCACCGCTCGTCGCGGGCCTGGGCGCGGCGCCCGTGGTCGCGGAACCGCCGCCCGCGCCGCAGGTTCGGCGCCGCGTACCGCTCGGGCGCACCGGCCTCTCGCTGCCCGACATCGGCTTCGGCGCGTCGCAGCTCGCCGGCGACAGCGCGCTCGTCGTGCACGCGCTCACGCGCGGCGTCGACTACTTCGACACGGCGGAGAGCTACGCGGGCAGCGAGTCCGAGACGACGCTCGGCCGCGCGCTCGCCGGGCGCCGGAACGAGGTGCTGCTCGCGACCAAGACCCACGGCGGCGCGAGCACCACGCGCGCGCAGCTCACGGGCGCGCTCGATGCGAGCCTCGCGCGCCTGCGCACCGATCGCGTCGAGCTCTACTTCAATCACGCCGTCAACGACCCGGCGCGGCTGCGCAACGAGGAGTGGCTCGAGTTCGCCTCGCGCGCGAAGCAGGCGGGCAAGATCCGCTTCACCGGCATGTCCGGGCACGGCGGGCGCCTGGTCGAGTGCCTCGACCTCGCGCTCGACGCGAAGCTCGTGGACGCCGTGCTGGTCGGCTTCAACTTCGGCCAGGATCCTGCGTTCTACGAGCGCTTCACCGGCAGCTTCGACTTCGTCGCGACGCAGCCCGAGCTGCCGCGGGTGCTACGGCGCGCCCGCGCGCAGGGTGTCGGCGTGATCGCGATGAAGACGCTGCGCGGCGCACGGCTCAACGACATGCGTCCCTACGAGCGCGGCGGCGCGACCTTCGCGCAGGCCGCGTTCCGCTGGGCGCTCGCGAGCGGCCTCGTCGACAGCCTGATCGTGACGATGACGAGCGCGAGCCAGGTCGACGAGTACCTCGGCGCGTCGGGCTGGACGGCACTGCACCGCGAGGACGCCGCGCTGCTGCGCCGCTACGCGCGCCGCAGCGAGACGACGCAGTGCCGCTATGGCTGCAGCGATTGCGCAGACGCGTGCCCCTACGGCGTCTCGATCCCGGACGCGCTGCGTGCGCGCATGTATGCCGAGGACTATCAGGCGCCGGGCCTCGTCGGGAGCGCGCTGGCCGATGCCGGCAACGTCGCCGCGTGTCTCGGCTGCGACGGCTCGCCGTGCCGCAGCGCCTGCGCGCACGGAATCGAGATCGCCGCGCTCACGCGGCGGGCGGCCGCGCTCGCGTGAGACGCCTCGCGCTGCTGGTCGCAGCGCTCGTCTGCGCGAGCTGCGTCGCCGTGAGCCGTCACCCGATCCGCGGGGAGCTCCCGCTCGCGCTCGACCCCGAGCTCGCCGGCACGTGGCGCCCGCTCGACAATGGCAAGCCGGCGCGCAACGGCGAGGTCGTGGAGTTCCTCTCGCACGGCGACCACTACGCCGTCATCCCGGGCGACGACGAGCACGTGATGGAGGCGACGACCGCTCGCCTGGGCGGGCACCGCTACCTGAACCTCGTCGAGGTCGGGAGCGAGGCGCCCGATCTCCTGTTTCTCGCGCGCTACGAGATCCGCGCCGGCGTGCTCTCGATCGCGCCTCTCGACGAGGATGCGATCCGCCCCTTCGTCGAATCCGGCGCGCTGCGCGGCGTCCACGCCGCACTCTCGGATTCCGGCGAGCCGCTCGATTCGTCGAGCGGTCGAACGAAGGACGTGCTGATCACCGCCACGAGCGACGAGCTCGATGCGTTCCTGCTCACGCACGATCCCTTGGTGTTGTTTCCGCCCGACGAGGATCTCACGCTGATCCGCGAGTCGGACGCGGGCGCGCGTTGACACCGGGTGGGTGCCGCGCGCGCTCCGCGCCCGCTCGCGTCGGGCTCAGGCCGCGAGGGGGCGGCGGCGTGAGCCGAACACACCGAGGCCGAGCAGGCCCGCGCCCAGCAGCAGCGCGGTCCCGGGCTCCGGCAGCGCGATCCAGCTGAAGCCGTGCTGCACCGAGCCGAACGCCGCGACGTCGCCAGGTGTCAGGGCGAAGAGCTGCAGGCCGCCGAGCGCGTCGAGAATCGACTGCGCGCTGAACGCGGAATTGCTCGTGGCGCCGGTGCCGCCGCCGCTCGCGAGCAGTACGCCGAGCCCCGCGCCGTTCGAGAGGCCGCTCGACGCGATCGCGAACGCACCGGGGCCGAACGCGAGGCCGCTCGCCTGCAGGCTCGCGCCGGTCAGCGCGAAGCCTGGGCTCGCGCTCACCCGGTAGGCGAGCGTGAGCCCGCCGAATGCCGCCGGCCCGATCGCCGCGAGCGGGCCACTCACCGCGAAGCCCACGGCGGTGGGGAGCACGGTGTACTGCGTGAGATCGGACGGCAGCACGCCGGAGAGCGCGATGCTGCCGGCGGCGAAGTCGAAGCTCAGCTCGCCACCGCTGGAGCTGAAGGTCGCTCCCGCGTTCAGGTCTTGCAGTGTCAGCGCCTGGCTCGCGAGCGGAAGCGCGAGCGCGGCCGTCAGAATCAACTTCGAGAGTCGTCGCATGGTGCCCTCCTGGCATCGAGCTCCGCGCGAAATGCGCGGGACTGCACAGGAGATCGGCGCCTAGGTCCGCGCGCCGTGTGAGGCGGACCGCGGCAACGCGGCGGAAGATCGAGCAGTGTGCGCGCACCGAGCGCGTGCGCACGCGGCAGCTGCGACGGCGCTCACGCGGCGTCGGGATCGCGCGTCACTTCGCGCCAGTGCGCGTAGAAGCGCGCAGCATCGGGCTCGGCGTGGAGCGCGACCCAGGCAGCGTCGGAGAGTCGCGCCCGTCCGGCGAGATTGCGCGCGGCATCGCGGCCGGCGGGCCAGCGCAGCTTCGACTCGCTCCCCTCCACCGCGTCGGCGACGACTTCGCCCACCGACTCGGCGCTCGATCCCACTTCAGCGTCGCGCGCGAACACGGCGCCCATGCGCTCGTAGAGTCCCTGATAAGCCGTGCCGCGCGGCCACGGCACGGCCTTCTGCTGGGCGGCGGTGAAGGTGAGGCCGGGCTCGACGATGGCGACGCGCACGCCGAACGGCGCGACTTCGAGCGCGAGCGCTTCGAGCGCCGCCTCCGCGGCGAACTTCGACGCGCAATACGCGGCGTTGGTGGCGTGCACGAAACGCCCGGACTGCGAGGTGACCGCGACGATCGCGCCGGCGCCGCGCGCGCGGAGGTGCGGCAGCAGTGTCTGTGCGCAGCGCACCACGCCGAGCGTGTTGGTCTCGTAGAGCGCGCGAAACACCGCGAGTGGAGTCTCCTCGAACGCCGCGCCTTGGTGGAAGCCGGCGTTCGCGACGAGCGCGTCGATGCGCCCGTGGCTGCGCAGCGCGGCCGCGATCGCGCTCGCGACCGAGGCATCGTCCGTCACGTCCAGCGGCGCGAGCGTGAGGCGCAGCCGCTCACGCTCGGCGTGCCGGAGAAGCGCCTCGCCGCGCGCCGGATCGCGCAGCGTCGCGATCACGCTGTGCCCGCGCCGCGCGAGCGAGAGCGCCGCGGCGTGTCCGATGCCGGTGCTCGCGCCGGTGATCAGGACGACGAGGCTCAAGTGGCACCTACCGCGAAGGGGTGGTCGCGCTGCAACAGCTGCAGCAGCTCGACGACGTTGCCGTCGGGGTCCCGGCCGTACGTGAAGGCGAGATCCTGGGTGCGCTGCGCCGGCGAGTGAAAGCGCATGCCCGCCGCCTCGCAGCGCGCCTGCTCCTTCTCCACGTCGTCCACCAGGAAGCAGATGTGCGCAAAGCCGTGGTCGCAGGCTGGCCGATCCGCGGCCTGGGGCGCCGGCGCGGGGTGACTGAACTCGAACAGCTCGAGCATCGAGTCGCCGCGCCGCAGCATCGCCGCCCGCGCGGCGCAGTCCGGCAGCCCGATCACGCCGTTGATCATCGCGACGCCGCGCGGCCAGGCGAACTCGCGCACCACCGCGAAGCCGAACAGCTGCTCGTAGAACGCGACCAGCCGCGCCAGGTTCGGCGTCGAGATCGCGGTGTGATGAATGCGCATGCGGGGCCTCCGCGCGCATCATGGCACGCGGCGCCGGCGCGCGACCGAGGCGCGACCCGATCCCGCGCCGGCGCGGTAGCGTGCGCGCGAACCGGGAGGCGCGCTTGGCGGGCATCACCCACCGCAGCTTCGTCAGCTACATCGACCGCACGCGCGAGTATTACGGCGCGCAGGGCTACGAGCGGCCCTACGCCTGGGCGCGCCACACGGCGGCGCCGTTCGCGCCGCTCGCGAAGCCGCTGGCGCAGAGTCGCGTCGCGCTCGTCACCACCGCGAGCCCGTGGCGCGACGCGAAGCCCATCGATGGCGTACTGCGCGGCGCCAAGCAGGTCTGGTCGGGCGAGAGCGCGGCGCCGCCCGAGCGCCTGTTCACCGACGATCTCGCCTGGGACAAGCTGGCGACGCACACGCGCGACGTCGAGAGCTTCCTGCCGCTCGCGCGCTTGCACGAGCTCGCCGCCGCAGGCCGCATCGGCAACGTCGCGCCGCGCTTCCACGGCGTGCCGACTGATTATTCACAGCGCCGCACGACCGAGCAGGACGCCCCCGAGATCCTCGCGCGCTGCCGCGCCGATGCCGTCGACGTCGCGCTGCTCGTGCCGCTTTGACCCGTCTGCCACCAGACCGTGAGTCTGGTCAGCCGGCACCTCGAAGCGAACGGAATCCCGACCGTCGTGATCGGCTCCGCCAAGGACATCGTCGAAGAGTGCGGCGTCGCCCGCTTCGTCTTCACCGACTTCCCGCTCGGCAACCCCTGCGGCAAGCCCTACGACGCCGAGATGCAGCGGCAGATCGTCGGCATCGCCCTCGACCTCCTCGAATCCGCGCGCGCCCCGCGAACGACCATCCAGACTCCCTTCCAATGGAGCGAAGACGAGAGCTGGAAACAGAACTACGCGCGAGTCGACCGAGAGAAGATCGACGCCCTGAAGCAAGCCGGCGACC
>DATBRS010000254.1:0-11480 GCA_036560185.1 Myxococcota bacterium
CTCCAGCGGATCCGCCCATAACACCTCCGGCCGATACGCCACCACGTCGAACACGTGCGCCGACACCAACCCGATCACCACCGCCCAAATCACCAGCGCGCTCGCCACCTCCCGCGCAATCCCCACGCGCGGCGCCCGCCGCACCGTCATCTCCACCTGCACCGCGATCGCGAGCAACGCCAGCACCCGAAACGCCTGCAACGTGTACCCAAACACCTCGACCGTCGGATGCGGGACGTAGGGGATCATTCCAGTCGCGCTCCGGACACAGCCCGATTCACCCCTCCGCGCTCCTCGGCGGCGAGTCCGCGACGCCGCCGATCTTCTCCCCCTCCCCCTCCGAAGCCGGGCGAAGCCGGGGTGGGGGTGCGCGGAGGCGAAATCAAGCGCAGCAGGCAGCGCGAGAAACCAAAGGGCTCTGGCCCTCCGCGCATCGTTACGCCCCGCCGGACGCGCGAGCCATTCGCCGCAGCGCACCCCCACCCCGGCTTCGCCCTCTTCACCACCACCTCCACCACCGCTTCGGCCGCGGACAGCGCTCCCGCGGCTCCGTGCCCCGCAAGAACACCTCCTGCACGCTCCCGCACCATGGCGCCGAGCGCAGCCCGGTCGCCGGGTCGACCTCCGCGCTGACGAGCCGGCTCGGCGCCTCGAAGCCGGCCCAGCCGTTCGCGCCGAGCGCGTTGCGCACGAAGCGCGCGACGATCGGAATCGCGGCCTGGGCACCTGTTAGGCCCACGCGCTCGCCGTCGTCGAAGCCCAGCCACACGACCACGACCAGCTCGGGCGTGTAGCTCGCGAACCAGGCGTCCCGGCGATCGTTCGTCGTACCCGTCTTGCCGGCGAAGGGGCCGCTGACGCCGAGCGCGCGCAGGCTGCGGCCGGTGCCGCGATCCACCGCGCCCATCAGCGCGGACGTGACGAGGTGCGTGGCCTCCTCGGAGGACACGCGCTTGGCGTCGACCGGATCGCCTCCGATGTCGGATCCGCCGGGCTCGCGCACGGAGAGCGTCGCGCGCGGCGTGCGCAGCGTGCCGCCGCTCGCGAACACCGCGTAGGTGCGTGCCACCTCGAGCGGCGTCATCTCGAACGCGCCCAGCGCGAGCGACGGGATCGGGCGCAGGGGGCTCTCGACGCCGAGCGCGCGCGCCGTCTCGGCCACGCGCACGAGGCCGGTCTCGAGCGCGAGCCGCGTGAACGGCACGTTGAGTGAATCCTCGAGCGCGCGCCTGAGCGTGACCGGGCCGCGGTACTGACGGTCGTAGTTCTCGGGACCCCAGGGCTTGCCTTCCACCGAGATCTCGAGCGGCTCGTCCTCGAGGATCGTCGCCAGCGTGAACGGCTCCTCACCACGATCGCGAGCTCGCTCCTGCGTGAGCGCCGCGAGCGCCACGATCGGCTTGAACACGCTGCCGGGCTGGCGGTGCGCGTTCACGACGCGATCGAGCGTACCGCGCTCCGCGCTGCGGCCGCCGACGTAGGCGAGCACTTCGCCATTGCGCGCATCGAGCGCGATCAGCGCGGCCTGCAGCGGCTTGCCGGCGCGGCGCAGGCGCGGATACGCCCGCTCGAGCCGCGCGAGCTCGTCGGCGACGGCGGCTTCGGCCGCCGCCTGATGACCCGCGTCGAGCGTGGTGAACACCGCGAAGCCCGCCTGGCTCAGCGCCTCTTCGTCGACGCGCTTCGCGAGATCGGCGCGCACTTTGCCGACGAAGTGCGCCGCGAAGCTCGGGCGCGCGCGCTCGCGCCGCACGCCGAGCGCCTGCGCCTTGGCGGCCGCGTGCGCGGCGGCGTCGATCACCCGCTCCTCCAGCATCACGTCGAGCACCAGGTCGCGCCGCGCACGCGCCTTGTCCGCGTGCTTGAACGGCGAGAGCGCGTTCGGGCCTTGGATCATCGCCGCGAGCAGCGCGCCGTCGGCGAGCGTGAGCTCCTTCACGTCCTTGCCGAAGTAGAAGCGCGCCGCGCGCGCGATGCCGTGAACCGCGAGGGCGCCGTCCTGACCCAGGTAGATCTCGTTGAGATAAGCCTCGAGGATCTCGTCCTTCGAGTAGCGGAGCTCCAGCCAGAGCGAGCGCAGCACCTCCTTGAACTTGCGCGTGAACGTGCGCTCGGGCGAGAGGTAGACGTTCTTCACGAGCTGTTGCGTGATCGTGCTGCCGCCCTCTGCGATGCGGCGCTGCTGCGCGTTGCGCGCCGCCGCGCCGAACATGCGGATCGGGTCGATGCCGATGTGCGAGTAGAAGCGGCGGTCCTCGGTCATCAGCACCGCGTCGACGACGTGCAGCGGGATGTCTTCCAGCCGCACGAGCTCGCGGTCCTCGCCGCTGTCGGCGAGGGAAGCGAGCAGTGGCGTCTCGAGCACGACTCGCCGGGTGGGCTCGCCGTTCAGCGTGAGCGTCGACAGCGCTCCGCTCGCATCGACCCCGCCGGCGATCAGCGCCTCCGGCGGCGGAGCTCCGGGATAGGCGAAGCGCCGCGCGCGCAGCTCGAACCCGTTCTTGCGGATGCGGAACTGCCCCGGCGTGAGCTTTCCGTCCGTGTCGACCTGATAACGCGCCGCACGCAGATGCTTCTCGATGCGCGCGAGCGAGACGTGTGCGCCCTGCGCGAGCGGGAGCGGGCGGCCGTAAACGCGCGTCGGCAGTCGCAGCACCTGCTCCGAGAGCCGCGGCCGCGGGCCGAGCGAGCACGCGAGCGCGAGCGCGCACAGCGCCCCTGCGAGCGAGCGGGCGCGCACGGCCGAATTCACTGCGCGTCCTGTAGACGGCGCTCTTCCTCTTCCCACCACGCGTCCGCGCCGTCGCGATGCCGTTCGCGTTCGCGGCTGCGCAATTGCTCGCGCGTCGGCTCGGGCGGCGGGGCTGCTTCGTCTGCGGGAATGCGCCCGAGCAAGCGCTCGATCAGCTCGACGATGTCGGCCGCATCGCGCAGCGGCTCGGCCGCCGATTCCCGCGGCGTCTGCGGCGCATCGCGCGGCATCGGCGCCGCCGCGGCGCGCACGTCGCCGTGCGCCACGCGCTCTCGATACTCGGCCGCGCGCGCGGCCTCTTCCACGCGCAGCTTCTCCGCCTCGGCGACCTCGGCGGGATCCCACGTCTCCGCGTGCGCGTGCGGCGCAACGAGCAGCGACGCGGCGAGCAGTGCGCGGCGCGCGCGCGGCGCGCTCACGAAGCGGCCTCGATCCAGTGCGCGAGCCGGCCCGCGCGCGCGCCCTCTCTTCGATGAGAATGGAAGCGCGCGGCGTCGCACTGCGTGCAGAGCCGCGCGCTCACCCCGATCGCCGCTGGCGCGACGCCGGCACGCGCGAGCGCGAGCTGTGCGAGCACGCCGAGATCGAGGCGCGCGCGCTGCGGGCGCGCCGGCGCGAGCGCGCACTCGAGCAGCGCGCCGTAGCGCGCGCGCAGCGGGCCGAGCACCGGCGCATCCACCTCGTAACAACAGCCGCCGATGCAGGGTCCGATCGCTGCCGCCACCGGCTCCCCCGCGCTAGCGCGCGCGAGCTCCGCGAGGGCGCTCTCGATCACGCCGACGGCGAAACCGCGCCAGCCGGCGTGCACCGCGCCGACGACGCCGTTCGCGGCCACCAGGATCGGCACGCAGTCCGCAGTGACGACGCCGACGCACACGCCGCGCTCGCGCGTGAGCACCGCGTCGGCGTCGCCGAGCTCGTTCGACGCGCTCGCCCACACCGCGTGCGCGCCGTGCACCTGGCGTGGCCGGCGCAGCGCGAGCTCGGGGCTCGTGCGCAGGCCGAAGCCATGCGCGATTCCGCGCGACGACAGCACCGGGTCGCGCAGGAACTCGGGGCCGTCGCCGCGCGCCGCGTCAGCCACGGCGCGGCTCCGCGCTCGCGAGCGTGGCTTCGAGCGCCGCGAGGTCCCCGGGCAGCGGCGCCTCGAAGCGCAGCCGCTCGCCCGTCGTCGGGTGCACGAAGCCGAGCACGGCGGCATGCAGCGCGGGCCGGCCGAGAGCGCGCGCGAAGGCTCCGCCCGCTGCTTGGCCGTACGTCTCGTCGCCGAGCAGCGGCAGCCCGTGCGCCGCGAGGTGCACGCGGATCTGATGCGTGCGCCCGGTCTCGGGCCGGATCTCGAGCTTCACCGCGCCGCTCTTCGGGAAGCGCCGCAGCACGCGCCAGCGCGTCGCGGCCGCGCGCCCGCGCTGGGTGACAATGCTCATGCGCTTGCGATCGCTCGGATGCCGGCCGATCGCGCGCTCGATACGGCCCTCGTCCTGCGCCGGCGCCCCGCGCGCGAACGCGATGTAGACGCGCTCGATCGTGTGATCGTGGAATTGCTTCGAGAGCGCCGCATGCGCGGCATCGGTCTTCGCGACCACCATCACGCCCGAGGTGCCCCGATCGAGGCGATGCACGATGCCGGGCCGCGCGACGCCGCCGATGCCCGCGAGATCGCGCACGTGGTGCAGCAGCGCGTTCACGAGCGTGCCCGCGGCGTGGCCCGGCGCGGGATGCACGACCAGCCCGGCCGGCTTGTCGAGCACGACCAGCGCGTCGTCCTGGTGCAGAAGCGTGAGGGCGATGGCCTCGGGCGCGAGCGCGCTCGGCAAAGCTTCGGGCGGATCCGCGGCCACGCGGTCGCCCGCGGCGAGTCGCTGGCTCGCGCGCGCGGGTGCGCCGTTCACGCGCACGCGCGCCTGCTCGATCCAGCGTTGCGCCTGCGCGCGCGCGACGCCCGCGAGCGCGGCCAGCGCGCGGTCGAGGCGCTCGCCAGCATGCGCCTCGCCTACCACGAACTCTCGCGTAGCCGCGCGGCCAGCACGATCACCTTCTTGGTCGCCTTGCCCCGAGGCCACTGTTCCACCCCGCTCGCCTGCGGCTCGCTGCGCGCGGCGAAGCGCCGCTTGCACGCCGCTACCAGAAGCGGCTGCGGAGGTGCTTGCTGCGGTAGACGAGCACGTCCACGAGCGCGCGATTCCAGGCGTTCGTCTGCTGCGCCGTGTCGGGCTCGACGCGCTCCTCGAAGTACGCGCGCCCTTCGTCGAGCTCGCTGGCCATGCGCTCGAACAGGTCGTCGTTCGCCAGCCCGTCGCGCACGAGCTCCGGATGGTACGTGACGAGGTCCGAGACGACTGCGCGCGCCAGCCGCAGCGCGCGCGCAGGATCGGCGATGCGCGTCATCGCGGGCGGCGCATCACGGGACGCGGCGGCTTCTCGGGGCGCGCGGCGAGCACGCGCTCCATGTAGTGCGGAATGACGCGCTCGGGATCGAGGCCGACGGCGCGCGAATACGCGCTCAGGAAGCCGCGGACGTAAACCGTCGCGGGCAGGGCGTCGAAGCGTTCGTCCTCGAGCGAGCGCAGGTAGGTCACGCTGACCTTGGTCGTGGCCGCGACGCGGTCGAGCTCGATGCCGCGCGCGATGCGCCAGCGGCGCAGGCGCGCGCCGTCGAAGGCTCCGTCGTCCACGCTCTCTTCGAAGCCGCGAATCTCCGGCGCGTTCTCGAGCCCTTGATCGTCTTCGTCGGCGAAGCTGAGCGCGAGCTCGACCCTCGGCGCGCCGCCGAGCGCGCCGTCGTACTCGCGCCGCTGCGCCTCGCTCGCGAGCACGCCGTATGCGAGCTCGATGCGCTCTTGCAGCGCCGCCTGCTCGGCCTCGTCGTACACCGAGTAGGTGGCGAGCGAATCCGAGCCGTAGGTCGCGCGCGCGACGCGGTAGGCGCGCTCGATCTGCTCCGGCGTCGCGTCGCGCGGCAGCTCGAGGATCTCGTAGTGCGTCTGATCCGAGAGCGGCTTCACCGCGTTGCCTCGGCGGCCGGCAGCGGGACGCCCTCGGCGAGCTTGCTGGCGATGCGCTTCAAGTAGATCGCCGCGTCGCAATCGGGCGCGACGTCGAGCAGCGGACGGCGCTGCTTCACCGCCTCGCGCACGGCCGGATCGCGATTCAGGTAGCCGATGTAGTCGGCGTCGATGCCGAAGAAGCGCCGGCACACGCTGCTGATCGAGAAGCCGAGCTTCACGTCCTCGGCGGTCGCGACCTCGTTCACGACGATGCGCGGGCGGAAGCGCCGCATGGTCTCGACGAAGCGCTGGCCGTCCTCGAGGTCCATGCCCTCGACCTCGCGCAGCAGGTCGAGCGGCGTCTGGATGCCGCGCGCGTTGCGCTGATCCATCGCCTCGCGCACGAGCGCGCGCACGTCGTGCTTCTGCAGCGCCGCCTGCATGCGCCGGTAGAACGCAGCGCGCACGAAGGTGTAGGCGTTCTCGACGGAGGTGGGCTCGGGGTGCACGACGATCAGGCCGTCGTCGCTCACGAGGAAGTAGTCGAGCGTGGCGGAGTGCGCGCCGGCGCCGCAGTCGACGATCACGAAATCGCACGGCATGCGGCGCAGCGCGCCGAGCATCTCGGCGCGGCGCTGCGCGTCGGGCTGCGCGCCCGCGAGGTTGCCCTGGGTCGCGGCGATCAAGCCGAGATTCTCGGTGGGCGTCGCCACGATCAACCTCATCAGGTTGTTCTCGCGGCCCGCGATGAAATCGGCGAGCGTGCGCGTCGGGTTCCGCACGCCGAGCAGCGTGTGCAAATTCGGCCCCTCGACGTCGGTGTCGACCGCGATCACGCGGTAGCCGGCGCGCGCGAGCGTGATCGCCACGTTCGCGGCGATGAAGGTCTTACCGACGCCGCCCTTACCGCCGCCGACCGCGATCAGACGCGGGCGCGGAGCGTCCGAGATGTTGGGGGTGGCTTGCGTGGGGGCTCCGGGTCGAGTCGCTACTCGACGAGCTCGGTGTTCCAATAGGACGCGTCGACGACGCTCAGGAACGGCCGCCATTCCTTGTATCGCACGTTCGAGAACATCAGGTTCATCAGCGGCGTCCAGCGCGGACGTTCCGGCCGCTTCATCAGCTTCAGATTCGCCTGACGCGGGGTGCGCCCGCCCTTCAGGCGATTGCAGTCGATACAGCTCGTGACCACGTTCTCCCAGGTGCTCTTGCCGCCGAGCGCGCGCGGGATCACGTGATCGAGGTTCAGCTCCGCGCGCCGCGGCTTGATACCGCAGTACTGGCACTGGAAGTCGTCGCGGGCCATCAGGTTGATGCGGCTGAAGCGCACGTGCCGGCGCGGCAGGCGATCGAACGCGACCAGCACGATCACGCGCGGAATCCGGATCGGTCCGTGCGGCGTGCCGATCGACTCCTCGTCGCGCGCGATGGCGAGCTGGCTCCAGCTCTCGAAGTCGAAGGTCTTGTATTGCTCGTCGATGACGCGCGCGATGCCCTGGTAAACGAGCGTGAATGCGCGACGCACCGACGTCACGTGAATCGGCAAATACGAGCGATTGAGGACTAGGACGTTCGCGCTCAGCATCGGCGCGCCAACCTTACGTGAAGGGCTCTAGGCCATCAATCGAAGCGCAGCGCCCGGAGTGCGCTCGCGATGTGCGCCTCGTCGCCGGCCAGCAGCGTGCGCACGTCGAGCAGCACGCGCTCGCCCTGCGTGCGCGCGAGCACCGCCGGAGACGCGCTGCGCAGCGCGGCGGCGAGCTGCGAGGCGCTCGCCGCTCCGTCGATCGCGACCGCGAACGACGGCAGCGTGAAGCCCGGCAGCGAACCGCCGCCGACGGGCGAATCGGTGCGCGTCAACGAGAGGCACGCGCCCGGCATCGCCAGCGGCGCGAGCTGCTTCGCGAGCGCGCTCGCTCGCATTTCGAGCTCGCCCTCCGTCGCGAGCAGCATGCGCAGCGTGGGGATCTCCGCGTAGCGCGCGTCGAGCAGCGCGGTGGCGAGCCAGTCGAGCGCGGCGAGCGTGAGCTTGTCGACGCGCAGCGCCCGCGCGAGGGGATTCCGGCGCATGGCGGCGATGCGCTCGGCCGAGCCGAGCACGATGCCGGCCTGCGGGCCGCCGAGCAGCTTGTCGCCCGAGAAGCACACCACGTCGACGCCCGTCGCGAGGCGCGCCGGCACGAAGGACTCCGCCGGGAAGCCGCGCGCGCGCAGGTCGACGAGCGTGCCGGAGCCGAGATCCTCGACGACCGGGATGGCATGCCGCTTTCCGATCTCGACCAGCTCGCCGAGCTCGACCTCGGCCACGAAGCCGCGCTGCTCGAAGTTCGAGCGGTGCACCTTCAGCAGCAGCCCGGTGGTGGGGGAGATCGCGTCCTCGTAGTCGCGGGCGTGGGTACGGTTGGTCGTCCCCACCTCGACCAGCTCGACGCCAGCGCGCGCCAAGATGTCCGGCACCCGGAACGAGCCGCCAATCTCGACCAGCTCGCCGCGAGAGACGATCACCTGGCGCCCGCGGGCGAAGGTGTCGAGCGCGAGCAGCACGGCTGCCGCGCAGTTGTTCGCCAGCGCGGCGGCGCCGGCGCCCGACAGCAGCCGGAGCTTCGTCTCGAGGCCCGCGAGCCGGTCGCCGCGCTCCCCGGTCGCGAGGTCGAGCTCGAGATCCGAGTACTCCGCCGCCGCGCGACCGACCGCCGCGGCTGCGCCGTCCCCCAGCACCGAACGACCGAGATTGGTGTGAAGCACGACCCCGGTGGCGTTGACCACCTGCGTCGGCCGCGCTCCGGCGAGCCGGCGCGCGCTGCGCACGGCCTCGGCGCGAAAATCACCCGCGGCCTCCCCCGCTTCCGCCCGGCGCCGGGCCTCGGTCAGCGCGTCCCGAACCGCCTCGCCGAGCGCCCAGCGCGCGATTCCGTTCCCCGGCCCGGCCTCGAGCTCGCGCAGCAGCCGGTCGACCGAGGGCAGCGCGCGCCTCGGATCCGACTCAGGAGCTGCCGATCGCTTGCCGATGCGTGATCCGTTCTTGACCGGCGGGATGCGATCCATGATGCTCCCCAAGTCATTTTGGTCGGCCAAAAACGGACGCGCTCCCAAAGGGAATCCCTCGGAAACGGCAGAGTGCCGGAGGGTGCCTGAAAAAACGGGGCGAGGTCCAGGGGCGGAAAGAAGCGCTGGACGTAGGCGGGAACCCGCGGAGCGCCACAGTCGCCCAAGGCCGTTACGAAACGAAACAAACCCTGAAATGCCCACTCGACTCGATCGAATCGGCATCGGCCAGCAGCTCGGGACGCTCCTGCGAGATCCCGTCCGGCCGTGCGACCCCGCGTTGGGAATCGCCGCCTCCGCCTGATCCCGCCCCGCCCGTTCGCGGGCGGTCTCGCTGACAACTCCGAGCTCGGCCCACAGCGCGGGAGGCGCGTGGTGAACGAGATCGCAGGATCATTCGCCCTCGTCGTCTCGCGCGAGAGACGAGCATGCAAAACGAGATTCTGATCAACGCGACCCCGGGAGAAACCCGGGTCGCCATCCTCGAGCGCAAGCAGTTCTTCGAGTTCCACCTCGAGCGGGCGCGCAGCAAGAGCGTGACTGGCAGCGTGGTGAAGGGCCGGGTGATGCGCGTGCTGCCCGGCATGCAGGCCGCCTTCGTGGACATCGGCCTGGAGAAGGCCGCTTTCCTCTACGCCGGCGACTACGTGGAGGACATCGAGGAGCTCGACGAGGACGGGGGCGGCCGCCACAAGGGCCGCCGCAATCGGAACGCGCCGTCCATCGAGACGCTGGTCCGCGAGGGCCAGGAGATCGTGGTGCAGATCGCCAAGGAGCCGATCGGCTCGAAGGGCGCGCGCATCACGTCGCACATCTCGATCGCGGGCCGCCACCTCGTGCTGACGCCTTGGGCCCAGCGCGTGGGCGTCTCGCGCAAGATCGACTCGGACCGCGAGCGCCGGCGGCTGCGCGACATCGTGCAGCGCGTGAAGCCGGCGGACCTCGGCTTCATCATCCGCACCGCCGGCGAAGGCACGCGGGATGCCGATCTCGAGGCCGACGTCCGCTACCTGACGACCGTTTGGGACGACATCCAGATCCGCAAGGACCAGGTGCGCGCCCCGGCGGTTCTGTACAGCGAGCCGGCCCTCGCGCTGCGCGTGATCCGCGACTTTGCGAACGCGGACACTAAGCGCATCGTGATCGATTCTCCCAGCGCGCACGCGGAGATGCAGGGCTTCGTCGATCGCTTCGTGGCCGACCCGAAGCCGCGCATCGAGCTCTACCAGGGCCGCCTGCCGATCTTCGACGAGTTCGGCATCGAGGAGCAGATCGACACCAACCTCGGCCGCAAGGTGTGGCTCAAATCCGGTGGCTACCTGATCGTCGACCAGAGCGAAGCGCTCACCGCGATCGACGTGAATACGGGCCGCTTCGTCGGCAAGCGCGACCTCGAAGAGACCGTGCTGCGGACCAATCTCGAGGCGGTCCGCGAGATCGTGAACCAGCTCCGCTTCCGGAACATCGGCGGGCTGATCATCCTCGATCTGATCGACATGGAGAGCGCCGAGAACCGGGACAAGGTCTACCGGGCGCTCCAGCAGGAGCTGCGCCAGGACAAGGCGAAGACGAACATCCTGAAGATCAGCGAGCTCGGGCTCGTGGAGATGACCCGCAAGCGCACGCGGGAAAACCTCGTGCAGATGCTGTGCGAGCCCTGCGCGTACTGCGAGGGCAAGGGCTACGTGCTGACGCCCGAATCGGTGGCGCACAAGGTGCTGCGCGAGATCAAGAAGGACCTGCCCCGCTTCGGCGGCCGGCGCGTGATCGTGACCGTGCACCGCTCGGTGGCGGAGCAGCTGATGACGCACGAGCGTGCGAGCCTGCATGCGCTGGAGCGCGAGCTCGGCCGCGAGATCGAGATCCGCGCGCGAGTCGAGCTGCACCAGGAGCAGTTCGAGATCGTTTCCGCCGGGGAGGGCGAGCCGGTCAGCCTGCCGCTCCCCTGGCTCGCGGATCGGAAGAGCGAACGCCAGCAGCAGGTCGCGGCATCCCGAGCCATCGAGGCGGGAACCGCACTGGCGGCGGCGCCCGCGGAACGGGCGGACGCGGCGGAACCGGCCGCCGAGAGCCGCCCGCCCCAGCCCCGCGGCGAGTACCTCCCGATGTCCCTGCTCGACGAGGACGAGGACGAGGCGGCCGCCGCGCCCGATGCCCATGCGAACGGCGCAGAGCCGGCAGCGCCAGGCCCGGAGATGGTTGACTCGGAAGGCGAATCTCCGATACTGCCGCGCTTCCGTGAGCAAGAAGAGGGCGTGTGATGTACGCGGTCGTGAAGACAGGTGGGTTGCAGGTGCGCGTGACGCCGGGAACGGCGGTACGGGTCGGCAAGCTCGAGGGTGAAGTAGGCGCCGCCATCGAGTTCAGCGAAGTGTTGCTCGTGGGCGGCGAAGGCGACGCCAAGGTGGGCAAGCCGCTGCTGGCCGGCGCCAAGGTGCTCGCGACGATCAAGGCCCACGGCCGCGGCGACAAGATCACCATCTTCAAGAGCAAGCGGCGCAAGAACTACCGGCGCCGGCAAGGTCACCGCCAGGACTATACCGAGGTCCAGGTCACCGAGATTCGGGCCTAGTCGCGTAGTCGAGCGGGAACTTCCAACGAGATCATCAGCCCAGCGGCCGAACGCGGCTCGAGAAGCCGCAAGCGGTCCGCGTCGCGAAGCGACGCAGACCGCGCGCAGTGAGCCGAAGGCGAAC
>DATBRS010000255.1:0-7654 GCA_036560185.1 Myxococcota bacterium
TGCCGCAGCTCGGCGAGCACACCGCCGACGTGCTGCGGGAGGAGGGGTTCAGCGCGGAGGAGATCGCTGCGCTGACTGGTTCGGCTCCGGGCGCGAATCGTTAGGCACGCGAACCCCGCACGGGAGGCTCCAATGAGCGCACTCGAGCTGTGGACTCTCGGTGTCGCCGACGCGCGCACGGCCGGCGCGCAGGCGCAGCGTGCCGAGAAGGCGGGCTTCGACGGCTTCGCCGTCGTGGACTCGCAGAATCTCTCGGGCGACGCGTACGTCGCGCTCGCGCTCGCGGGCCGCGAGACCGAGCGCGTGAAGCTGATGACCGGCGTGACCAACCCGGCGACGCGACACGCGGCCGCGACGGCCTCCGCCATCGCGAGCGTGCACGCGGTCTCGGGCGGCCGCGCGGTGCTCGGCATCGGCCGCGGCGACTCCGCGCTCGCGCATCTCGGCCGCGCGCCGGCGCGCGTCGCCGTGCTCGAGCGCTATCTCGCGGAGCTGCAGGCGTACCTGCGCGGCGAGGCGCTGCCGTTCGAGGGCGTTTCGTTCGACGAGCGCGCCGCGCCGCCAGTCGCATCGCTCGGCCTCGCGGATTCGCCGAAGGCGAGCAAGCTGCACTCGCTGCCGAGCGATCTGGCGAAGGTGCCCGTCGAGGTGGCGTGCACCGGGCCGCGCGTGATTGCGGCGGCGGCGCGGCACGCGGATGGCGTGCTGCTCGCGGTCGGCGCGGACCCGGAGCGCGTCGCCTGGGGCGTCGCGCAGACGCGCGAGGCCGCGCGTGCGGCCGGCCGCGATCCGGCGGCGCTGCGCATCGGCGCGTTCGTGAACGTCGCCACGCACCCCGATGTCGCGGTCGCGCGTACGCTCGTGCGCGGCGGCCTCAGCACCTTCGCGCGCTTCAGCGTGATGCACGGCAGAGTCGCGGGCCCCGCGAGCGATGAGCAACGCGCGGTGCTCGCGGACGTGCACCGCGGCTACCACATGACGCAGCACACGCGCGGCGACTCCGCGCAGGCAGGGCTGCTCTCACCGTCGTTCGTGGATCGCTTCGCGGTGGTCGGACCGCCGAGCGCGTGTGTCGCGCGGCTGCGCGAGCTCGTCGGCCTCGGCCTCTCGAAGCTCGTGCTGATCGGCCCGACTGCGGGCGTCGACCGGCAGGAGGCGGCCGCCGCGGTGCACCGCCTCGCGGCCGAGGTCATGCCGGCGCTGCGCTGAGCCGCGGGCAGTGCGACTGCGATCGCAGACGTCCCGGCCGCAGCGAAAGAAAGGGGTCTGACCCCTTTCTTTCGCTGGCACCGCGCACTTCCGGTCGAAAGCGCACGGGTTCCGGCGATATCCTGCGATTCCTTCGCAGGAGCCGCGCGGCATGCAGGATCGACCCACCGCGAGCGAGCTGCTCGCGACCATCGCGCAGCTGCTCGAGGGCGACGTGCTCGCCGCCACCAAAGGCGGCCTGCAGCACCAGGTGCGCGTCGCGGGCAACCTCTGCCGCATCCTCGAGCGCGAGGCGGCGCTCGGCGCGGCGCACGACGCCCGCGAGATCGCGCTGCTCGCGGACGTGCTCGGCGAGCCCGCGGGCGGGCGCGATGCGCGCGCGCTCAGTGCCGCGCTGGTCGCGCGCCTCGGCGCGGGCCACGACGCTGCGCTCGAGCGGCGCGCGTTTCCCGCGCTGCTCGAGATCGTGCGCAGCAAGCTCGCGATCGCGAAGCCCGGACACGACGACTACGACTTCGCAGGAGAGCAGCTGGGATGAGCGTGCTCGACCAGACCGCGAAGGGACTCGCCGCGTTCCTGTCGCAGCAGTGGGGGAAGCCCGTCGCGATCGAGAACATGGAGCTCGCGTCGGCCGGCGCGCGCCGGCGCAACGTGCTGTTCGACGCGGTCGCCGGGAGCGAGCGTACCGGACTCGTCGCGACGATCGTGCCATTCGCGGCGATGCAGCTCGTCCCGATCGAGGTGGAGGCGTCGAACCTCCAGCTGGCCGAGGCCGCGGGCATGCCGGTGCCGCACGTGCACGCGGTCAGCAGCGACAACTCGTTCGTCGGCGGGCCGTTCTTCGTGACGTCGCGCATCGCCGGCGAGACGATTCCGCGCCAGGTGTTGCGGCTCGTCGAGAAGACGCCCGGCCTCGGCACCATGCTCGCACGCCAGTGCGGCTCAGCGCTCGCGAAGCTGCACGCCGCGGACGCAACGCGCGCTCACCCGCTGGTCGTGCGCCCGAACGGCAACCCGCTCGAGGCGGCGCTCGCGGTGTCGCAGCGCTCGATCGGCGAGCTGCTCCAGCCCTCGCCGGCGTTCACGCTTTGCTTCAACTGGCTGAAGCGGAACCTCCCGCCGGCGCCGCGCCGCATCACGGTCGTCCACGGCGACTTCCGCAACGGCAACATCATCGTCAGCCAGGAAGGCCTGCGCGCGTCGCTCGACTGGGAGGGCTGCCACATCGGTGATCCGATGGAGGACGCCGGCTGGGTGGTGCAGCGCATGTGGCGCTTCCGGAACGACTCGCTCGAGGTGGGCGGCTTCGGCACGCGCGACGACCTGCGCGCGGGTTATCAGGAAGCCGGCGGCGAGTGGGACGAGGCGCGCTTCCAGTGGTGGAAGGCGCAGGGCACGCTGCGCTGGGGCCTCGGCCTCGCGGGCCAAGCGAAGCAGCACCTCGACGGCTCGGTGCCTTCGATCGTGCTCGCGGCCTCCGGGCGGCGAGTCGCGGAGCTCGAGTACGACACGCTGATGCTGCTCAAGCGGGGCTTCGAGTAGGCGCCGTCCGCCGGCTCGGCCGGCGCGTAGCGCGTCAGAACGGATTCGCGGTCGCGTCCGGCGTGAACTTCAAGTAGCCGACGCTCACGCCCGCTCTCCAGCCGACCCCGACGCGGATCACGGCGAGCACGGTCTCGTCGATCTGGTTGTAGTTGATGCCGGCGCCGCCGATGAAGTAGAGGCTGCCGTCGAGCGCGGGATAGCGCTGGAAGAGATCCTGCGTGCTCTTCAGGTGGTAGACCATGATGAAGGTCTTCGCGGCGTTGCCGCCGACGTCGAAGCCGATCGAAGGGCTCTGCCAGTAGATCTTGCGGCCGCCGCCTCCGGCGAAGGTGAGCTCGCCCTTGCCGTAGCGCAGGCCGGCGACGAACGCGCCGCCGCCCTCTTCGCCCCGGATGACGGCGTTCGGCTGGCCGTAGCGCTTGAACGCGCGCGCGATCAGGTCGCCGATGCCTTCGGCACCTTCGCCGAAGACGCCCTCGGCCTGGCGCAGCACGCTGTCCTGCGAGTACGTAGCGTCGCTGCCCGTGCTGGACGGCGGGCTGGCGCCGCTGTCGCTGGCAGTGCCCGTCGACGCGCAGCCGCTCGTAACAAGTGCTGCGCAGCCGAGCGCGAGTGCGAGAACGCGCGCGATGCCGATGACTCTCATGGCGCCCCCCGGTGTCGTGAGGGCGAGAGCTTCACGTCGCGCCGTTGCCGCGCAAGGCCTCCACCTCGTCCCAGCTGAAGCCGGCGTCGAGCAGGATCTCTTCGGTGTTCTGTCCGAGCTCGGGCGGCGGCGTCGATACTGTGACGGGCGTCTCAGAAAGCCCGATCGGCGAGCCCACGACCCGAATCTTCCCGAGCTCGGGGTGATCCATCTCGGCGAGGTAGCCGTTCACGGCGGCCTGCTCGCTCTGCAGGATCTCCTGATAACTGGCGACCGGCGCCGCGAGCACGTCGATCGCATTGAGCCGCTCCATCCAGTCCGCCGTCGTCCGCGTCGGGAAGATCCCGTCGAGCACGTCCGAGGTCGCCTGTCCGTGATAGTTCCGCGTGACGTTCCCGTGCGCGGGGTCGTCGCGCAGGTGCTCGATCCCGAGCACGCGACAGAAATCCGGCCAGCGCTTGTCGTCGACGCCCGCCAGGCAGATGTGCCCGTCCTTGGTCGCGAACGCGCCCCACACGCCGTGCAGGAATTGGTGGCCGCGGCCTGCGCGCGGCGTCTCGATCCCCGAGAGCGAGGTGAAGTTCAGCTCCATCGGCTGCAGCGCGAGCACCGTGCCGTAGATCGAGACGTCGACGCGCTGTCCCTTGCCCGTGCGCTCGCGCGCGAACAGCGCTGCGAGAATCGCCGCGAGCAGCGTGAGCGCGCCGGAATGGTCGGCGACCAGCGCGCCGGCCGCGTGCGGCTCGCCGGGATCGGGGCCCGTCTTCGCCATCAAGCCGCCAACGGCCTGCGCGAGCGTGTCGCGACTCGGGCGCGTCCGCCACGGCCCGCGCGGCCCCCACGACGAACCCTGTGCGAACACCAGCCGCGGGTTGCGCGCGTGCAGCGCGTCCCAGCCGAAGCCGAGGCGATCGAACACGCCCGGCCGGTAATTCGTGACGAGCACGTCGGCGCGGTCGATCAGGCGCCACAACACCTCCTTGCCGCCGGGATGCTTCAAGTCGACGGTGATGCTCTTCTTCCCGCGGTTCATCGCGAGGAAGTAGTGGCTGAAGCCCGCGTTCTTCGCGCCGTCACCGGCGATCAGGCTGATCTTCATGTGGCGCGAGAGATCGCCGATCTTCGGCGTCTCGACCTTGATGACCTCGGCGCCAAGGTCGGCGAGATGCATCGCGGCGTAGGGCCCCTGGATCTCCTGGGCGACCTCGACCACGCGAATTCCGTCCAGCGGTCCAGGCATGGCGCGCTCCTTCAGCGCGAGCGCGCTCGGCGGCGCTCGGCGGAGCTCGATGCTACCGCGCGCGTGGCCCTGAGTTTGCGCGCGCGCTCACGCTGCGCGCGCGATCTCGCGCTCGATGCCGTCGAAGAAGCCCCACCACGCGGCGAGCGACTGCCGCACCGCGGCGCGAATCTTCGCTCGCACTTCCTCGCCGTTCGCGTGGCGCCCGACGGCGTGATCGCCGACGTCGGCGTGATCGCGATCGGCGATCTCGTGCACGTCCCAGAACGAGACGGCCTCGCGCGAGAGGCCGTAGTGCTTCTCGAGCGCCCGCGCGAAGGGCCCGAACGCGCCGGGCACCTGGCCTTCCGCCGAGAGCTGGATCGCCGCCGCGCCTTCCAGAAACGAGCGGTTGCGCGTCGAGTTCTCGAACCAGTGGATCAACGCCGCGGTCGAGGGCAGCGGCTCACTGGTGATCAACTCTTCCCAAGGCACGCCGAGCGCGCTCGCGAAGAGGCCGAACAGCCGCGGATGCGGGAGATTGCAGCCGGAAATCTTGCCAGTCTCCTCCTCGTACACGCTCTCCGCGAGCTCGCCGCGCAGATCGGCGTAGGGGCAGCTCGCGTGCAGCGCCGAGACGGCGCGCGGAAATTCGTTCACCTGCAGGTAGAACTGGCGCGCGAAGATCTGGAGGCCGGCGCGCGAGATCTTGCCCGCCGCGATCGCGTGCCAGAGCGGGTGCCCGCCGAAGCTGCGTCGGCGGCGGATCTCGTTCACGAGCTCGTCGATGAAGGCGCGGTTCGCGGCGTCCATGCGCGCGACGCTATCACGCGGCGCGTCCGGCGGTCGCGCGTTCACTCGTGGAAGAGCTGCTCGTAGCGCAGCGCTTCGGCGTGCTCCCACGGCCGATACGTGTTGCAGAAATCCACGCGAGTGCCGATCGGCGGGTGCGTACCGCGCATCCACACGACCCAGGCGTCGGGCCGCGGGTAGCCGAGGTTCGAGGTCTGCATCGTGACGAACGCGCTCGCGCATCCGCGATTGTCGCGCGTGAGCTCGAGCGCGAAGCGATCGGCCTCGTGTTCCTGGTTGCGCGACCACGCGTACGCCACGGGCATGAAGAGCAGCCCGGCCACGCCCGCGAGCGCGAGCACGAGCGGCAGCGCCGCGGGATCCGCGAGCCCGCGCAGGCCGAGCCTCGCGCCGCTGCGCGCGAGAATCGCGGCGGCGGCGAGCTGAATCGTCCCGAGTGCGAGCGTGATGATCGCCGAGTACACGAGGATCCCGAGCACGACGTGGCGCAGTACGTAGTGGCCCATCTCGTGGCCCATCACGACCAGCACCTGCTCCGGCGAGAGCTTCGCGAGCAGCGTGTCCCAGAGCACGATGCGCTTGGTCGCGCCGAAGCCCGTGACGTAAGCGTTCAGGCGGTTCGTGTCGGCGCTCTTTGCGACCTCGTAGACGCGCGCGCCCTCGATGCCGGCGCGCTCGGCGAGCCCGAGGATCTTCTCCTCCAGCGCCGCGTCGTGCATGCGGCCGAAGTCGTCGGTGAGCGGATCGATCCAGATCGGGCTCACGAACAGCACGAGCGCCAGGAACGGAACGCAGAGCGCGCCCGTCACCAGCCACCACGCGCGCGGCAAGCGCCGCAGCAGCGCCAGCGGAACCCAGAAGAAGAGCGCGCCGATCACGATCGTGACGCCGAGGCCGATCGCGCTCTCGCGCAGCCACAGCCCGACGCTCTGGTTCGACATGCCGTAGGCGTGCTGGCGCGCGAACTCGGCGTAGTAGGCGAACGGCAGCGACAGCAGCCAGTCGAGCGCCAGGTAGCCCGCGAGGAAGAGCGCGGCCGCGAGCGGCCAGAACTTCGCGATGCGCTCACAGCGCGAACGCAGCGCGACGGCGAGGCCGCTCCACAGGATGAACGCGGGCAGCGCGACGCCGAGCGCGATTCCCGCCGCCCACACCCAATGACCCGAGCGGTAGTACCGCACGGCCGCCGGCGTGGGCGGCGGCACCTCGATCGGCGCGCGCTCCACGACGTCGGCGTCCACCGTCGGGATGCGTGCCGCCGTCGCTTCCTGCGCGAACGCAGGCGCGGCGGCGAGCAGTGAGAGAGCGATCGCGATGAGAGCGAGTCCGCGGCGCATTCGGCCTCCGAGCGAGCGCGCAGTCTATCCGGAGTGGCCGTTCGCCCCGGTGTACGCTGGGCGAATGAGCGCGGAGCTGGCGGACCAGGCGATCGCGACGGCGCCGGCGGCCGACGCGAACGCCGCGAGCCGCGTCCCGGCGAAGCAGCTGCTCGCCTACTCACTGATCGAGCTGCCCGTCGGCGGCGCGCTCAACATGCTGACGCTGTTCCTCGGCTTTCGTTACGCCGAGTCGGGCGTTGCGCTCGGCACGGTCGCCTGGATCGTGCTCGCTGCGCGGCTGCTCGACGTCGCGATCGACCCGGCGGTCGGCTTCCTCTCCGATCGCACGCGCTCGCGCTTCGGCCGGCGCAAAATCTGGGTCGTCGCGGGCGCGCCGATCTTCCTGCTGGCCGTCTGGCGGCTCTTCCTGCCGCCCGCCCAGGTGGATGCGGCGTACTTCGCGCTCTGGATGATCACGTTCTGGCTCGGCTTCTCGATGATCAACATCCCGTACTACGCGTGGGGCGCCGAGCTCTCGCCGGACTATCACGAGCGCACGCGCGTCACGACCTCGCGAACGCTCGCCGGCAGCGCAGGATTCCTGCTCGCGCTGCTGGTGGCTGCGGGATCGCAGCACCTCTTCGGCTTCGGCGGCACGCCGAGCGAGCTGCTCGAGCTGGTGGCGCGCTACACGGTCTGGCTGCTCCCGCTCTTCGTCGTGGGCTGCGCGCTGCTCGTACCGGACCGCGGCACCAGCGCGGCCACGGTGCCGTTCCTGCGCGGCCTCGGCGTGATGGCCCGCAACAAGCCGTTCCTGCGGCTGCTCGCCGCCTTCACGATCGTCGGCCTCGGGCCGGCGCTGCAGGGCGTGATGTTCCCGTTCTTCATGAAGCACATCGTGCA
>DATBRS010000256.1:0-26703 GCA_036560185.1 Myxococcota bacterium
ACCCGGGTACGGATCCATCGCCAGCATATTCGCGGTCTGCTCGATGGTCTCGCGCCACATCGCGCGGCGCTCCGCCGGGTTGATGCCGAAGCCCTCGAGCTCGCTGCGGCTCGCTGATTCGCCCGTGCCCCACTCCACGCGCCCGTTCGATACCAGATCAAGCGTGGCGATGCGCTCAGCGATACGCGCCGGGTGGTTGTACGCGGGCGGCATCAGCACGATGCCGTGGCCGAGGCGGATCTGCTTCGTGCGCTGCGAGCACGCGGCGAGGAACACCTCCGGCGCCGACGAGTGGGAGTACTCCTCGAGGAAGTGGTGCTCGACCTCCCACGCGTAGTCGAAGCCGAGTGCGTCGGCGAGCTCCACCTGCGCGAGCGCGTCCTGGAACAGCTTGTGCTCGAGCCCCTCGCTCCACGGCCGCGGCAGCTGGTGCTCGTAGAAGATTCCGAAGCGCATCGAGTCCTCCATCCAGCGCAGCGCGCGCGAGCGCAACCATCGCACACCCGAGCGCGGCTACGTTCGCGCGCGATGCGCGACTGGCCCGACGCGTGGCTCTCCGAAGATCCGCTGCCCGCGGATCCGTTTCCGATCGCGCAGGCGTGGCTGAGCGAGGCCTTCGCCGCGCGCGCGCAGATCGATCCGCACGCGATCGCGCTCGCGACGGTCGATGCGGCCGGCCGGCCGGAGGTGCGCTTCGTGCTGTGCAAGGCGCTCGAGCCGGAGAGCGGCTGCCTCGTCTTCTACACCAACCGCAGCAGCCCCAAGGCACGCGCGCTGGCGGCGCATCCGTACGCGTCCGCAGCGTTCCTGTTCGGGCCGCAGCAAAGGCAGATCCGCCTCGCGGGTCCCGTCCGCGAGGTGAGCGCGAGCGAGGCCGACGCCTACTTCGCGACGCGCCCGCTCGATTCGCGCATCGGCGCGTGGGCGAGCGCACAGAGCGAGCCGATCGCGTCGCGCGCGGCGCTCGAAGCCGCCTACGCGCGGCATGCCGCGAGCTTCGGCCTACGCGAGGGCGACGCGGACGCAGCGGTGCCGCGCCCGCCGCACTGGGGCGGCTATCGCATGCGAGCCGAGAGCGTCGAGCTCTGGCACAGCCGGCCGGGGCGGCTGCACGACCGCGCGCTGTGGCTGCGCGAGTCGCCGAACGGCGCGTGGCGAGCGCAGCGCGTGCAGCCTTAACAACAGGCGGCGGCTAGCGCAGCTCGAGCACCACCCAGAGCTGTCCGCCGTCCTTGGGCTGGCCGCCGAGCACGAGCGGCACGCCCGGCTCCATGCGGAAGTCGCCGCGCGTCGAGCCCCAGTCGACGGCCACGAGGAATCCCGTCTCGCCGCGGTCGAGCGGGCGATAGCGGTATTGCTGGCCGTTGGGCGTCATCACCGCGCCGATCTCGCCGAGCATCAGCGCCGTCTGCTCGTTCGCGACGACGCGCAGCGTGCCGTACGAGAGGCCGCGCCGCGCGAGCAGCCGGTGGAGCCGCTCGGCCTCCGCATCGACCACGCCCTTCGCGAGCTCGGCGCGCAGCACGGTCACTTCGAAGTGCGCCGGCGCCTTGCGAGCGGGCGCCGCGCCCGCCGCGGGCGCGAACTGATCTTGCGCCGCGGCGCCCGCGGCAGCGAGCCCGAGCGCGAGCGCGCACAGCCCCGCGACCGCGCTTCGTTTTGCTTCAGCCCACGACATCACTCGTCCTCCCGGCATCCGCATTCTGCTTCGGCAGAAGCAAGATGATCGTCGCCTCCCCATCGTCCTGAAGAACCACCGCCGGGCGGCGCCCGGTGTCGAGCAGCTGTACCGCGGAGCCGCGAACCGCGGGCGCAATCCGAGGCGGGGTCGGCGCGCCGCCCGGCATCACCAGGAACGCGACGGCGACCGCGCCGGCGGCGACGACGACGCCGGCCCACGGCGGCAGCCGGAAGCCGAAGCCGTCGCGCTCGCGTGCGGACGGGGCGGGCGGCACTGCGGACGGCAGCCGCAGCACGATCGCGCCCCATAGATCCGGCGCCGGTGCCTGCTCGGCCTGTGCGCGCAGCGCGGCGCCGAGCTCGCGGATGCGCTCCACCTCGCGCTGCGCCTCCGGGCTCGCCGCGATGCGGCGCTCCAGCCACCAGCGGCGCAGGCCGTGCAGCTCCCCGTCGTGATAGGCGTGGAGATCTCTGACGAGTCGCTCGCTCATCATTCGCTCTCTCCCACGGGCGCCAGCGCGCCTACCTCTAGTGACGCAGCGTCCACAGCGCCCGATTCAATCAGCAGCTTCTGCATTTGCCGGCGCGCGTAAAAGAGCCGGCTCATCACCGTGCCCTTCGGGATGCCCTGGGCCTCGGCGATCTCCTGGTAGGAGAGGCCTTCCACCTCGCGCAGGATCAGGGTCTCGCGGGGGCCCTCCGGCAGCTTCGAGATGGCGCTGTCGATCTTCTCGCGCAACTGCTTGCGCTGCAGCTCGGTCGCGGGCGCGAACGAGACGCCGTCGACCTCCGGGGTCGCCTCCGCCGAGGCCTCAGCCTCGGCCAGCGAGCCCTCCTCCCACTCGACGACGCGCGCGGAGCGGTCGCGCCGCAGCATGTCGAGGCATTGGTTCTTCACCAGGCGATACAGCCAGGTGAAGAACGCAGAGCGCCGCTCGAACTTGGCGAGGTTGTTATAGGCCTTCACGAATGCTTCCTGGACGGCGTCGCGCGCGGCGTCTTCGTCGCGCAGGATCCGGAGCGCCAGCCGAAACGCCCGCGCCTGATGGCGCTCGACCAGCACGCGGAAGGCGTTGCGGTCACCGGCGCGAATCGCGTCGATCACCTCGTCGTCGGTGGGGCTCACGGCGGTCGTCATCGCGCGCCCCGCGCGAGTTGGAGTCGGCACGCCTCGTTCTCCGGTTGCCGCGAGCTGGGACGCGCGCCGGCGGCCGCGCATTCGACGCCCGGCGAGCTGCGCACGCGTTGCCGCCTCAATGCGCCTCCCGCCAATTCCCGCCGACGCCCACGTCGGCGACGAGCGGCACCGCGAGCGCGTACACGCCCTCCATGTGCGCCCGCACGAGCTGCGTGAGCGCGGCCAGCTCGGCCTCGGGGGCCTCGAACACGAGCTCGTCGTGGACTTGCAGCAGCATGCGCGCGCGCAGCCGGGCGCCCTGCAGCGCGTCCTGCACCTCGACCATCGCCTTCTTGATCAGGTCGGCGGCCGTGCCCTGAATCACCGTGTTCACCGCCATGCGCTCCGCCGCTTGGCGCAGCGCCCGGTTGCGCGAGCGCAGGTCCGGCAGGTAGCGCCGCCGGCCGAGCAGCGTGCGCACGAAGCCGGCCTCGCCGGCCGCGGCCACCGTCTCGTCGAGGAAACGCCGCACGCCGCGGTAGCGCGCGAAGTAACGATCGATCGTGGCTTGCGCCTCGGCTTGCGCGATCCCGAGCTGGTTCGCGATGCCGAAGGCCGAGGAGCCGTAGATGATCCCGAAGTTGATCGCCTTCGCGTGGGCGCGCTGGTCGGCGCTCACTTCGCCCGGCTCGATGCCGTTCACCTCGGCCGCCGTGCGGCGGTGCACGTCCTCGCCCCGAGCGAAGGCGTCGATCAGGCTCTCGTCGCCGGAGTAGTGCGCGACGATGCGCAGCTCCACCTGGGAGTAGTCCGCGGAGAGCAGGCGCATGCCTTCCGCCGGCACGAACGCCTCGCGGATGCGGATGCCCTCCTCGCTGCGGATGGGGATGTTCTGCACGTTCGGATGCGTCGAGGAGAGCCGTCCGGTCGCCGCGCCGATCTGGTTGAAGGTGGGATGCACGCGTCCCGTGCGGCCGTTCACCAGCGGCGGCAGCGCGTCGACGTAGGTGCTCTTCAGCTTCGCGAGCCGGCGCCAAGCGAGGATCGCCGCCGGCAGCGCGTGCTGCGCGGAGAGCTGCTCGAGCACGCTCTCGTCGGTCGAGAGGCCCGTCTTCGTCTTCTTCACCGCGGGCAGCTTCAGCTTCTCGAACAGCACCGTCGCGAGCTGCTTCGGCGAGTTGATTTGGAAGCGCTCGCCCGCGAGCACGTAGATCTCGCCCTCGATGCGCGCGAGCTCGCGCTCGTATTGCTGCGACAGCGCCGCGAGCTTCGCCTCGTCGATGCGCACGCCCGCGCGCTCCATCGCGGAGAGAACCGCGGTGAGCGGCAGCTCGACGCCGCGCAGCAGCGGATCGAGCTCGTCCGTCACCAGGCGCTGAGCGAGCGCCGGCGCGAGCGCGAGCAGCGCGCTCGCCTGCTCCGCCGCCCAAGCGCCGGCTTCCTCGGCCGTGAGCGCGCTCGCGGCGCGCGCTTTCGCGCCGCGGCCCGCCAGATCTTCGAACGCGCGCAGCTCGCGGCCTAGCTGCTGGTGTGCGAGCGCGGGCAGCGTGCTCGAGCCGGCGGGATCGGCGAGGAACGCGGCGAGCTGGACGTCGAACGCGGGCAGCCGCACCGCACAGCCGGCCTCCGCGAGCAGCGACTGCACGCGCTTCGTGTCGAACGCGAGCCAGGGACGCGCCTCCGGGCCGGCGAACAAGCCGAACAGCTCCGCGCTCGCTTCGCCCCACGCGAGCTGCGCGCCGCCGAGCAGGTCGTGTGCGAGCGGCAGGTAGAAGGCGCGCGCGGCGTCGTCGGCCAGCGCGATTCCGGCGGGCACGCCCGGCAGCCCGCCCGGCTCGTCGTCGCCGACGAGCACCACCGCGAGCTGCGGAGCGCGCGCGAGCGCCTGGGTCGCAGCGCGCAGCGCCGCGAGATCGCGCAGCAGCTCGCACGCGACGCTGGCCGGCGCGTCCTCGGCGCGAGTCGCGTGCTCCGACGGTGGGGTCGCCTGCGCGCTCGGCGCAGCGGCCGGCGCGCCGCGCGCCGCGCTCGCGCTCTCCGCGTCGATCTCGTCCACCAGCCGCGAGAAGCCGAGCCGCTTGTACAGCTCGCGCAGCGCCGCGCGATCCGGCGCGTGCGGCGCCAGCGCGTCGACGCCGAGCGGGAGCGGCACGTCGTCGCGCAGCGTCGCGAGCCGCTTCGAGAGGCGCGCCGCGTCGGCTTGCTCCAGCAGCGCCTCGCGCGCCTTCTTCGCCTTCACCTCGGCAGCGCGCTCGAGCAGCACTTCGAGCGTCCCGTACTCGGTGATTAGGGCGGCCGCGCCCTTCTCCCCGATCCCTTTGACGCCGGGAATGTTGTCGGACGGGTCGCCGACCAGCGCGCGCACGTCGAGCAGCTGCTCGGGCGGAACCCCGAAGCGCTCCACCACTTCGGCCGGGCCGATACGCTTGTCCTTCATCGAGTCGAGCAGCAGCACGCGGCCGCCGACGAGCTGCATCAGGTCCTTGTCGGAGGACACGATCAGCACTTCCCAGCCGGGCGGCGCGGTCTTCGCGAGCGTCGCGATCACGTCGTCCGCCTCGAAGCCCGGCACCTCGAGCACCGCCAGCTTCCACGCATCGATCAGCTCGCGCGCGAGCGGCAGCTGCGCCGTCAGATCCTCGGGCTGCGCATCGCGCGTCGCCTTGTAGCCCGCGAACAGCTCGCGCCGGAAGCTCCCCCCGCGCGGGTCCATCGCGACCGCGATCGCGTCGGGCTTCTCCTCGCGCACGAGCTTGCGCAGCATGTTCGCGAACCCGAACACCGCGCCGGTCGGCGCCCCGCTTGGACTGCGCAGCGGGGGCAACGCGAAGAACGCGCGATACAGCGCGTTCGCGGCATCGATGACGACGAGTCGCGGCACAGCGGCGCACGGTAGCCGCCTCGCGCGCGAGGTCGCGCGTCTGCCACGACTCCGCCGTTCCGTCGGCCGCGAGTCTTCGATGCGGCCAATCCCCGCTCGCGCTCGATGCCCGTCGCGAGCAACCTGCGCGCCGCGGCACGAGCGCGGCTCAATGCCGCGCGCAGCGCCGCCCCCCCCAACAACTATGTCGGGATCCTCGTGCGCCGACGACCGCCTTGGGCGGGCCGGGGGCTGCGGAGCGGAAATCAAGCGGAGCGAGGCCCCAACTCCAGGCGTGCTCGGAGCGCAGGGCATCGGATCAACGCGAATGGCCGCGTACGCCGAGGGCCGAGTGAGCCATTCCGCGCAGCGGCCCCCGGCCCGCCGCAAGGTGCGGACGCCCGCGCCAGGCTCCTCACCGCCAACCCCTCAGGCCCTCGCCGGTTCGGCCGCCAGCCCCCGCAAGAACAACTCCAGGCTGTCATCGAACATCACGTCGAGCGGCTTGTGGCGCAGCTCCTTGCGCGGCATCACGTGCTCCGTCTGAATCAGCCCGTTCGCCACCGTCCAGAGCAAGTTCGCCACCTCCCACGCGTCGCAGGCCGCGAACTCCCCCTTCTTCACGCCGCCTTCGATCACGTCCGCGAGGATGCGCAGGCAGCTCTCCCAGAGCGCCGTCACCTGCCCGACGAGCGCCGGCGGCAGCACGCCGATCAGACCCTGGTTGTCGAGGGCCCAGAAGATCTGGAAGTAGTCGCGGTTCACGACCCAGTGGCCGAAATAGAACTTGCTCACCGCCCGGATCTTGTCGCTCGCGCGGCCGGGCGTGGCCGCGACCTCGCGCAGCTTCGCGACGAACGCGTCGCCGTTGTGGGCGAGCAGCGCGACGTAGAGGTCCGCCTTGTTCGCGAAGTAGCGGTAGAGCGTGCCCTTCGCGACGCCCGCGATCGCGGCGACCTCGTCGAGGTTCGCGGCGACGAAGCCGTCGCGGAAGAACACCTGGCGTGCGGCCTCGAGGATCTTGTGGCGTTGCTGCGCCTTACGATCCATCGCGACCTCCGGATTCAGCACCAGCATCCCGCTCTCGCGCCGCACCGGAACGCTCCTCGAGTCCGCTCGCTGCCCGCCCTGACCGCCGAGGCCTCAGACCTCGTCGCTGCCCTCGTAGCGGTAGGGCGCCATCAGATCCGTGTTCAGGTAGCGCTCGCCGAAACTCGGGATGATCGCGACCACGAGCTTGTTCTGGTTGCCCGGCTGCTTCGCGTACTTGATCGCGGCGGCCACGTTGGCGCCGGATGAGATCCCGCAGAAGATGCCTTCCTCGCGCGCCAGGCGGCGGGCCATCTCGAACGACTCGTCGTTCGTCACCTGGATGACCTGGTCGACGAGCTTCATGTCGAGCACGTCCGGCTTGAAGCCAGCGCCGATGCCTTGGATCTTGTGCTTGCCCGGCGCACCGCCGGAGAGCACCGGGCTGTCGGTCGGCTCGACCGCGATCGCCTGGAAGCTCGGCCGCCGCGGCTTCACCACCTGCGAGACGCCGGTGATCGTGCCGCCCGTGCCGACGCCGGCGACGAGCGCGTCGACCTTGCCGTCGGTGTCGGCCCAGATCTCTTCCGCCGTCGTCTTGCGGTGGACCTCCGGGTTCGCCGGGTTCATGAACTGTTGCGGGATGAAGCTGTTGGGGATGCGCGCCGAGATCTCGTTCGCCTTGTCGATCGCGCCGCGCATGCCCTTCGCCGGATCCGTCAGCACCAGCTTCGCGCCGAACGCGCGCAGCGTGATGCGGCGCTCGAGGCTCATGCTCTCCGGCATCGTCAGGATGCATTGATAGCCCTTGACCGCGGACACGAACGCGAGCGCGATGCCGGTGTTGCCACTGGTGGGCTCGACGATCGTGGTCTTGCCGGGCGTGATCAGCCCGTCGCGCTCGGCGGCCTCGATCATCGCGAGCCCGATGCGGTCCTTGACGCTGTCCGCGGGGTTCTGGCTCTCGAGCTTCACGACGATCTGCGCGGGCGCACCGGCGCTGACCTTGTTGAGGCGCACGAGCGGCGTGCGCCCGATCAGCTCGGTGACGTTGGCGGCGATTCGCATCGATGGGCTCCTTCGGGCGCGCCGCACGGGGAGGACGCGCGGGGGTGCGGAACCTTACGTCCGCGGCTCGGCTTCCGTAAAGAGGGCTTCGGCGAGCACCGTGGCGTAGCTGCCCGCAGGCAACGTGAAGCGCAGCCGCAGCGCATCGGGCGCGATCGGCGTCGCCTCGAGGTCGCCGATCGGCACGCGCACCGGCCGCCGCGCGCCGCGCAGCTTGATGCCGCGCGGCGGCGTCAGCCGCTCCGGGATGCCCGCGGCGTGCAGCGCCGCCGCCTCGCGCTCCGCAGGCGCTCCGCGCGGCATGAGCAACTTCGTGCCGAAGATGGGGCCGCTCGCGCTGATCTCGAAGGCGGCGGCGCGCGGCGCCTCGCGCGCGAGGTCTTCGACGACGAAGGAGCCGCCCGAGGCGTGAATCGTCGCGACCTCGCCCGCTTCGAGCGCGTCGAGCGGTAGCGGTCGCGCTGCTAGAAACGCGTTAAAGACCTCCGCCTGGAGCGCGGACAGGAGAAAGCGCGCCGCGCGCCGGTCGCGGCCCGGGTCGCCGCCCGCGAGCAGCGCGCGCGCTCGCTCGGCGTTGTCGCCGTCGCGCCCGAAGCGCTGCGCACCGAACTTGTTGGGGAGCCCGACGCTGCGAATCCGCTCCGCGGCACCGGCCGCGCTCGCCATCTGCTCGGCGCTGAGCTCGCGCACGACGAGCGCGAAGCGATTGCCGCGCAGCTGCGCCGTGCGCAGGCGCTGCGCGTGCCGCGATGCTTCGAGCGCGCGCACGCCCTCCGCCTCGAACGCCAGTGCGGCGGCGGGCTCGAGGCCGGGCACCGAGAACCACTGCGTCGTGACCGCGAACTTGTCCTTGCGCCCCGCGTAGCCGACGTCGGCGTGCGGCACGTCGGCGAGCCGCGCGAGCATCCGCGCCACTTCCTCCGTCGTGCGCAGGCGCTTCTCGATGCGCACGAAGGTGTGCCCGCCCTCGCCGCTCGGCGCGAACAACGGGATCTCGTCGACGACGAAATCTTCGGGAGTCGAGGCGAGGCGCACGAGTTGTGATCTCCGAGACGAAGTTCGGCCGAGACGGTCGCTCTCAGCGCAGCGTGAGCTGCGCCACCGGCGCGAAGCTGCGGCGGTGCAGCACGCTGGGGCCGAGCCGGTGGAGCGCGGCCAAGTGCTCGGCCGTGCCGTAGCCCTTGTGCTGCGCGAAGCCGTAGCCGGGATGCGCGGCGTCGAGGCTCCGCATCAGCGCGTCGCGGTGCACCTTGGCGACGATCGAGGCCGCCGCGATCGAGCCGTCGCGGGCGTCGCCGCCGATCAGCGGCGTCTGCGCGGCCGCGACTTCCGGCAGCGTGCGCGCGTCCACCAGCAGATGGTCCGGCGCGACGTCGAGCGCGCTCACCGCGCGCCGCATCGCCTCGAGCGCGGCGCGATAGATGTTCAGGCGATCGATCTCCGCCGGCCACACCTCCGCGAGCCCGATGCCTCGGGCCTGCTTGCGGATCTCGCCGTCGAGGCGCTCGCGCTGCGCGCGCGTCAGCTGCTTCGAATCGCCGAGCCCGGGCAGCCACGGCCGCTCGCCGAACACGACGGCACAGGCGACCACGGGCCCAGCGAGCGGCCCGACGCCCACTTCGTCGACGCCCGCGACCACGCGCGCGCCGCTGCGGAGCAGGCGCGCGCGGCGCGCGAACAGGCGCGCGAGCCGCTCCCGCTCTTCGGCGAGTCGCGCTGCGCGTGCGGTGCAGTGCGCGGAGAGCGCTTGCGCGCCAGCGCGTTCATCGCGCGCGAGCCGCAGCGCGAAGCCGCGCAGCGCCGCGCCGGATTCGAGCGCCGCCGCGCGCACGCGCAGCGCGGCGAGCGGCTCGCGCTCTGCGTGCGTCACTCGTCGCCGTCCGCGTCGCCGCGCGTCCCGGTCGCGCGCTCGAGCGCCCGTACGCGCCGTGCGAGCTCCGGCATGCGCGCCAGCCACGCGTTCGCGCGATGCCATGCGCGCTCCGCGAGCGCCGGAAAGCCGTACACGCGGCTGCCGTGCGGTAGGTCCTCGATCACGCCGCCGCGCGCGCCGACGAAGCTGCCGCCGCCGATCTCGAGATGTCCCGCGGCGCCGGATTGCGCCATGAAGAAGACGCGCTCGCCCAGCTTCGTGCTGCCCGCGATGCCGGCTTGCGCGACGAGCACGGAGTGCGCGCCGATCTCGACGTTGTGCGCCACCTGCACCAGGTTGTCGATCTTGGTGCCCCGGCCGATGCGCGTCGAGCCGAGCCGCGCGCGGTCGATGGTCGAGTTCGCCCCGACCTCGACGTCGTCCTCGAGCACGACGTTGCCGAGCTGCGGAACTTTCTCGAGCGCGCCCTGCTCGTCGAACTCGTAGCCGAAGCCGTCGCCGCCAATCACGCAGCCGGGCTGCAGGATCACGCGATCCCCGAGCACGCAGCGCTCGCCGATGATGGCGCCCGCGTGGATCTCGCAGTCGGCGCCGACCACGGCGCCGTCGCCGAGCACCGCGTGCGCGTGCACGATGCTGCGCGCGCCGACCACCGCCCGCGCGCCGACCATCGCGAGCGCTCCGATCGCTGCGCTCGCATCCACGCGCGCGCTCGGCTCGACGCAGGCGCGCGCATGCGCGCCCGTCGCCGGGCGCGGTCGCGGCATCAGCCAGGCGGCGACACGCGAGAAATCGAGGCTCGGCGTGCGCGAGCGCAGCACGGGTTTTCCGCGCGCGTCGACTCCGGGCGGCGCGATCACCGCGCCGATGCGAGAGCCGGCGAGCGCCCCAGCGAAGCGCTCCTCCCGCACGAAGCCGAGCTGCTGCGCGCCGCCCTCCGCGAGCGCCGCGACCCCGCTCACGCGCACGCTGGCATCGCCATCGATCTCGCGGCCACCGAGCCGCGTCGCCAGCTCCGCGAGCGTCAGCTCCACGCCGCGCTCATCGCGCGAGCAGCACGGCGACCGGCGAGGTGCGGACCACGGCGGCCGCGTTGCTGCCCAGGAAGTAGTCGCTGATGCGATTGCGCCCGTAGGCGCCCATCACGATCAAGCCCGCGCGAGCCGAGCGCGCGGTGTCGACCACCTTCACGTCGGGCCGCCCGAGCGTCGAGTTCGCCTCGCGCACGGGAACCTGGGAGCCGCCCAGCAACCGCCGCACCTCGTCGAAGCGCGCCGTCGCCCGGCCCTTGTCCTTCGAATCCACGAAGACGTGGATCGCCTGGCCGAAGCGCTGCGCCAGATCGACCGCGAGCCGCGCCGCCACGCGCGAGCCGGGCGAGCCGTCGAACGCGAGCACGATCGGCCCGCCGAGCTCCGCGCCGGCCGGGACCACGAGGGTGCTCTTGGCGGTCTTGCGCAGCACGCCGTCGACGGTCGAGCCGATCAGCACCGTGCGGCCGTGGGCGTGGTCGCCGTCGCGGCCGAGCACGGTGAGCTGGACGCTCGCGCCGCGCTCGACGATGCGGTCGTCGGCGAAGCCGCGCGACGCCTCGACGCTGCACTCGCAATCCTTCGCGCGCGCCGCGTCCGCAACGCGCTTCACCGCCGCCTCGGCGCGCGACTTCAGAAAGCTCTCCGCCGCGCTGACCGGTCCGGGCGCGATGCCGAGCCCGTCGGCGCGTAGCCCTAATGCCACGCGCTCTTCGATCACGGACAGCGCCGCGACGCGAGCCTTGAGCCGCGCCGCGAGCGCGACGCCGAAGCGCTCGGCCGCGTGCGCCGCCTCGGAGCCGTCCGTCGCGATCAGGATCGACTGAATCATTTTCTCTCCGAGCGCCACGCCACGGCAGCCAGCGACCGAACGGGCGGCCACTGTAAGCGCGCCCCGCGGGTGGAGTCAACGAAAACGACGGAGCCTCTTCGCGCCGCCTACAAACGCGAGCAGTTGCCAGCGTGCGTCGCGTCGCGAGCCCGCTTCTTAGGAATGGGCGCTCGAGGCGAGTGCGCCCTCAGCGCGCGGTGCGCGCGACCCAGACCAGGATGTCGGTCTCGGTGATCATGCCGATGAGCTCGTCGTTCTCGAGCACGGGCAAGCAGCCGATGCGCTTGCTCGCCATCACCGCGGCGGCTTGCTCGATCGTCGCGTCGGGCGTCGTCACGATCGGGGGCGTCGACATCACGCGCGCGATCTCGACGACCGCCAGGAACGCGCGGCGCTCCGCGTCGCGATGCTGCGAGAGCGCGGACAGCGAGGCGCGCAACAAGTCGCGCTGCGAGACGACGCCGACCAGACGGCCGGCCTGCACCACGGGAATGTGGCGCACGCGGCCGAGCGTCATGATGTCGTCGACGGTCGACATCCGCTCGTTCGCCGAAATGGTGACGAGCTTCGTCTCCATGATGTCGCGAACTCGATCGCCCATAGCCTGCCTTTCTATCACGCACGCAGCTCGCGCCGGGTCGGTTTTGCCCGAAGGCGAGCAGGCGCGTGGCCCGTGAGAAGCCGGGGTGGGCCCGTCGCTGCGCCCTGCGCGGCGCGTGCGTGGTAGGTTCGCCCCCATGAGCAGCGACGAACCGCGCAAACGCGCCCCGGGGCGCAAGGATGGGGGCTCCGAGGAGAGCGCGGGCTTTCTGCCCGATCTGCTGCGGCGCGGGATGAGCCTCGGCCTCACCGGATTCTTCATGACCGAAGAGGCGCTGCGCCGCGCGCTCGGCGATACCGCGCCGCGCGAGATGATCGAGTTCGTGGTCGCGCAGAGCGAGAAGACGCGCGCCGAATTCCTCGACCGCGCCTCGCGCGAATTCGGCAAAGCGCTCGCCGCGATGGATCCGGTCGAGGTCGTGAAGCGCATGCTCGAGGGCCGCACGATCGAGATCAGCGCGACCATCCGCTTCGTCGAGGACGAGAAGGCGAAGAAGAAGGCGGAGAAGGAGTGAGCGGACGCGCCAGCGCGCGCCCGGCGCCGCACTCGAGCGCAGCGCGACCGCGCGCATGATCCGCCGCGCGCCGCTCCAGCTGGGCGTATCGCTCGGCGCCCCGAGCTCGCAGCCGGGCTGGCAGCGTGCGTTCGCCGTCGCGGCGCGCGCCGACGCGCTCGGGCTCCATTCCTTGTGGCTCCCCGAGCATCACTTCGAGCCGGGCGCGAGCTCGGCGCCGCTCGCCGCGCTCGCCGCCTTCGCGATGCGTACGCAGCGGCTGCGGCTCGCGACCACTTCGCTGCTCCTACCGCTGCATCACCCGCTGCGCCTCGCCGCCGAGATCGCGAGCCTCGACGCGCTCTCGAACGGGCGCGCGCTGATCGGCCTCGGGCGCGGCTTTCGCGCGAGCGTGTTCGCCGCGTTCGGCGTCGAGGCGAGCGTGAAGCGCGACCGCTTCGACGAATCTCTCGATGCGATGCTCGCCGCCTGGTCGGGCGAGCCCGTCGAGCTGACCGGGCCGCACTTCGCCGCCAAGCCCGGCGACTCATTGCGGCTCGCGCTCGCGCCCGTGCAGCGCCCGCACCCGCCGCTCGTGATCGCCGCGTTCGGAAAGAAGGGGCTCCAGCAAGCTGCGCGGCGCGCGTTGCCTTACCTCGCCTCTCCGCTCGAGAGCCTGCCGAGCCTCGAAGAGAACTACGCGCTCTGGGAAGCCGAGCGCACGAGCGAGCCGCCGCCCGGCACACCGCGCGTGCCGGTGATGCGCATCGCGTACGCGGCGGGCAGCGACGCCGAGGCGCAGCGCGTGCTGGACGCGCTCGCCGGCGACGCGCTCGCTGCTGCGCGCCGCGCGCCCGCTGCGCTCGCGCGCGCCGCCGCGGAGCCGATCTCGGCGCGCGCCATCGTCGGCAGCTCCGCCTTCGTGCGCGACGAGCTCGCGCGCTACCGCGAACGCATCGGCATGGATCTCGTGGTCGCGCGCACCGAGCTGCCCGGCGCGAGCGAGGCGGAGCGCGACGCCGCGCTCGAGCGGCTCGCGGGCGAGGTGATGCCGGCGCTCGCGTGAGCGCGGCGCCTCAAGCGTCGTCGCGCACGAACAACAGGAACGCCATCGACGGCCGCCGCGACGACTCCCGCATCGCGAAGTGCATCGACTCGAGCTTCCAACCCTGAGAAGTCCACTCGTTCAGGATCCGCTCGAGCGCCGCGTCCGTGACGTCACTCGTCTCGACCACCTTGTACGCGCTCGCCATCCCGCAATTGTCGGCCACGCGCGCACGACGCCTGAGCGCACTGCACCCAGCCCGATTCGACGCGAAGCGCGCGGGAGGCGCGGCTCGAAGCCGCGCCGACCCGCGCCCTCCCCCAACTCCATCGAACGCGCGGCCGCGCCCAGCACGAGCAGCCGCGGCGGGGCCGGGGGCGGCGGGTGCGAAATCAAGCGCAGGCCGGCCCCGAGCATCCGGCAACGAAACACCCAAACGCAGCGCGTTCATCGAGACACGCGGAACACCCAGCAGAGAGGGGCCGCAGCCGAGCCATTCGCCCCCGCCGCCCCCGGCCCCGCCGCGGCTGCGGAGCCCCGAACCGTCACCCCGCGAGCTTCTTCGCGAACTCCTTTGCCGCGTACGTCAGGACCAAATCCGCCCCCGCCCGCTTGATCCCCACCAACGCCTCGTGCATGGCGCGCTCTCCGTCGAGCCAGCCGCGCTGCGCCGCCGCGTGGATCATCGAGTACTCGCCGGAGACGTGATAGGCCGCGAGCGGCACGTCGAACTCGCGGCGCGCGTCGGCGAGGATGTCGAGGTACGGCGTCGCCGGCTTCACCATCAGCGCGTCGGCGCCCTCCTCGAGGTCGAGGCGCATCTCGCGCAGCGCCTCGCGCCGGTTCGGCGGATCCATCTGATAGGCGCGGCGATCGCCGAACGCGGGCGTGCTCTCGGCGGCCTCGCGGAACGGGCCGTAATAAGCGCTCGCGAACTTCGCTGCGTAGGCGAGGATCGCGACCTCTTCGAAGCCGCAGTCGTCGAGGCGCGTGCGGATCGCCGCCACGCGGCCGTCCATCATGTCGGAGGGCGCGACGATGTCCGCGCCGGCGCGCGCGTGGGAGAGCGCCGTCTCCGCGAGGCGAGCGACGGAGGCGTCGTTGAGCACGCGCTCGCCGTCCACGATTCCGCAGTGGCCGTGATCCGTGTACTCGCACAGGCAGACGTCGGTCATCACGGCGAGGCCGGAGACTTGCGCCTTGAGCGCCGCGATCGCGCGCTGCGTGACGCCGCCGGCGGCGTCGGCCTGCGAGCCGCGCGCGTCCTTCGCGTCCGGCACGCCGAACAGGATGACGGCCGGGACGCCGAGGGCCGCGAGCTCTTTGCATTCGAGCACGAGCTGATCGACCGAGAAGCGGTGCTGGCCGGGCATCGACGAGATCGCCTCGCGCACGCCGCTGCCTTCGACCACGAACAGCGGCTGCACGAGATCGTCGCGCGAGAGCCGTGTCTCGCGGACCATGCGCCGCAGCGTCTCGCTGCCGCGCAGCCTGCGCATGCGCGTTCGCGGAAAGCTCATCGTGCGTCCTCCTGCCCTCGTCCCGAGAAGTGCGCCTCGAGTGCGCTCACCAGTCCATCGGCGCTCGGCGCCTCGGCCACGAGGCTGGGCTCGAGCCCCGCGGCGCGCAACGCCTCGGCCGTAACAGGCCCGATCGCGGCGACGACGGCCGTTCGCGCCGCCGCGAGGCCCTCGGCGCCGACGCCCGACGCAAAGTGGCGCGCGGCGGACGGGCTCGCAAAGGCGAGCGCGTGAAGCCGGCCCGCGCGCAGCTCGGCGAGCAGCGCCTCGCGATCGAAGGGCGCGGCCTCCGTGCGGTAGAGCAGGAGCTCGTCGACGTGCGCACCGGCGGCGCGCAGGCCGGCGGATAGCGCGTCGCTCGCGCTCTCCGCGCGGGGCAGCAGCACGCGCTTGCCGCGCCAGTCACCCTGCGCGAGCAGCCAAGCGAGCAAGCGCGCCGCGTCGCCGCCTGCGGCCGGCTCGGGCGCGAGCCCGAGCTCGCGCGCCGCGGCCGCGCTCGCCTCGCCCACGCACGCGACGCGCGCGCGCAGCGGCCCGAGCTTTGCGCCGCGCTCGCGCGCCGCCGCGCCGAGCTCGCGCACGGCGTTCGCGCTCGCGGCCACCAGCCAGTCGTAGGAAGGCAGCGCCGCGAAGGCCGCCGCGAGCCGCGCGGCGTCGCGCAGCGGCACAGTGCGAATCATCGGCATCAGCACGGGCACGGCGCCCGCGCACTCGAGCGCGCGCTGCCAGTCGCCCACCTGGCTGGCCTGGCGCGTGATCAGAACGCGCTTGCCGAACAGCGGGAGGCGCTCGAACCACGCCAGCTCGGGCGCCAGCCGCACGGCGTCGCCGATCACGAGCGCTGCCGGCGCGCCGAGACCGGCCGCGCGCACTTCCGCCGCGAGCGTGCCGAGCGTCGCGACGACGCTCCGCTGCGCACCGGTCGTGCCGTGCATCACGCACGCGGCGGGCGTCGCAGCCGCTCGCCCGCCCGCGAGGATCTCGCCGACGATCTGCTCGAGGTTCCGCATCGCCATCAAGATCACGAGGGTGTCGCTGGCGCGCGCCAGCTCGGCCCAGCGCACGCCCTCACGCACGCGCGTCGGATCCTTGTGCCCCGACACCACGCTGAACGACGCGGCGTAGCGGCGGTCCGTCACGGGGATGCCGGCGTACGCGAGCGCGCCGAGCGCGGAGCTGACGCCCGGCACGACCTCGAACGGCACCCCGGCCGCACGGCAGGCGGAGGCCTCCTCGGCGCCGCGCCCAAACACGTAAGGGTCGCCTCCCTTCAGGCGCACCACGCGCTTACCCTCGCGCGCGAGCCGCACGAGCAGCGCGTTGATCTCGTCCTGGGTGCGCGCCGGTTCGCTGTGACCGCGGCGCCCGACGTCGAGGCGTTCCGCGCGCTCGGGCGCGAGGCCGAGCAGCGACTCCGCGGCGAGCGCGTCGTAGACGACGGCGTCGGCCTCGCGCAGCGCGCGTTCGCCGCGCACCGTAATGAGATCGGGCGCGCCGGGCCCGGCTCCGACCAGGGTGACGCGACCGCTCACTGCGCTGTTCCGCGCAGGCGGGCGAGGATCTCTTCGCCGCCGCGCGCGCGCAGCTCGCGCGCCAGCTCGGCGCCCGCGCGAACCGCGTCGGAAGCGCTGGCCTCGATCTCGCCGCGCACGATGCGGCCGCCATCGGGGCGGGCCACGAGGCCGCGCAGCCGCAGCCGGCCCGCGGTGTCGAGCTCGGCGAACGCGGCGATCGGCACGGCGCAGTCGCCCTCGAGCCCGGCCTGAAACGCGCGCTCCGCGAGCAGGCAAGCGCGCGTCGGCGCGTGATCGAGCGCGAACAGCTCGCCCGCGAGTTCGTCGTCCGCGCGCACCTCGAGCGCGAGCGTGCCCTGCCCCACCGCGGGCAACAGATCCTCGACCTCGATGCGCTCGTGAACGCGATCGGAGAGCCCGAGCCGGTCGAGGCCGGCGCAGGCGAGCACGACGGCGTCGAGGCCGAGCTCGTCGAGCTTGCGCAGCCGCGTGTCGACGTTGCCGCGCAGCGGCACGAGCTCGAAGTCCGGGCGGCGCGCGCGCAGCTGGCTCCCGCGCCGCACGCTGCCGGTGCCGATGCGCGCGTTGCGCCGTAACAAGGAGACGCGCAGCGCGGGCTCGCGCGCCACCAGCGCGTCGCGCGGATCGGCTCTGCGCGGGAACGCCGCGAACGCGAGGCGATCCGGGCTGCTCGCGGGCAGATCCTTCGCCGAGTGCACCGCCAGATCCGCGCGCCCATCGAGCAGCGCTTCTTGGATCTCCTTCACGAACAGGCCCTTGCCGCCGATCTCCGCGAGCGCGCGATCCTGGATGCGATCGCCCGTGGTCTGCAGGATCACGAGCTCGCAGGCACGCCCGGTCGCGGCCTCCGCTGCGGCCCCGACCATGCGCGCCTGCGCCAGCGCGAGCGCGCTGCCGCGTGTGGCGATGCGCAGCGGCTTCACGCGCCGCCCTCGCCGTCGTCGTCGTGCTCATCCTCGTCGAGCCCGAACAACGCGCGCGCGGCTTCGAGCTGGGCGAGGCCCGCCTCGCGATCCTGCTCCGCGCGCAGCCGCGCGAGCGGTGCGTGCAGCAGCTTGTTCACGATCGCCCGCGTTGCCGCCTCCATCGCCTCGCGCTCGCTCTCGCCGAGGTCGAGGCCCGCGAGCGCGCGCTCGAGCTCGCTCGCGCGAATCGCCTCGCCGCGCTCGATCAGCGCGCGAATCGTCGGCACCGCCGCGAGCGCGCCGAGCCAGCCGTCGAAGCGCTGCTGCTCTTCGAGCACGATCGTCTCGGCGTGCTCCACCTCCCGGCGCCGCTCCTCCGCGTTCGCGCGGGCCACGCCCTGCAGGTCGTCGAGGTCGTAGAGGTAGACGCCGGCGAGGCGATTCGCGGCGGGGTCGATGTTGCGCGGTACCCCGATGTCGATCGCGAAGATGGCCCGCTCGCGCCGCTCGCGCAGCGCGGCCTCGAACAGCGGCGCCGTGAGAATCGGCTCGTGACCGCCGATGCAGGTGAGCACGACGTCGCTGTGCGCGAGCAGCTCCGGCAGCTCGGCGAGCGCGTGCGCGCTCGCGCCGAAGCGAGCCGCGAGGGCGGCGGCGCGCGCGGGCGTGCGATTCGCGACGCGCACTGCCGCGAGCCCGTTCTTCACGAGCGCGTCGAGGGCGAGCTCGATCATCTCCCCCGCGCCCACGAGCAGCGCCGACTTGTCCGCGAGCGACTCGAAGATCTGCTCGGCGAGCTGCACGGCGACGCGAGCCACCGAGATGGGACGCTCCGCGATGCGCGTCTCGTTGCGCACGCGCTTCGCCGTGGCGAAGGCGCGCTGATAGAGGCGCGACAAGATCGGCCCGCACGCGCCGCTGGCGACCGCTGCGCGATACGCGTCCTTCACCTGCCCGAGGATCTGCGGCTCGCCGACGACTTGGGAATCCACCGAGCACGCGACCCGGAAGGTGTGCCGGACCGCGGCGGAGTCGTGGAGCTCGTAGAGCGCGCCGTCGAGCTCGCGCGCGCGGGCCGCCTCGGCGGGAGCGAGCTCGCGCTCGAAGAACGAGCGCACGCGCACGCGCGCCGCCTCGAGGTCGTGGGTCGCGATCAACACCTCGACGCGATTGCAGGTCGAGAGCACGACGGCCTCCTCGACCTCCGAGCTGCGCGCGAGTTTCACGAGCGCGGGCTGCGGATCGTCGATCGCGTAGCGCTCGCGCAGCTCGAGCGGCGCGGTGCGGTGGCTGACGCCGAGCAAGAGGAGATTCACGGCAGCATCCGCAGGCCGACCACGCTGACGAGCAGCAGCGCGAAGCCGAGCGCCGACTGGAGCGCAGCGCGGCGCGCGCCCTCGTGCAGGCCGAAGCGCAGCACCGCGATCGTCGCGTACAGCAGCCAGGCTGCGAGCGTCGCGTTCGCGTGCAGGCCGCCCGGCCAGAGCCGGCCCTCGCTCTCGAGCACCCACAGCACGCCGCTGAGCACGCCCAGCGTGAGCAGCGTGAAGCCGAGCGCGAGCGCCGTGGTGTTCGCGCGCTCGAGCGCCTCGAGCGAGGGCAGCGCGGAGCGCGGCAGCGCGCGCTTCTCCTTGATGCTGCGGTGGTGCGCCAGGTAGAGCGCCCCGGCCGCCCCCGCGACCCCTAACAAGGCGAAGCCCGCGCTGGCGAGCACGACGTGCAGGTGCGCGAGCATCGGATGCAGCTCTTCGCTGCTGCCGGAGCGCACGTGCAGCCAGATCGCGCCCGCGAGCGCACCGAGGAACGCGGCCGGCGCGACCAGCGCGGAGAGCGCCAGCCCGGGCACGCGCGCGAGCATCACCAGGAACGACACGGCCGCGAGCCACGCCATCAGCGACGCCGCCAGCGGCGCCTCGGTGAGCGAGGGCGTGGGCGAGAGCGTGTGCAGCTGCCAGAAGGCGATCGCGTGGAGCACGGCGCCCAGGCCGAGCAGCGCGGCGCTCGCGCGCTGCGCCGCGCGCACGCGCAGCCCGAGGCCCGCGACCGCCGCCAGGGCCGCGATCAGGTAGAGGCCCGCGGTGACGATGTGGAGCGCGATTGCCACGAACGTCTCCGCTCAGTGAGCCGGCCGCGGGCGCTGGCGCAACCGGGCGAGCTGCTCGGCGACCCGGCCCGAGTCGTTCACCATCTCGAACATGCGATACGCGGGCTCGCCGAACAGCACGAAGCGAATCTCCTCGAGCGTCGTCTCCTGCGCGGCGTGCGCGCGCGCCTCCTCGAGCAAGATCTCGGCACAGCGCTGCAGCGAGAAGCCGGCGATGCCCGCGCCCAGCGCCGGCAGCGCGAGCGTCTTCACGCCGCGTTCGCGTGCGCTCGCGAGCGCGCTGCGCACGGCGGCGCGCACGCTCTGCTCGGTCGCGCTTCCGCCCGGCGGCATCGTCGCCGCGTGAATCACGAAGCGCGCGCGCAGCCTGCCCGCGCCCGTCACCGCAGCTTCCCCCACCGCGATCGGCCCGATGCGGTCGCACTCCGCTTGAATCGAGGGCCCGCCGGCCGCGCGAATCGCGCCGGCGACGCCGCTGCCGAGCACGAGCGCGCTGTTCGCGGCGTTGACGATCGCGTCCACCGCCTCGCTCGCGATGTCGCCTTCCTTCAGCGTGATGCGAACGCTCATGCGGAGAGTCTCGGCCGGGCTCGGGCGCTGCAAAAAACCCGAGCGAAATCAAAGAGATCGAAGCCGGCGCAACGTAACGATCGCAGCGCCGCGCTGCTACGTGCGCGGCCGCTTCGGCGCGGCGCGCCGCGGCTGCGTGCGCGCGAAGACTTCTTGCCTGCACGCGCTCCGAAATGCGAGCGCCTCGCGAGATCGTCTGCCACGTTCCGGCGCGACCGCGCGGAGCTCGCGCGCATCACAGACGACCTCACCAGGAGAAACGCCGCGATGGCAGGCATCATCGACGTGACGGACGCGAACTTCGAAGCCGAGGTGCTGAAGTCGAGCCTCCCGATCGTGATCGATTTCTGGGCCGAATGGTGCGCGCCGTGCCGCCAGATCGCGCCGATCGTGAAGGACCTCTCCGCGCAGTACGACGGCAAGGTGAAGGTCGTGAAGATGAACATCGACGAGAATCCGGCGACGCCCGGCAAGTACGGGGTGCGCGCCATCCCGACGGTGCTCGCGTTCAAGAACGGCACGGTCGTCGGTCAGATCACTGGGGCGCGGCCGCGCTCCGCGTTCGAAGAGCTGGTTCAGCGCGTTCTGTAGCTCGCGCGGCCGAGCGCTGCGTCCGGCCGCTCGCCCCGTCGGCTGGGCGTGCGGTCAGAACATGTAGCGCCGCATCGAGACGTTCATCAGCAGGCCGAGTGCGACGAGATTCGCGAGCAGTTGCGAGCCGCCGTACGAGATCAGCGGGAGCGGCACGCCGATCACGGGCGCGAGCCCGAGCACCATGGCCACGTTGATCACGGCTGGCCAGAACAGCATGCTGACCACCCCCACGGCCAACATCCCGCCGAAGCCGTCCTTGGAGTTGGCCGCGATCGCGAGGCCCCATAACAAGAGGCCCGCGTAGAGCACGAGCGCGCTGGCGCCGCCGGCGAAGCCCCATTCCTCCGCGACCACCGAGAACGCGAAATCCGAATGCTGTGTCGGCAGGAACTGCCCCCGGTTCTGCGGCCCCTGGAGCCATCCCTGTCCGGTGAGCCCGCCCGAGCCGACCGCGATGCGCGATTGGATCGCCTGATAGTCCGAGCCGTGGGAGTCCCCGCTGCCGGCCTGCACGAACGAGAGCACGCGCGCGCGCTGGTAGGGCTTGAGCCCGACCTCCCACGCGCCCACCGCACCGGCGACCGCGATCACGCCGAGAATCGCCCACGTCCGCCAAGGCAGGGCGACGAACAAGAAGAACGTGGCGCCGATCAACAGCGTCAGCACCGCCACGCCGGTATCGCGCTGCGCGATGATCAGAGCGACGGGCAGCGCCAGCAGCAGCGCCGGAACGATCAGGTCGATGAGCCGGCGCACCTCGGTCGGCGGGTGACGGTGGAAGTGGCGCGCCATCATCACCACCAGCCCGAGCTTCGCGAACTCGGCCGGCTGCAGCGAGAAGGGCCCGAGCTTGAGGAACGACTTGTTGCCCCGGATCTCGATTCCGAACACGACCGTCAGCGCGAGCGACGCGAGCACGAGCACGTAGAAGAACGGCGCGCCGCGTTCGAGCCGTCGATAGTCGATCGCGATCGCGACGACCATGCCGGCGAGGCCGAGTCCGAGCGCCGCGAGCTGCGTCTTGAACTCCGAGGCGACGCCGATCTGGGGCGGCGGAAGCGGCTGCGTGGTCGAGAACAGATTCACGAAGCCGATCGCCAGGATCGCGAGCATCAGCGCGAGCAGCAGCCAGTCGAAGTGCTGGAAGGAGCGGCGGTCGATCGCGATCATGGGTTCGCGACCGCGGCGAGGGGCGGCGTCGCAGGCGGAGCGGGCGACGCACTCGCCTGCTGCACGCGCGCCGGGGCGACGCGTGGCTCGGGCTTCGCGGCCGGCGGCGGGCTCAGCCCGCGCTTCTGGAAGTACCTCGCCATGATGCGCTGCGCGATCGGCGCGGCCGCGCTCGCGCCGTGCAGGCCGTGCTCGACGAACACCGCGACCGCGATCTCCGGGTTTTCCGCCGGCGCGAAGGCTCCGAACCACGCGTGGTCGCGGAAGCGGATCGGAATCTCCAGTTCCTTCAGCCCGCGCACACGGTCGAGGCTCACGACCTGCACGGTGCCGGTCTTCCCCGCGACGCGAACGCCGGGAACTTTCGCGCGCATCCCCGTCCCGCCTGGCACTTCCACGACGGCCGTCATGCCCTCGCGCACGATTGCGAGGTTCGCGTCCGACACGCTGCTGGCTCCGCGCACTTCCGGCGCGTACTCCTCGGTCGCTCGCCCGTCGCGGTCCTCGAGCCGCAGCACCAGGCGCGGCTTCACGACGCGCCCGCCGTTCGCGATCGCTGCGTACGCGACCGCGAGCTGCAGCGGCGTGTAGAGGTTGTAGCTCTGGCCGATCGCCGCCGAGACCGTCTCGCCGGGGTACCACTTCTCCTTGAAGCGCCGCAGCTTCCACTCCGAGCTCGGGACGATGCCGGTGACCTCGCCCGGCAGATCGATGCCCGTGCGGCTTCCCAGCCCGAAGCTCGACACGTGTTTGGCGATGCGATCGATCCCGAGCTGCACGCCGACGGTGTAGAAGAACACGTCGCAGGAGCGCTGCAGCGCTTGCACGACGTTGACGCTGCCGTGCCCCTCCTTCTTCCAGCAGCCGAAGCGCCGGCCGCCGAAGTAGTAATAACCGGGGCAGTACACGCGCGTGTTCCGGTCGATCACGCCTTCTTCGAGCGCGGCCGCCGCCATCACCGGTTTGTGCGTCGAGCCGGGCGGGTAGTGATTCTGGATCGCGCGGTTGCGCAGCGGCTTCCACTCGTCGCCGGTGAGCGCGCGCCAGGTGTCGTGATCGATGCGCGACGTGAACACGTTCGGGTCGTAGCTGGGGAACGCGGTCATCGCGAGCACGTCGCCGCTGCGCACGTCGATCGCCACCGCCGCTCCCATCCGCCGCGGCTCACCCTCGGGCACGTCGCGGAAGCCGGCCTCCGCCTCTTCCTGCAGATCCCGGTCGAGCGCCAGCACGACGCGCCCCCCGAGCTCGGGCGGCTGCTCGTGCAGCTCCTCGATCTCGCGGCCGGCGGCGTCGACCACGACGTCGCGCCTCCCGCTGCTGCCGCGCAGATGCGTCTCGAAGCGCGCCTCGAGCCCCGTCTGCCCGATCACCTCGCCCTGGTGATAGGTCGCGTACTCCGCTCGCTGGAGCTGCACGGCTTGGATCTCGCCGAGCGTCCCTAACAGATGTGCGGCCAGCGGACCGGCGGGATAGAAGCGGCGCGGCTGCTCGAAGGTCTCGACGCCCGGGAGCGCGTAGCCGTGCGACTCGACGCGCGCGAGGCGCTCCCAGTCGAGATCTTCGACCAGGGTGACGGGGCGGAAGCGCGCCAGCCCCTTCGACGGACCCGCCATCGCGTCGAGCTCCGCGCCCGAGGCGCCGAGCAGCTGACCGAGCGCCGCGAAGGTGCGCGCGCGATCGGCCAGGTCGTTCGGAATCACGCGGAGCGCGCGCGACGATCGCCAGGTCGCCAGCACGCGACCCTCGCGGTCGAGCACCTCTCCGCGCGGCGCGTCGAGCTCGACGTGGCGAATCGAGTTCTTCTGCGAGCGCTGGCGCAGCGCTTCGCCTTCGACGACCTGCAGATGGAACAGGCGCACGACGAAGCCGCCGAAGATCAGGAGCACCAGCACCGCGAGCAGGCGGATGCGGCCCTCCAGCGAAGCGCCGGTCGGCGCGGAGAGGTGCGCCATCAGAGCACCGGCCGTTTCGTCTCGAGACGCATCTCACGGCGCGGGTCGGCCTCGCCGCCCCACGCCGCGACGCGCCGCGCGAGCGCGAGCACGAGCGGCGCAGCGGCCGCCGTCGCCAGCGCGCGCAGCGCGACGAGCGCGAGGCCGCGCGCGTCCGGCTCGAAGGCGCCCAGGAAGAAGCGAATGAGCGCCGCGGAGCCCGCGGCGTCGGCGAGCGCAACGCCGAGCGCGAACGACGCGAAGGGCAGCGGGCGCACCAGATCGAACTGCCCGATCGCGGCGCGCACCACCGCGAACTCGACCAGGCGCAGGAACGCATGCTGCCCCAGCAGCGCACCCGAGAGCATGTCCGCGCCGAAGCCGAGTGCCGCGCTCACCAGCAAGCCGGCGAGCGGACTCAACAAGAGCGCCGCGGCGATCGCGAACAGCAGCGAGAGCGCGGGCACGACCGCGAACGGGAACTGCGCCAAGAGGGCGCTCTCGAGCGCGAGCGCGAGCCACCCGGCCGCGAGCAACACGGCCGCCTCTCTCACGGCTTGCCCGCGGCGCCGAGTGCGGCGTCGTCTTCCGCATCGCCGTCGCCCTCGTAGAGCAGACGCATGGACGGGCCGCGCGCGAGCAGCGCATAGGCGATCTCGAGCTGACCGAAGTCGACCGCGGGCGCGACGCTCGCCGTGTGCACGAGCGCGCCCTTCTCCGCGTGCACGGCGAGCACGGTGCCGATCTGCAAGCCTTTCGGGTACACGCCGCCGACGCCGGAGGTGAGCAGCACGTCGCCGGGCACCACGTCGGCGCCGCGCATGAGGAACGCGAACTCGAGCTCCGCGGTCCCCGCGCCGCGCACGACACCGAGCGCGCGGCTGCGCTCCACGACCGCGTCGACCGCGGCGCGGCGATCGACGAGCAGCATTGCGCGCGAAGCGCTCGGCGTGGTCGCGGTGACGAGGCCGACGAGGCCGCGGTCGGAGACGACCGGCATGCCGGAGAGCACGCCGCTCTTGCGGCCGCGGTCGAGCAGCAGCGAGCGGAAGTACGGCGACACGTCCTGGCCGATCACCCGCGTCGGCATCAAGCCCGCCTCGAGCCCGCGACGCATCGCCACGACGCGGTCGAGGTTACCGCTCTCCACCAGCGCCTCGCGCAGCTGGAGGTTCTGCTCTTCGAGCGAGGCGACGCGCTCGCGCAGCTCGCCGTTGTCGCGGCCGACGTCGACGATCGCGACGTACTCGGCCCAGCCGCCCCGCACGCGCTCGATCGGCCAGCGCACCGCGCGCTGGATCGGTGCGGACGCCTCGAGCACCACGGACAAGGGCCACGGCGCATCGACGCGCTCGCCGCGCGCCGCGCGCTGGTCGCCGATCATGAAGAAGGTCGTCAGCAGGACCAGCGCCGCGAATGCGAGCGGGAGCCGGATCCGACGAAAGAAGTCGCCCATACCCTCCCCAACGCGGGGGGCGCTGGGAGCGAAGAAACCTGCAGACGTTTAGCTGCGGATGCTGACTTCGTGCAGCAGGTCGATGTTGTCGAGGCACGCGCCGGTGCCGAGACACACCGCCGTCAGCGGGCTCTCCGCCACCATCACCGGCAGGCCGGTCGCCTCGCGCAGCAGCACGTCGAGGTTCCGCAGCAGCGAGCCGCCGCCGACCATCACGATGCCCTTGTCGACGATGTCGGCCGCGAGCTCCGGCGGCGTGCGCTCGAGCGCGGCCTTGACCGCCTCGACGATCGCGTTCACCGGCTCCGAGAGCGCCTCCAGCACTTCGTCCGACTTGATCTCGAGCGTCTTCGGCACGCCCGCGACGAGGTCGCGTCCCTTGATCTCCATCGTGCGCAGCTCGCTGGTCGGATACGCGGTGCCGATGCCGATCTTGATCGCTTCCGCCGTGCGCTCGCCGATCAGCAGGTTGTAGCGGCGCTTCACGTAATTGATGATCGCGTCGTCCATCTTGTCACCGCCGACGCGCGTCGAGTTCGAGTAGACGATGCCCGCGAGCGAGATCACCGCGACATCGGTCGTGCCGCCGCCGACGTCCACGATCATGTTGCCCGAGGGCTCGGTCACCGGCAGGCCGGCGCCGATCGCCGCGGCCATCGGCTCCTCGATCAGGAAGACTTGGCTCGCGCCCGCTGATTGCGCCGCCTCGCGAACCGCACGCTGCTCGACCGGCGTGATCCCCGACGGAACCGCGACCACGATGCGCGGCCGCACGAACGACGAGCGGTTGTGCACCTTCTTGATGAAGTAGCGGAGCATCTCCGCGGTCACGTCGAAGTCCGCGATCACACCGTCCTTCATCGGGCGCACCGCGACGATGTTGCCGGGCGTGCGCCCGAGCATTTCCTTCGCTTCCTCTCCGACCGCCTTCACCTTGTCCGGGCCGCGCCCGTCCTTCGTCACCGCCACGACGCTCGGCTCGGAGACCACGATGCCCTTGCCCTTCGCGTACACGAGCGTGTTCGCCGTGCCGAGATCGATTGCGAGGTCGTTGGAGAACCAGCCAAGAATTCGCTTGAACGGCACCGAAGCTCCTTTGGCCGGGATGCACGGCTCTAAACGACGGTTGAGAGATCGCGAAGGAGAAGACGCCGTCTCTGAGTGCGCGATTCACCGCGATAAGTGACCGCTTTACAAAGACGTTTTGCCCTGTTGCTGCGGGGCGCCACGGTATCAGCCCCTCGGGAACTGGGCAATCAAATTCCCCGCAATTCCGTTGCTCGAGA
>DATBRS010000257.1:0-37471 GCA_036560185.1 Myxococcota bacterium
TCGAGGCCGCGTCCGGCAAGCCGCGCGTGGCGCCGCCGCCCGGCACGACGCAGCTGCTCGAGCGCGTCGTCTCGCCGGAGGAATCGCAGCCCGGCCTGAGAGCGCCGCCCGCGACCTTCGCGGACACGGTCGCTGTCACCGAATCGTTGTTCGAGGGCGGCTTCGAGAGCGCGAAGCGCGCGGCCGCGCCCGCCGCCGCGCCCGCGCGGAAGCCCGGGGCCGCGCCCGCGCCGCGCATCGTGCTGGAGGCGGGCGATGACAGCGGCATCTCGATCGAGCCCGCAGGCCCCGCGCAGCCCGCACCCGATGGCCTGCGCGTTCCGCTCCTCGTGCGCGACTCGAACGGCAAGCAGCGCAAGCTGACGCTCTCGCTGCGCTTCGAGAGCGAGGACGCGTAGCGAATGCGCAAGGCGGTCGCGCTCTACGGCGTCACGGAGGAGACGCTCGCGCTGATCCCCGTTCTGCTCGAGAACGCGGAGATTGAGCTCGCGGGCGCCTTCGCGGACGACGTCGCGGCTGCCCGCGCGCGCGCTGCGGCACAGCGCGCGACGATCGCGATCGATTCGAATCCCGCGCTCTTCACGCGCTCGCTGCACGCGGTGGTCGACGCCGGCACGGGCCGCGCCTTCGCCGAGCGCTTCCCCGAAGCCGCGGCGACGCTGCAGGTCGTCTCACCGCTGACCGCACGCTTGTTGTGGGGCTATGGCGTCTCGAGCAGCGACCGCAAGAGCGAGCTGCTGCAGGCGCTGCACGAAGTCGTCGAGTCCGTGAACCTGACAGTCGACCCCGACGAGCTGTTCGCACGCATGCTCGAGATCGCGAAGGGCGTGACGGGCGCGGACGGCGGCTCGCTGATGCTGCTCGACGCGCAGCGCGGCGAGCTCTCGATTCGCGTCGCGAGCGGCGTCGAGCCGGAGCTCTGGCCGAAGATTCGCGTGAAGCTCGGCGAGGGAGTGGCCGGCCGCGCCGCCGCGGAGGCGCGCCCGATCAAGGTGCGCGGCCGCGCCGACCGCGAGCAGTTCCGGCTCTCGCGCGAGCGCGGCGACATCTCGAGCGCGCTGTGCGTGCCGCTCGTGCACGACGGCCGCGTGCTCGGCGTGCTGAACCTGCACAACACGACGCGCGAAGACGCCTTCGACGACGACGATCTCGCGTTCGCGGAACAGCTCGGGCGCCTCGACGCCGCGATCATCGCGCGCGCGCAGGAGCACGAGTGCCTACGGCGGCAGGCCTCGCGCTACACCGCCGTGCAGGCGGTGCGCGAAGCGCTCGGCGGCGGGAGCGCGATCGAGGCGCGCCTCGAGGCGCTGTGTGCGCGAGTCGCGCAGCTCGCGCCGAACGGTATCGCCACGCTCTACCTGCTGAGTGACGACGAGCTGCGCCTCGCGGCCACCTCGCTGCCCGGCGGCGGGCTCGGCGGCGAGTACCGCATCGCGCTCGGCGCCGGCGTCGACGGGCGCGCGGCGCGCGATCGTACGCCGGTGTTCCTCGACTCGGAGCCCGGCGCCCTCGCCTACGCGGCGCTGCCGCTGCTCGCCGGCGACGCGTGTCTCGGCGTGCTCTCCGTCCAGACGAGCGGCGCGAAGGGCCGTCCGGGCCGCGCGCTGCGCGAGACGCTGCTCGAGATCGCGGCCGCCGCCGCCGAGGAGATCGCACACGCGGAGCGCGAAGCGCGCAGCTCGGCGCGCGCCACCAAGGTGAGCGCGATCAACGAGAGCGGCGTGCGGCTGCTCTCGACGCGCGACCCGGCCGAGGTCGCGCGCATGACCACCTCCTCCGGTGCGCTGATCCTCGAATCCGACCACGCCGTGCTCCGGCTCCAGGACGCCGAGAGCAAGCGCTTCGTGATCCGCAGCTACTACGGCTCCGCGGACGCGCGCGCGCAGGAGGCCCTGTTCAAGCTCGACAAGCAGCTCTGCGTCGAGGCGCTGAAAGCGCGCCAGCCGCGCCTGCTGCGCAACCTCGCGAAGGAGCCGGCGTACGCGGCCCTTGCGGGCGGCATTCGCTCGGCGCTGGTAGCGCCCCTGAAGCGCGACGGACGCGCGACCGGCACGCTCGCGTTCTACGATCGCGTCGCGTCGGACCAGTTCTTTCCGGGTCTCTTCAGCGACGACGACCTGCAGGTGTTCGCGCGCTACGTCAGCTACGTCGAGCGCGCGCTCGAGAACGCCGCGTTCCACGCAGCGACCGCGAAGCACCGCAACTTCGACGAAGAGACCGGCCTGCCCAACGCCGACTATTGGGGACGCCGGCTCGACCAGGAGCTCGCCCGCGCCGCCGGGCGCGAGAACGCGCTCGCGATCGTCGCCTGCCGCATCGAGAACCTGGCCGAGATCCGGCGCGCCGACACGCGGCGCGCGGATCGCGTGCTGCAGCGCACCGCCGAGGCGCTGCGCAACCACTGCCGCGAGTTCGACGTGGTCGCCCGCGGCGGCGATGCGGAGCTGCTCGTGCTGCTCCCCGACCCGGGCTCGCACCCGGAGGAGCGCGTCGCATCGCTCGCCCGCCAAGTCGCCGAAGAGGTCGCGCGCGACGACGCTGTCGCCACGCCGGTGCGCCCCGCCCTCGCGTTCGGCTACGCCGCCTATCCGAGCGAAGGCGCCGAGCACGCCGCGCTCGTGAATCGCACGAAGACGCCGCGCATCCGGATGGTGTGAGCACGCGCGCCGCGAGCCGCTAGAGCACCGTCTCCACCGGCACGTACGGCATCCCGAGCGACTCCGCGACGCCCTCGCACACCACCTTGCCCTCCCACACGTTCGAGCCCTGGCGTAGCGCCGCGTCGCGGCGCACGGCTTCGGCTGTGCCGAGGCTGGCCAGCGCCTCGATGTAGTGGAACGTGGTGTTGGTGAGCGCGAAGGTCGAAGTGCGCGGCACGGCACCCGGCATGTTCGCGACGCCGTAGTGGATCACGTCGTGCACGACGTAGGTCGGGTTCGAGTGCGTGGTGGGATGGATCGTCTCGATGCAGCCGCCTTGGTCGACGGCCACGTCCACCACCACCGAGCCCGGCTGCATCGACTTCACCATCGCCTCGGTCACGAGCGTCGGCGCGCGGCGGCCATGCACGTAGACCGCGCCGACCACGAGATCGCTCGTGCGCACCGAGCGCTCGATCGTCGAGCGATTCGAGTACAGCGTGTTCAGCTCGCCGTGGAAGATGTCGTACAGGTACGAGAGCCGTTTCAGGTCGATGTCGATCACGTCGACCTCGGCGCCGAGCGCGTGCGCGAGCCGCACGGCGTTGATGCCGACGATGCCCGCGCCGATCACGCTGACCTTGCCGCGCATCACGCCGGGCACGCCGCCGAGCAAGAGGCCCGCGCCGCCACGATCCTTCTGCAGCAAGTTGGCGCCGATCTGCGTGGCGAGACGGCCCGCCACCTCGCTCATCGGCGCGAGCACGGGGAACGAGCCGTCCGGATTGCGGATCGTCTCGTAGGCGATGCCGATCACGCCGCTGTCGCACAGCGACTGCGCGAGCTCGCCTGCCGCCGCGAGGTGGAGGTACGTGAACAGCGTCTGCCCCTTGTGGAGACGCTTTACCTCCGCCGGATTCGGCTCCTTGACCTTCACGACGAGATCGGGCGACGACCACGCATCCGCGGTGGAGACGATCTTCGCGCCGACGGCCTGATAAGCCGCGTCGGCAAAGCCGCTACCGATGCCCGCGCCCTGCTCGATCAGGACCTGGTGGCCATCCTCGACGAGGATCTTCGCGCCGTCGGGCGTCATGCCCACGCGGAACTCCATGTCCTTCGTCTCGCGCGGCACGCCGATCTTCATGACCGTCCTTTTCGGGCTCCGCTCGGCTTCGCCTCGCTGCGCGCCGACTGCGCCGCACTCGCGGCGCGGTCGGCTTGCAGCTTCTCGAGCTGCGGTCGGCCGTTGCGTTGTGGCTTCATCAACCTTGTTGGTAGGCGGTAATCAGGATGTCCGAAATCTCCGGGCGGATGATGCGGGCATCCGGGTGTTCGCCCGCCTTCAGCTGCTCGCGCAGCTTCGTGCCGCTGATCGAGTACGGCTTCTCGTTCGGATGGTTCTCCGTGAGGTCCACGCGGCCGATCGACTCGTAGTACGCGGCGAAGCCGATCTTCACCGGCTGCGTGTGCAGCTCTCCGGGCAGCTTCTCGAAGATCTCTTGGGCGTCGAAGTCGCCCCAGATCGCACTGCCGTCGTCGTAGGGCGCGTCGGCGTGCTTGCGACCGATCACGAGGTCGCTGAAGCCGTAGTTCTGGCGATACACGGCGTGCATGAGCGCCTCGCTCGGGCCGCCATAGAACATCTTGATGTCGAGGCCGATCAGCTCGAACACTTCGGAGATGTCGTAGCCGGCCTTCTTCCAGACCGACTCGTCCTTGTCGCCTTGGCCGAGCAAGCGCTTGCCGTGCAGCTCGCGGTAGCAGCGCATGCGCATCACCGCGGGCACGTCGTCGCCCTTCAGCTCGCCGACGAGCGGGTTCAGCACGACGCCGGTGTAGTGCCCCGCGGCGGTGAGCCGCTCCGCGCCGCACACGAGCGCGTACTCGTGGGCGCGGTGCAGGGGATTCCGCGTCTGGAAGGCGAGTGCGCGTTGCCACTTCTTGTCGCGGATGAAGGTGCGCGTGAGGCGCGGCGACAGCATGAACTCTGCGTACTCGGGATGCTTCACCTGCGGTAGCACGCGCAGCTCGCCGCCCAGCAGCTGGCCGCGGGCGTCGTCGGTCGCGATGCGCGCGCCCGGGTGATCGGTGCGCTTCGTGCGATAGACGCGCTCCACGTACTGCGCCTTGTCCCAGGCGAACACGTCGGGCGCGGAGATGATCCCCACGAGCGCGCCGCCGTCGTTTCGCGCCGCGACCGCGCGCGCGCCCTTGGCGGCGCTCGCCTCGGCGTCCGTGACCGGCAACGCGAGCGGAATGCCCCACGCGTACTTCTTGCCGCGCGACAGCACCGCCTGCTCGTCGAGCACGCGCTGGTAGACGTCGCGGCGCATCGGTCCCTCGAGCGGCGAGAGCGCGCCGTCGCCGATGCGATACAGCGTCGCGAGGTCGGGCTTCTGCACCGTGATCGAGGGGAGCTCGCGCGCCTCCTGCTCGAGCTCGCGGCGCTGCGGCAACGGAATCGTACGGTCGACGAGCTCGTCGAGGCCGCCGTGCACGGGCACCAAATCCTGCTGCTTCATCGCTCTGCTTCCTTCTCGTGGATGAGTTCGAATGCGCGGCGCCGGTCGGCTCACCAGGTCGTGCGCTGCGGCTTGTCGTCGAAGTCGAGCTTGCGGTCCTTGCCGCCGGCGAAGGGCCGGATCATCAGCTCCGTCTCGTAGGGCGTGCCCTCGTAGTAGCTGGTGAAGAGCACCCACTTGCCGTCGCGCGAGACGCCCGGCTCGGTCTCCTGGGTGGCGCCGCCGGCGATGTATTGCTTGCCGCTGCCGTCGGGGCGCACGCGAAAGATCTTCCAGCCCTTCGGCGTGCGCGCGCTGTAAACGATCCAGTTGCCGTCGGGCGTGAACACGGGCGAGCGGCCGTTCGCGAGGTAGCGCGGCGTGCCCGGCGCGGCCGGGTCGATCGTGACGATCTCGTCGATGCCGGATTTGCCGCGGGATTGATACGCGAGCAGCGACTCGACGGGCGACCACGCCGGCGCCACGTCGAGCGGGCCCTGCGTGACGGCGGCGGGCGAGCCGCCCGGAGCGCGCACGAAGATGCGGATCCCGCCGCTCGTGCCGCCCGGCGCGGGCTGGAGCGGCGTGCCGGCGGCCCAGGCGACCTGCCCGTTCGGGCCATAACAACCATCGAGCACGGTGTCCTCGCCGTGGGTCAGCTGAGTGACGGCGTCGGTCTGGCGATTCCACTCGAACAGCTGCGCGTCGCCGACGCGCTCCGAGAGGAACAGCAGCCGCTGGTGGTCGAGCGACCAGCCGACGGGATGATCGCCCTTCGCGGCGAAGTCCGCGTCTACGGTGCGTTCGTCCGGCAGGGTGTGGAGAGCCATGCGCGCCATCAGGTCGGTGCCCGCGGCCTCCATCGCGCGCGCCTCGAAGGCTTCGCGCACGCCCTCGACGGAATTCGGCGCCGGCCGCGCGCGCTGCACCTCCTTCGCCTTCTCGCGCGCTCGCTCCTGCGCGCGCGCGTCGAGCTGCTTCTGCACCTTCTCGATGTCCTCGGTCTTGCGGTAGGTCAGCGCCACCGGATCCGCTGGCAGCGACTCGGGGCGGAACGACGTGCCGCCTCCGCCCGCGCAAGCCAGGCCGAGGAGTGCGAGCGCGCCGAAAGGAACGCGATTCATTGGGGAGCCTCCGCTGCGAGCAGCCGGCCGGTGAAGCCTGCGGGCGATTCGTCGCGCGCGAACGCGGCGACTTCCTTGACCATGCCTTCGAGCACCGAGATCACGATGTGCATCGCGTCCGGGAACGGGAAGCCGTCCTGCGCCGCGAACTCCTGGTCGAGCGTCGAGAAGTACGGCCCCGCGTCGGCGTGGGAGTGGTAGACGCCGGTGACGCGCCAGCCCTCGGCGTCCGCGAACTTCTGCGCCTGCAGCACGTCGGCCTCGTTCATGTGGAAGGCCTCGCGGCCGTCGCGCGGATACTTCGCGGGATCCTGTCGGTGGAGGCGGGTCATCTCGTTCCTACAGCGCACCACGCGCTCGAGATTCGTGGGCAGGCGCCCGAGGACGAGTCCACAACATTCCTCGGGATGCGTTTCTCGCGCGTGCTCGTGGAGATCCGCGAGGACGCGCGCCGGCACGCTCAACCGCTCTTCGTCGCGGTCCACGAAGATGCGCTCCGCCACGACCGGACGACCTCCCCACGGGTGAAGAGGGCGCGCAGCATAAGGGATGGGCGCCAGCGTCGCAGCGCGCGCGCACGGAATTCCTGCGGCGAGGCCGCCGCCCGCTCGAACTGCGGTGCCCTCGTTGACCGCGGCCGGGCCGCGCCCGAGAGTCCGCCATGGCGCTGGTGATCTACGGCTCACCCCGCTCGCGCACGCTGCGGGTGCTCTGGATGGCGGCCGAGCTCGGCCTCGAGTTCGAGCGTGTGCCGGCGTGCTCTCGCCCAGCGTCGCGGAATCGCTTCGCGGCCGTCGCTCGAAGCGCGCCGGTCGCCTAAGGTCGCGCTCCCCCAGGCCGAACACCGTGCTCGTTCGATGCGGCGCGCCCTCCTGCGCGGCGCCGGAGCACAGCATGAGCGCTTTCAGCGCGAGCGCGCCGCGCGCGCAGGGGCTCGGGGCCTTTCTCGCGTCCGTGCGCGCGGACGAGGAGTTGTCGCGCGCGCTGCGCTTCGCGACCACGCTGCCCGCGGAGCCGCCCGGCGAGAGCGCGCTCGGCGAGCTGCCGCCGGCGTCGCAAGAAGTCGCGCGTGCGCGCGGCATCGCCGCGCTCTATCCGCACCAAGCGCGCGCGCTGGCCGAGCTGCGCGCGGGCCGCGACGTCGTGCTCGCGACGCCGACCGCGAGCGGCAAGTCGCTGGTCTACGCCCTGCCCGCGCTCGAGGCCGCGCTCGCCGATCGCGACTCGCACGCGCTCTTCCTGTTTCCGCTGAAGGCGCTCGAGCAGGACCAGGCGAAGAAGCTCGCCGCCGACGCGGAGACGCTCGGGCTCTCGGCCGAGCGCACGGTCGCGATCTACGACGGCGACACCAAGCCGGGGCTGCGCACCAAGATCCGTAACAACCCACCCAACGTGATCGTGACCACGCCCGACATGCTGCACCTCGGACTGTTGCCGCACCACATGAGCTGGGAGCGCTTCTTCCGCGGCCTCTCGCTCGTGGTGGTGGACGAGCTGCACAGCTATCGCGGCATCTTCGGCTCCCACGTCGCGCAGGTACTGCGCCGCCTCGACCGCGTGTGCGCCTTCCACGGCTCCCGGCCGCGCTTCGTGTGCGCCTCGGCGACGGTCGCGAACCCGGGCGAGCTCGCACGGCTCGTCACCGGACGCGCACCCAGCGTGGTGTTCGCGGAAGGCGCGCCGCGCTCGAAGCGCGAGGTGCTGCTGTTCAATCCGGTCGGCACGTCGCCCTACACCGCGGCCGCCCGCTTGTTTCGGCACGCGCTGAAGAGCGGCCTGCGCACGATCGCCTTCACCAAGGCGAGGCGCGTGACGGAGCTGATGCATCAATGGATCGCAGCGGCGGAGCCCGCGCTCGCGCCGCGCATCAGCTCGTATCGTGCGGGCTTCCTGCCGGAGGAGCGGCGCGAGATCGAGCAGCGCCTGTTCAGCGGCGAGCTCGCCGGCGTGATCTCGACCTCCGCGCTCGAGCTCGGCATCGACGTCGGCGGCCTCGATGTGTGCATCCTCGTCGGCTACCCCGGCAGCCAGATCGCGACCTGGCAGCGCGCGGGGCGCGTCGGCCGCGCGGGCGACGCCGCGATCGCGCTCGTCGCGCAGCCCGACGCGCTCGATCAGTACCTCGTCGCCCATCCGGCCCAGCTGCTCGGCGGCGCGTTCGAGCACGCCGTGCTCGATCCGCTGAACGCGGACCTGCTCGCGGCGCACCTGCCCTGCGCCGCCGCCGAGGTCCCGCTGCGCGCGAGCGAGCCCTGGCTGGCGGAGCCGGCGGTGCGCGCGGCGGCGAGCGCCGCCGAGCAGGCCGGCTCGCTGCTGCGCAGCGAGTCGGGCCGCGAGTGGTTCGCGGCGCGGCGCAATCCGCACCGGCTGCTGAGCCTGCGCGCGACGGGCGCGAGCTACGCGATCCAGCTCGCCGGCAGCGCGAGCGAGCTCGAGCAGAGTGCGGCCGTCGATGACGAGTTCCTGAGCCCCCGCGCGCCGACGCCGCGGCAGCGCGCGGCGAGCCGCAGAGCGCGCATCCTCGGCACGATCGGCGCGGGCAACGTGATGAGCGAGTGCCATCCCGGCGCGATCTACCTCCATCGCGGGCGCCAGTACCGCGTGCTGAACCTCGATCTCGAGCAGCGCAGAGTCGACGTCGAGCCGATCGACGCCGCGTACTTCACGAAAGCGCTCGGCGAGAAGGAGACCGAGATCCTGTCGCGCGCGCGGCAGCGAGCGGCGGGCTCGTTTCTGCTCGCCGAGGGGCGCGTCAAAGTCACGTCGCGCATCGTCGGCTACGAGCGCAGGCGCGTGCGCGGGCAGGAGCTGCTCGGAACCGAGCCGCTCGATCTTTCGCCGAGCTCCTACGAGACGACGTCGCTCTGGCTCGAGCTGCCGGACGAGATCTCAAAGGCGCTCGGCGCGAACGGGCACAACCCGATGGGCTCGCTGCACGCCGTCGAGCACGCGGCGCTCGCGCTCCTGCCGCTGTTCGCGCTCTGCGATCGCTTCGACCTGGCGGGCATCACCTACAAGCTGCACCCGCAGCTCGGCCGCGCCGCGATCTTCCTCTACGACGCGCATGCCGGCGGGATCGGCCTCGTGCAGAGCGTCTACGCCAAGCTCGAGACGCTGCTCGAGACGACGCTCGCGCGCGTGCGCGAGTGCGAGTGCGAGCTCGGCTGTCCCGCCTGCGTCCACTCGCCGCGCTGCAGCAACGGGAACCGGCCGATCGACAAGGCGGGCGCGCAGCGTGCGCTCGGGCTCATGCTCGGCCGGGAGATCGCGCCGCCCGCGCCGGCGCCGCTGCGCCTGGAGGAGGTCGCAGCAGAGGAAGAGGAGGCGTCCGCGCTCGCGCAGCCGGCGCTGCGCGTCGTCAGCTTCGACCTCGAGACCCAGCGCAGCGCCGAGGAGGTCGGCGGCTGGCACAACGCGCACCTGATGCGCGTCGCGTGCGCCGTCGCCTGGGACAGCGCGGAGGAGGAGTTCTTCACCTACCGCGAGCCGCAGCTCGACGCGCTGCTCGAGCGGCTCGCGCGCGCCGACCTCGTGATCGGCTTCAACGCGCACCGCTTCGACTACCGCGTGCTGCGTGGCTACGACGCGCGCGACCTCTCGCGGCTGCCCACCTTCGATCTGCTCGACGCGATCCACGCGCGCCTCGGCTTTCGGCTGCCGCTCGGCCAGCTCGGCGAAGAGACCCTCGGCACGCCGAAGAGCGCCGACGGACTCCAGGCGCTGCAATGGTTCAAGGAGGGCCGGCACGAGGAGATCGCGCGCTACTGCCAGCAGGACGTCGCGATCCTGCGCGACCTGTTCGCGCACGCCTGCCGACATGGCCACCTGCTCTTCCGCGCGAAGAACGGGGAGCGCGTGCGGCTGCCGATGAAGCTCTCGGTGGCGGAGCTGGTGGATCGCGAACGGAAGAAGGACGCACAGCGCCGGCTGCATTGACGGGAGCGCGCGCGGAACGGCGCCCGCAACGCGGCCCGAGGCTGCCGGCTCAGTGCAGCGTCGCGTCGCGCCGCACGTGCGTATCGAGCAGGTCGAAGTAGATCAGCACGAGCACGTGCCGAATGTGCTCGTCGAGGCTCTCCAGGAACGCGCGGCCATCCTCGGGATGGTCGAGGGCGAGCAGCGCATCGATGGCGGCTTGGACTTCGGCGGCGCGGCCCGCGATCTCTTCGCGCAGCGCGGCTGCGTCGCGCTCGAAGGCGGCCTCGATCTCGGCGTTGTCGAACAGCAGGTGGACCCCGCGCGCGCCGAGCTCGAGGAGCTTGTCCGTGTCCATGCGTTGCCTCCGGCCGGACTCATCGGCTCGCACGTCTCGCGCGCTGAGCGCGTTGTTACCGTGCGCGCCCCATGGGACTACGGCTCAGCGGCGTGATGCGGCGCGTCGGCGCACGCGTGCTGTTCGACGGCGTCGATCTCGAGATCGTGCCCGGCGAGCGCGTCGGGCTGGTCGGGCCGAACGGCGCCGGCAAGACGTCGCTGCTGCGCATCGCCGCGGGCATCGATCCCCCGGACGGGGGCGAGCGCTCACTCGGGCGCGGCGAGCGGATCGGTTACCTGCGCCAGGAGATCGACCCGGCGAGCGGTGCGACGGTGCGCGAGGAGGCGCTCACGGCCTTCGCCGCGATCGACGCGCTCGAGCGCGAGATGCGCGAGCTCGAGCAGCGCATGGCGCGACACGGCGAGCTGCCGGAGCAGCTCGCGGAGCGGTACGACCAGCTGCACACGCGTTTCGAGCGAGGGGGCGGCTTCTCGCGCGAGGCGCGCGCCGAGCAGGTGCTCGCGGGCCTCGGCTTCGACGCCGCGGCGCGCGGGCGGCGGCTCGCGACCTTCAGCGGCGGCTGGATCATGCGCGTCGAGCTGGCGAAGCTGCTGCTCGCCGAGCCGGACGTGTTGTTACTGGACGAGCCGACCAATCACCTCGACCTGCCCTCGCTCGAGTGGTTCGACGAGACGCTCGCCGCGTTTCCGGGCGGCGTGATCCTGATCTCCCACGACCGTGCCTTCCTGCGCCGCCACACCGCGCGCATCGCCGAGCTGCGCGACGCGAAGTTCACGCTCTATCCATGCGGCTACGACGCCTACCTCGAGCGCAAGGCGCAGCGCAAGCTCGAGCTCGAGGCCGCGGCGCGCACCCAGCAGAAGCAGATCGAGCAGACCGAGCGCTTCATCGAGCGCTTCCGGTACAAGGCGAGCAAAGCGAAGCAGGTGCAGAGCCGAATCAAGGGGCTGGACAAGCTCGAGCGCGTCCACGTGCCGGAAGAGAAGAAGCGGCGCATGCGCCTGCAGATTCCGGAGCCTGCGCGCTCGGGCGCGATTCCGGTGGCGCTGAAGGGTGTGCACAAGCGCTACGGGGACCTTCCGGTCTACGCGGGCGTCGACTTCGCGCTGAAGCGCGGCGAGAAGCTCGCGCTCGTGGGCCCGAACGGCGCGGGCAAGTCGACGCTGCTGCGCATGCTGGCGGGCGTGCTGCCCTTCGAGCGCGGCGAGCGCGAGCTCGGGCACAACAGCCAGGTCGCCTTCTACGCGCAGCATCAGCTCGAGACACTGACGCCCACGCGCAGCGTGCTCGAGGAGCTCGACGCGGTGGCGGCCTTCGACGACACGCCGCGCCTGCGCGCCCACCTCGGCGCCTTCCTCTTCTCAGGCGACGACGTGCAGAAGAAAGTCGGCGTGCTCTCGGGCGGCGAGAAGGCCCGGCTCGCGCTCGCGAAGCTGCTGCTTCGCCCGTCGAACGTGCTGGTGCTCGACGAGCCGACGAACCATCTCGACGTCGAGGCCTGCGAGGTGCTCGAGGGCGCCCTCGCCGACTACACGGGCACGCTGGTGTTCATCTCGCACGATCGCGACTTCCTGAACGCGCTCGCGACGCGCGTCGTGGAAGTGCGCGGCGGCCGCCTGCGCGAGTTTCTCGGGAACTACGACGGCTACCTGACGAAGCTGCGCGACGAAGCGCAACGCGCCGCGAGCGCGGCATCCGCCCCGAGCGCGGCTGCCAGTGCGAGCACGATCGCGGCGAACGAGAGCGGCGCCCAGCGCTCGCGGGAGGAGCGCAAGGCGCGAGAGCGCACCGAGCGAAGGCTCGCGCGGCTCGAGGAGCAGATCGGCGAGAAGGAGGCGCAGGCCGAGCAGCTCGGCGCACGCCTCGGCGACCCCGACGTCTACGCCGACCACGAGCGCCTGCGCGAGGTCGAGGCGCAGCGCGAGGCCGTGAAGGACGAAGTCGCCGGGCTCTACGCGCAGTGGGAAGCGCTGGCGGCGGAGCTGGAGACTCGCTGAGTTCTCACGGCAACCGACCCCACGGGCGAGGCGGGGCGCGAGCTGAATCAGCCCTTCGAGTCGGAGCTCGAGCGCAGCTGCGGCGTGACGGCGCGCTTCGCGCTCGCGCCCTGACGCTCAGCCCGCCGCGAAGCGTTTCCGCGCCGCGATGCGCTCGCGCGAAGCCGCGAGCTTCGTAGCGAAGGCCGCGTCCTGCTCCGCGCGCGCTCGGGCGCCCCGCGCGGCTTCGACGCACTCCTCGGCCTGCGCGAGCAGGTTGTTACCGATGCACACGAGGTCGATGCCCGCGTCGAGCGCGCGCAGCGCGGCGTCGACCGTGCCGGCCGCGCCCTGCAGGCCCTGCATCTGCACGTCGTCGGTAATCAGCAGCGCGCCCGCGTTCGCGGCGCGGAAGCGCGCCACCACAGCCGGCGAGATCGAGGCGGGGCGCTCCGCATCCCACTCGCGCACGAAGCCGTGGGAGAGCAGCGCAGCGCCGCCCGGCAGCTCCGCGGCGAGCTCGGTGAAGAGCTGCTCCTGCGCGGGCGACACGAGCCCCGAGAGATCGGTGAGCGCGAGGTGGCTGTCCGTGCGCGCTCCACCGAGGCCGGGGTAGTGCTTCACGCACAGGCCGAGACCAGCCGCGCGCGCCGCGTCGCCGAAGATGCGCGCGCAGCGGCGCACCTCGCTCGGGTCCTCGGAGAACGCGCGCTCGATCTTCCCGATGTTGGGGTTGTCAGGGTTGCTGTCGAGATCGACCACCGGGGCGAGGTCGTAGTCGATGCCGAGCGCCTTCATCTCCGCGCAGCTCGCCGCCGCGAGCCGCCGCGCCTCGGCCTCGGACAACGCCGCGAACGCGCGCGCGCTCGGCAGATCCGCAAAACCGGCGGCGGTCTTCAAGCGGCGAACCTTGCCGCCCTCTTGGTCGACGAACACGAGCGGCCGGCCGGGTAGCGAATGCACTTCGGCGCACAGCGCGCGCAGCTGCGTCGGCGACTCGACATTGCGCACCCCGCCGAGCTGCACGTCGCGATCGAACAAGATCACGCCGCCGAGGCCGTGCTCCGCCGCGAACGCCCGCAGCCAATCCGGCAGGGCGAGGCCGCGGAAGCCGAGCATGAAGTGTTCACCCGCGCGGATCGATTCAGTCACGCGCGCCAGCACTCCATCACGCCCGACCGCAGCTCGAGAAGCCGCAAGCGACCCGCGGCGCGAAGCGCCGCAGGCCGCGCGCAGCGAGGCGAAGCCGAGCGAAGCTCGAAAGAACTGGTGCCCGGGACTGGAGTCGAACCAGCACCTCATTTCTGAGACAGGCTTCTGAGACCTGCGCGTCTGCCAATTCCGCCACCCGGGCTCGGGAAAACGGGAGGCGCAGGCTAACGGCGTGCCCACGGAATCGCGAGCGCCGGCGCGCACTTTTCTTGACCCCGCCCGCCTCGGGCATAGCCTGCGGCGATCGTCCGCTCGCGCGCGCAGCGGACTCCGGAGGCTCCGTGAGCGATCAGCCGTCCCAGCGCATCACGATCGGCACCGAAACCATCGAGCTGCCCTCCCAGCTGCCGGTGCTGCCGGTGCGGGATGCGGTGGTGTTTCCGGGAACCACGGTGCCGCTCTCGGTCGGCCGGCTGCGCTCGCTCGCGGCGCTCGACGAGGCGGGCGCCACGGCCCTGATCCTGGTCGCCACCCAGCTCGATCCCAAGGAGGAGGAGCCGCCGATCAGCGCGCTCCATCCGATCGCGACCGTCGCCAAGATCGTACGCACCGCCGACGCGCGGCAGAACGCCAAGCAGGCGATCGTGGTCGGCGTCGTGCGCGCGCGCTTCAGCGCGGCGCCGAGCACGGGCCGCGCGCTGCGCGCTTCCATCACGCCGCTGGTCGAGCCGCGCGAGCCGAGCGCCGAGCTCGACGCGGCGCGCAGCCGCGTGATCGAGCTCGCGCATCGCGTGATCGACCTGCGCGACGACTACCCGGACGAGTGGAAGGGCGTCGTCTCCAACATGCCGACGCCGGGCACGCTCGCGGACCTGGTCGCGTCGAGCGTGCAGATGACCACCGAGCAGCGCATCGCGCTCTTGGCGGAGCCGGATCCCACGAGGCGGCTGTGGGCCGTCGCGCGCGTGCTCGAGCGCGAGGTCACGATCGCCGAGACGCAGAAGACGCTGCGCGCGCAGGAGGACGACGAGCCGATCGACCCGAAGCGCCGCGAGCGCCTGCTGCGGCGGCGCATGCGCGACATCCAGGAAGAGCTCGGCGAGGCCGCCGGCGGCGAGCGCGAAGGCGACGAGCTCGCTGAGCGGCTCGAGGCCGCGCAGCTGCCCGAGGGCGCACGAGCCCACGCCGAGCGCGAGCTGCGCCGCTTCCGCGCGCTCGCCCAGCACGCGCCCGACCGCCACTTGTTACGGACCTACCTCGAGTGGCTGGCCGATCTGCCCTGGTCGAAGGAAACGCAGGATCACCTCGAGATCGGCGACGCGAAGCGCGTGCTCGACGAAGACCACCACGGGCTCGCCAAGGTGAAGGACCGCATTCTCGAATACCTGGCCGTGCGCAAGCTCGCGCCCGAGGCGAAGGCGCCGATCCTGTGCTTCGTCGGGCCGCCCGGCGTGGGCAAGACGTCCCTCGGCAAGTCGATCGCGCGCGCGATGGGACGGAAGCTCGCGCGCGCCTCGCTCGGCGGCGTGCGCGACGAAGCGGAGATCCGCGGCCACCGGCGCACCTACGTGGGCGCGATGCCGGGGCGCATCCTGCAGAGCCTGCGGCGCGCGGGCTCGCGCAATCCGGTGTTCCTGCTCGACGAGGTCGACAAGCTCGGCGCCGACTTCCGCGGCGATCCGTCCTCGGCGCTGCTCGAGGTGCTCGACCCCGAGCAGAACGCGACCTTCAGCGATCACTACCTCGAGATTCCCTTCGATCTCTCGCGCGTGATGTTCATCGCCACCGCGAACACGCTCGCGACGATTCCGCCCGCGCTGCTCGACCGCATGGAGGTGATCGAGCTCGCCGGCTACACGGAGCGCGAGAAGCTCGCGATCGCGGCGCAGCACCTGATCCCGAAGCAGCGCGATGCGCATGGCCTCACCGCCGCACAGGTGGAGGTGACGGAGGACGCCGTCGCGCGCGTCGTGCACGAGTACACGCGCGAGGCCGGCGTGCGCAGCCTCGATCGCCTGATCGCGACGCTGTTCCGCAAGGTGGCGGCGCGCGTCGCCGGAGATCCGAGCGCCGTGCCGCTGCGCGTCGACGCGGCGTTCGCGGCCGAGGCACTCGGCGCGCCGCCGCATCTGCCCGAGGTCGCGGAGCGCACCGAGCAGGCGGGCGTCGTGGTCGGACTCGCGGCCACGCAGGCCGGCGGCGACATCCTCTTCATCGAGGCCACCGTGACGCCCGGCGGCGAGGGTGTGCGCCTGCGCCTGACCGGCCAGCTCGGCGACGTGATGAAGGAATCCGCGGAAGCCGCGCTCTCGTGGGTGCGCGCGAACGCGGACTCGCTCGGCATCATCTCGTCCGCCCTCGCCGGCTCCGAGCTGCACCTGCACGTGCCCGCGGGCGCCGTGCCGAAGGACGGCCCCAGCGCCGGCGTGGCACTGGTGACCGCGATCGTGTCCGCGCTGAGCGGCAAGCGCGCGCACGGACACGTCGCGATGACGGGCGAGATTTCCCTGCGCGGCAAGGTGCTGCCGGTCGGCGGCATCAAGCAGAAGCTGCTCGCTGCGCAGCGTGCAGGCGTGCAGACGGTGCTGATCCCGCGCCGGAACACCAAGGACCTGGTGGACGTGCCCGCCGAGGTGATCGAGAAGCTCGAGATCGTGCCGCTCGACGCGATCGAGCAGGCGCTGGAGCGCGCGCTCGAGAGCTGAGGCCTGGCGCCCGCGCGCTTCAGACCGCCGCGCGCGACGGCCAGCGCACGGTGAGCACCAGCGACTCCTCCTCCGAACGGAAGGAATGCGGGACGCCGGGGCCGAACAGCACGAAGTCGCCTTCGCGCGCGAGCACCACCTCTTCGTCCGGGAAGCGCAGCACGAAGCGGCCGCGCAGCAGCAGGTTCAGCGTCTTCACCGGGCTACCCGGCGCCCACTCCGGGCGCGTCTCGCCCTTCGCGTGCGTGAACCACTTCATCTCGACGGCCTCGCTGCGCAGCGGGTTCACGTCGCCCGGCATGAAGTGGCCGACGAACCAGCCGCGCGTCGCTGCCGAGGCCTCGGCGACGTTGCCGTGCACCGGCCGTCCTGGCGGGTCGCGCTCGCTCTCCTTCACGGGCGCAGCGCTGCGTCGACGCGCCGCGAGTCGGCGAGCAGGGCCTCCAACGCGGCGTAGTCGATCTGGCTCGGGCCATCGCAAGGCGCGCGCTCGGGCTCCGGGTGCACCTCGACGAACAGCGCATCGATGCCGACCGCGACCGCCGCGCGCGCCAGCGGCGCGACCAGCTCGCGCTCGCCGCCGCTCGCCTCGCCCTCGGCACCGGGCCGCTGCACCGCGTGGGTCGCGTCGAAGCAGACCGGGGCAAAGCCGCGCATCCGCACCAGGCCGCGCATGTCCACCACGAGCTCGCGATAGCCGAAGCTGCTGCCGCGCTCGGTCACGAACGCGCGGCTCCCGCCGGCTGCGATCTTCTCGACCGCGAGGCGCATGTCGTCGGGCGCCATGAACTGGCCCTTCTTGAGGTTCACCGGCAGCCCGGTCGCGGCGCAGGCCAGCAACAAGTCCGTCTGCCGGCACAAGAACGCCGGCACCTGCAAGCAATCGACGACCTGCGCCGCCTGCTTGGCCTGCGCCGGCTCGTGCACGTCGCTGAGCACCGGCACGCCGAGCTCGCGCCGTACGCGCGCCAGGATGCGCAGCCCTTCGTCGAAACCCGGCCCGCGATAGGACGCGAGGCTCGAACGATTCGCCTTGTCCACCGAGGCTTTGAACACGAACGGAAAGCCATGCTGCGCGGCGGCGGCCGCGATCGCCCGCGCCGCGCCCAGCGTCGCCTCCTCGCTCTCGATCACGTTGAGGCCCGCGATCAGCGCGAGCGGCGCGCCGCTGCCGATTCCGACCCCGCCGATTCGAATCACGCGCTCACCCCCGGCCGGACCTTTAGCGGGCGTCCGCCTCGACGGCTTCGCGCAGGAGCGGCAGCAGCTCGGGCAGCGCCGAAGTCACGCGGTTCCAATTGGGAATCTGCGGCGCGCCCATCGGATCGCGCACGAAGTCGAGGCCCGCGGCGCGCAGCGCGGCCGCGAAGGTCTCGACCGCGATCTCTTCCTCGTGCCGGTCGAAGCCGATGCCGTTCAGCGCGCCGACGTCGGAGTAGCGCGCCACGGCGTCCTGCGCGGTGCGCACGTACGCGTTCGAGAGCGTGTTCAGGAAGCCCGCGTCGAACTCGACACCGTACGAGGCGAGGTTGCGAATCAGCGAGGCGCCGATGTCGGCCACCATCTTGTGCAAGCCGCGCGTGCCGTCGAGCGGCGAGAGCTCGCGGTGCTTGTGGTCGTAGTTGTCGGCGAGCTCGACCTGGCAGATCCGTTTCAGCGACGAGTTCCGATACACCTCGGTCAGCATGCCGATCTCGAGGCCCCAGTCGCTCGGCACGCGAATCGAGCGCGCGAGGTCCGTGGTCATCGCGAACTCGCCGGAGAGCGGGAAGCGGAAGGAGTCGAGGTACTCGAGCAGCGGGTTCGGGCCGAGCACCGCCTTCATCGCGCGCAGGATGGGCGTCATGAACAGGCGTGTCACGCGGCCGTACAGCCGGTCGCCGGCGCGCGCGTAGTAGCCCTTCGCGAACTCGTAGTTCATGTTGCGGTTGGCGATCGGGAAGGCGAGCCGCGCCGCCAGCTCGCGGTCGTAGTCGCGGATGTCGCAGTCGTGCACCGCGATCACGCGCGCCCGGTCGCTCGCCAGCACGACCCCGAACGCGAGCCACACGCCGCGCCCCTTTCCATCGGGCCCCGCCGAGAGCCCTTCCTCCGCGAGCGCGCGGTGGATCTCCTTCAGCCGCGGACCGTCGTTCCAGAGCAGCGTCGCCGGCCGCCCATCGGCGCTGCGCAGCGGCGCGAACGCGCGCCGCATCTCGTCGAACTGATCGCGCTCGGGCGCTCCCGCAACGCTCACGACGATGTCGCTCAGATAGGTCGCGCGCTGCAGCTGATCGATGATGCCCTTCAGCGCGATGTCGCGAAGCTCCGCGTGAAGACACGGCAACACCAGCGCGACGGGCCGGGAACGCGCCGGGTCGCCGAGCTCGCGCTCGAGGCGCTCGAGGTCCCGGCGGCCGAGGCGGTGCAGCGTCGAGACGACGCCGGTTTGATGGAAGTCGCTCACCCGCCCACCGTGACAGGAAGCGCGGAACGCGGCAACCCCGGTTTGATTACGGGCGGCTGCGCCTCACTCCTCGCCGATCTCTTCCAGGATGCGCGCAGCCTCGGGATCCAGCGACTCGAATTCGAGGCCGATGTCGGAGGTAACCGCGTCGAGCTCCGTCGACCACGAGACCAGGCCGATCGCCTCGAGCGTGCGCTCGCCCACGTTGAACGTGACGCGGATGCGATCGCCGAGCGCGAGCTCGCAGCCGATCGCGTGGAAGCGGATGCCACCTGCCGAGAGATCCTTGCCGACCGCGAGCTGGTGGGCCTGGTCGAGGATCGCGAAGGAGATCACCTGATCCGTCGCGATCCGCGCGTACTTGCGTCGCTCTCTCTTCATCGCGCCCCCGCCTGCTGGGGGGCTCTTCGGAGAGCAGGCGCAGGCGCTTGAGCGCGGGAATTCCGAGCGAAATCAGGAGCGGCGGGCGAACAGGTCGAGCTGCCGATCGTCGCGGCGGGCGCGCACCAGATCGCTCGCGATCAGCCCGAGCCCACGCACCGCGCGCGAGCCGGCTTGCGTGCGCCCGAGCAGCGGCGCCGCCTGCGCGAGCAGCTCGCGGGCCGAGGTCATCGCGTGCACGCCGGTGCGGCTGCGCGTGGTGAACTCGCCGTCGGAGTAGCGGACCTTCACCACGACGCGTTTTGCGGCGAGCCGCTCTCGCGCGAGGCCTTCCTCGACGCGCGCCGCGAGCCCGGCGAGGCGCTCTTCGAGCGAGACGCGATCGATCTCCGGCTCCGCGAAGGTCGCCTCTTGGCTGACGCTGCGCGGGTGCGGCGCCGCGCGCAGGACCGCGGGATCTCGGCCCTGCGCGTAGCTCAGGATCGTGAGCCCGTGATTGCCGAGGCGCTCTTCGAGCCAGCTGCGATCGAGCTTTGCGAGGTCGCCGGCGGTGCGGACGCCGAGCTCGACGAGCGTCGCCTCGGTCTTCGGCCCGACGCCGGGCAGGCGGCCGACCGGGAGCGGCTCGAGGAAACGCTGCACCTCGCTCGCCGCCACCTCGAAAAGCCCTTCGGATTCAACGGATTCCGCTGCAAGCTTGGCCAAGAACTTGACGCTCGAGATGCCCACGCGCAGCGGCAGCCCGAGCTCGCTGCGCACGGCCTCGCAGAGCTGCGCCGCGACGAGCCGCGGCGGCTCCGGACGCGCGCCCACGTCGAGATACGCCGCCGCCGCGCCCGCCGGCTCGACGCGATCCGTCGCGCGCCGGAACTGCGAGCGCAGCTCCGCGCTCGCCCCGCGGTAGCGCCGCATGTTCGTGACCACCGCGCGCGCGTGCGGGCAGCGCTCGAGCGCCTCGAGCATCGGCATGCCCTCGCGCACGCCCGCCGCGCGCGCGTCGGCCGTCGCCGCCTGCACGGCGCCGCGCTTGCGCGGGTTGCCGCCGACGATCACCGGACGATCCGCGAGCGAAGGATCCGCCGCCCGCTCGAACTCCGCGTAGAAGCCCGGCACCTCGGCGTAGAGCAGCATCAGCGCGCCGGCTCGAGCACGAGGGTCTGCACGGGCCCGTCCTCGATCACGGGGTCGCTCGTCGAGAGCAAGCTCGGCTTGCCGAGCCGCCAGCGCTCGATGCCGTCGGTCGCGTGTGGATGTCCGGCATGCTCGGAGACTCCCGGCGCGAATGCGGTCAGCGCCTGATCGAGATTGCCCGAGTCCGCGAGCAGCCGATAGCCCGGTACGACGACGGCGTCGAAGCTCTCCTCGACCGGGCTCAGCTCCGACACGAACACCGAATCGCCGTCGCCGCCGAGCGCGAACGGACCGAGCGCGGCATCGCCCGTCGGCCAGGCGCCGGGCCAGAGCGGCGCGAAGCGCACGCCGTGCAGCCGCTCCCACGTCCAGCGCTCGGGGCTCGCGCCGAGCCGCGCCGCGAGCAGCAGCGAGGTCTCGCGCAGTGCCCGCGCGATCACCGTGCGCGCGAGCTCCGGCGAAGTCCAGGGCGCGTCGGCGTCGCCGCCGGCCGCCGCGCGCGCGAGCACGTCGGCGAGCAGCGCTGAGGCGGGCACGCGCGGGAGCGCGAGGTACGCGTTCGCGAGCTGCTCGCCCAGCGCGGGGCGCAGCAGCGCGGGCAAGGTGCGCGCGCACATCACGTGGTACGCGGCCGCCGCGCGATCCGTGCCGCGGCTCGCGCCGTCCCACTCGCGCAGCGACGCGAGCAGTGCGCGCTCCGCGCGTCCCAGCCCCGGCTGCCCGTTGGTCAGAGCGAGCAGCGAGACCACGGTGCGCCGCGCGAGCAGCGAGCCCGTGTCGGATTGCAGCTCGACGAGCTGCGCGAGATCGGGCCGACCGCGCGCGAGCGCATTGCGCAATAACAAGTCGAGCTGCGCGGCGCGGGCGCCGGGGCGCCAGAGCGTCTCGATCCGGCTCGCGCTCGCTGCGAGTGGCGCATCCGCGGCGACGAGCCACGGCCGATCGGCGCGCAGCGTCTCGTAGGGAAGCTCTTCCTGCGCGAGTCGCGAGGCCCATTCGTAGGCGGGATTCGACGCGGGCACCGGCTGCATCCCGCTCAGCATCGTGCGACGCGGCAGCGCACCGGCGAGCTGGGCGAAGCCGCCGCCGCGCGCGTCGACCACCAGCGCATTCACCACCGGCTCGACGTGGCTCCGCAGCGCCTCGCGCGCGCTCCCTGCATCGCGCGCGCGGGCGAGCGCCAGCAGCGCGTCGATGCCGCCGGCGCCCGCTCCCGTCCAGCGCAGCGCGAGCGGGCGCCCGGCTTCGGGAAAGAGCCCGTCGATCAGCGGACCGCGCTGGGTTTCGCGAACGGCGAGCGTGCGCTCCGCGCCGCCCGCCACGCGAATGCGCTCCTCGCGGATCGTGAGGCTGCGCCACTTCCCGCCGTCGAGATATCGGCTCGGATCGTCGGCCTTGACGGTCTCCTCCACCAAGTCGACCACGAGCGCGGGCGTGGACACCAGTGACCACGCGACGTCCGGATTGAACGCCACCCAGAACGCGGGAATGCCCGGGAGCGTCGCGCCCGCCACGTCCAGGCCGCCGCCGCGGATGTGCGCCTCGTAGGCGCGCGCAGGCACCGTCGGCGGGAAGTGGAGGTCCGCGCCCAGCAGCGCGCGGCCGCGCCGCGTGCCTTCGCCACCCACGATCCAACCCGCGCTACCGACCGAGGCGCCCGCCAGCCCGAGTGCGGTGCGGGCGGAAGCCAAGCGACCGACTGCGCGCACGTCGAGTGCGGCAGCGGTGGTCAGTGCCGGCGGCGCGATCGCGGCCGGCGCCTCGGGGAAGAAGGCGCGCGCCGGCCCCGCGCCGAGCGATCGCACGACCTGCTCGAGCACCAGGATCTCGGCCACCGGATCGGCGAGTGCGAACGCCTGATACTTCGCGATCGCGAGCGAGTCCGCTGCCTTCCAGCGCTCGACCTGGCCGAGCGGCTCTGGCAGCCCGAGCGGCGCCGCCGTCTCGCCGCGCCGCAGCTGATCGAGCCACGCGTTCACGCCCGCCGCGTAGGCCTCGAGCGCGCGCCGCGCGTCTGGGCGAGCGCGCGCGAGGTCGCCCTCCGCGCGGCGGCGAATCCCGAGCGTGCGTGCGATCGAGTCGGACGCGACGCCCTCCTCGCCGATCAGCTCGGCGCTGCGGCCGAGCGCGAGCCGGCGCAGCCAGACCAGCTGCCCGAGCCGATCCTCGGCCTGCGCGAAACCGAGCCCGAACCAGGCGTCGTGCTCGGAGCTCGCCCGCACGTGGGGCACACCGCGGCGGTCCCGCACGATGCGCAGCGTCGCCTCGCTGCCGCGCACCACGAGCTGTCCCTCGGCCGGCGGATGCGCGCTGCGGCGTTCGCGCCGCGCCTCGCGGTAGACGGCCAGCAGCGCGAGCGAGAGCGCAACCGCCCCGATCAGGCCCGCGAACAGGACGCGCGTCGACGTTGCGCGGCCGTCGCCGCCACCCGCCGGATCAGTCACGCTGCGCCCTCCCTGGTGCCGCAGTATCGGAGCGACCGACCGGCAAGAGAAGTGCTGACCGCAGCGCCGAGCCATGGCTCTCCGAGGCCCGGTCGGTAAAGTGCGCGCGCCTTTGCGCCGGCCCCACGAGCGGGCGGGTGCGAGCGCGATTGGAAGCGGTCGCGCGGGGCTCTGGGAGGCGCTTTTCTGCGTTGCCTGGGAGCGGCCCTCGGGCACTCACGCCGCATCCCTCGACCTCGGACAGGAGAACGCGAGTCATGGCAGTGAAGGTGGGAATCAACGGTTTCGGCCGAATCGGGCGCAACGCCTTTCGGGCCATGCAGACGCGCGGCGTGGAAGTCGTCGGCGTCAACGACCTGGTCGACGCGAAGACGCTCGCACACCTCCTGAAGTACGACTCCGTGCACGGCCGCTTCAACGGCGAGGTGAGCGCCGATGGCAACGCGATCGTCGTGAACGGCAAGAAGATCCCCGTCTTCAGCGAACGCGACCCGGCGAAGATCGGCTGGGGCGGCGTCGGCGCGAAGATCGTCGTCGAATCGACGGGGCTGTTCACGGCGCGGGAGAAGGCGGAGCTGCATCTCCAGGGCGGCGCCGAGCGCGTGATCATCAGCGCGCCGGCGAGTGGCGAGGACGCCACGTTCGTGCTCGGCGTGAACGAGAAGAGCTACGACCCCGCGAAGCATCGCGTCGTCTCGAACGCCTCCTGCACGACCAACTGCTTGGCGCCGGTCGCGAAGGTGCTGAACGACGCGTTCGGCATCGAGCGCGGCCTGATGGTGACGATCCACTCGTACACCTCGGACCAGGCGCTGGTGGACACGCCGCACAAGGATCTGCGCCGCGCCCGCGCCGGCGCGATGTCGATGATTCCGACGAGCACCGGCGCGGCCAAGGCGATCGGTCTCGTGCTCCCCGAGCTCAAGGGCAAGCTCGACGGCTACGCGATGCGCGTCCCGACGCCGGACGTCTCCTGCGTGGACCTCGCGCTCGTGCTCAAGAAGCCGACCACGGACAAGGAGCTGAACGCGGCGATCCAGAGCGCAGCGAACGGCGCGCTGAAGGGAATCCTGCAGTACTGCGACGAGCCGCTCGTCTCGGTCGACTTCATCGGCAATCAGCACTCGTCGATCTTCGACGCGCTCTCGACCAAGCTGATCGACGGCAACTTCGCCAAGGTGCTCGCTTGGTACGACAACGAGATGGGCTACGCGACGCGCGTCGCCGACCTCTGCGTGCTGATGGGCCGTTAGGCCCTTCTCGTGGCAGTCCTCACGCTCGACGACTTGCTCGCCGCACCCGGCGGCGTGCGCGGGCGACGCGTGCTCGTGCGCGCCGATCTGAACGTGCCGCTGAAGAAGGGCGTGATCGGCGACGACACGCGCATCCGCGCCTCGCTCGGCACGCTGCGCCGGCTGCTCGCTGGCGGAGCTCGGATCGCACTCACCTCGCACCTCGGGCGCCCGAAGGGCGGCCCCAGCGCGGAGCTGTCGCTCGCACCGGTCGCCCTTCGCCTCGCCGAGTTGTTGGGCCGGCCCGTCGCGTTCTGCGCGCACACGATCGGCGCCGAGGCCGCGGCGGCGATCGCCAAGCTCGGCGACGGCGAAGTCGTGCTGCTCGAGAACCTGCGCTTCGACCCGCGCGAAGAGCAGAACGACGTGGGCTTCGCGCGCGCGCTGGCCGCGCTCGCCGACGACTACGTGAACGACGCGTTCGGCACCGCGCATCGCGCGCACGCCTCCACCGCGGGCATCGTGCCGTTCGTGCAGCGCGCGGCGGCGGGCGATTTGCTGCGCGACGAGGTGCGGCACCTGCAGGTGGTGCGCGAGCCCGCGCGGCCCCTGCTCTGTCTGCTCGGCGGCGCGAAGGTCTCCGACAAGCTCGCGGTGCTGGAGGCACTCGCGCCCCACGCCGACGTGCTCGCGATCGGCGGCGCGATGGCATACACGTTCCTGCGCGCGCTCGGGCAGCCGACGGGCGCCTCGCTCGTCGAAGCCGATCGCGTGGGCGATGCGAAGCGCGTGATCGCTGCGGCCGAGAGGGCCGGCCGCACGCTGCTGCTGCCGACGGACCACGTGGTCGCCCCGAAGCTCGAGGCCGACGCGCCGGCAAAGGTCGTCGAGACGGTCCCCGACGGCTGGATGGCGCTCGACATCGGCCCCGTCACCGCGAGGCGCTACGCCGAAGAGGCCGCACGCGCGCGCACGATCTTCTGGAACGGCCCGATGGGCGTGTTCGAGCTGGAGGCCTTCGCGAGAGGCACCGAGGCCGTGGCCCGCGCGGTCGCGGCGTCGAGCGCGCACAGCGTGGTCGGCGGCGGCGACTCGCTCGCCGCGATCAACAAGCTCGGCCTCGGCGACCGCATCGGGCACCTCTCGACGGGAGGCGGCGCGTCGCTCGAGTTCGTGCAGGGTCTGCGCCTGCCCGGCATCGCCGCGCTCGAAGGACGGAACGCATGAGCCGCAGGCCGCTGATCGCCGCGAACTGGAAGATGCACAAGACGATCGCGGAGGCGGAAGCCTTCGCGCGCGCGCTGCTGCCGCTCGTCGCAGGCGCGCGCGCCGAGGTCGCCGTGGCGCCCGGCTTCGTCGCGTTGGCTGCGCTCGCGCGCGCGCTCGCGGGCAGCGACGTCGGGCTCGCCGCGCAGAACGTGAACCCGAACGAGCGGGGCGCATTCACCGGCGAGGTCTCCGCGGACATGCTCGCGGACGCCGGCTGTCGCTACGGCATCGTCGGTCACAGCGAGCGGCGGACGCTGTACGGAGAGAGCGACGCGTTCGTCGCCGCGAAAGCGGCCGCGCTGCTCGCGAGAGGAATTCGCCCGATCGTGTGCGTGGGCGAATCGCTCGCGGAGCGCGAGGCGGGCCGCACGCTCGAGACCGTGAACGGCCAGCTGCGCGGGAGCCTCGCGAGCGTGCCCACCGAGCGCGCCACCGAGATCGTGATCGCCTACGAGCCGGTGTGGGCGATCGGCACCGGCCGCACCGCCACGCCGGAGATGGCGCAAGAAGTTCACGCCGCGCTGCGCGCGGAGCTCGCCGCGCGCTTCGGCGCCAGCGCCCACGCGATCCGCATTCAGTACGGTGGCTCCGTGAAGCCTGAGAACACGGCGGAGCTGATGGCGCAGGCGGACATCGACGGCGCGCTGGTCGGCGGCGCGAGCTTGGAGGCGAGCAGCTTCGCGGCGATCGTGCGCGCCGCGGGAGGGGCGACATGACCTATTTCGTGACATTCGTACATCTGATCGTGTGCGTGATCCTGATCATTCTCGTGCTGTTGCAGAAGGGCAAAGGCGCCGAGATCGGCGCGGTCTTCGGCGGCAGCTCGGCGGCGACGCTATTCGGCAGCCGCGGCGCGGGAAACTTCCTGACCAAGCTGACCACGGGCTCCGCGGTCGTCTTCATGGTCACGAGCTTCTATCTCGCGTACGTCGCGCTGAACGCGGAAGCGGGCGGGCGCTTCGCGGTGCCGCCAGCGAGCGCTGCGACGCCGACTGCCGCGCAGTCGGCCCCGGCGCCGGCCGCCGACTTCGTGGAAGTAATGGCTGAGCCCGAGTCGGCACCGGCCGACGCTGCGGCCCCAACACCTGAGCAGTCGAGCGCGGGCGCGGCACCGAGCGAGCCCGCGCAATGAATCCGCTGTCCCCACCCCAATGACTTGGGTAGAGTAATCGTCGCTTCGTGCGGCAGTGGCGAAACTGGCAGACGCACCAGCTTGAGGGGCTGGCGCCCGCAAGGGCGTGGAGGTTCGAATCCTCTCTGCCGCACCAACGACCTGATTCCCTAATCACCTGGCTCCGGAATACGGTGGATGCGCCGCCAGACGCCGGAGCCCAAGAGCGCGAGACCGACGACAACGCCGCCGCCGTCGAGCAGACGTTCCGGCGCCCGCGCGAGGAAAGCGATGCAGAACCTGCCCAACGTCTATTGGATCGAGACGAGCGACACCCGCGGCTGGTACGTGAACATCCAGCGCAACGGCAAGAAGTTCCAGAAGTTCTTCGCCATCCGGTTGCACGGCGGCAAGGGCCAAGCGCGCATCGCGGCCGCGCGCTGGCGCGATGCCGTGCTCGCCAAGATGAAGCCAGCGAAGAAGGCGGCGAAGAAGGCGACGGGCAAGAAGTAGCTCCGCGCGCGCATCGCGCGGGCGCCCTGCGTCGCCTCGGTGCCGGCGTGCAGCGGAGCCCGCGCGGGAGCGAATCCCCAGCTCGGCGCGCGCCGCGTCAGACGATGGTCCAGCCGCCGTCCACGACGAGCACGTGACCGGTAACGAAGCTCGAGGCGTCCGAGGCCAGGAAGAGCAGCGGCCCCGCGAGCTCGGAGAGCTCGCCGCCCCGCCCCATCGGCGTGCGGCTCTTCAGCCACTTCATCGAGCGCGCGTCCTGGAACATCTCCCCGGTCATCTCGGTCGGGAACCAGCCGGGCGCGATGGCGTTCACGCGGATGCCGCGGCGCGCCCACTGCGCCGCGAGCTCGCGCGTGAGGTTCACCTGCCCGCCCTTCGCTGCGGCGTAAGCCGCCTGGCGCACCTGCCCCGATCCCACCACGCCGAGCATCGAGGCGACGTTGATCACGTTGCCCTTGCCTGCCTCCAGCATGTGTCGGCCGAAGCGCTGCGCGCACAGGAACGAGCCCGTCAGCATCACGTCCACGTGCGCGCGCCAGTCGGCGACGGATTGCTCCTCCGCGGGCACGATCGTGGTGAAGCCCGCATTGTTGACGAGCACGTCGACCGTGCCGAACGCGGCGCGCGAGCGCTCGACGAGCGCGGCGATGTCTTCCTCGCGCGCGACGTCGCAGCGCACCGCCAACGCCTCTCCGCCGGCCGCGCGGATTCCGCGCGCGACCTCGTCCAGCAGCTCGTCCCGCCGCGCGGCGAGCACGACTCGCGCGCCCGCGCTCGCGAGCGTCTGCGCGAACGCGACGCCCATGCCCGAAGAGGCCCCCGTCACCACCGCGACGCGGCCATCGAGCCGAAACGCGCGCGTGGGGTCGCTCAGGACACCGCCTCCCGCGCAGCGCGCAGCCGCACGATCCAGCGCCGGTAGACGTCGAGCGGCTGCGCGCCCATCACGAACGCGTCCGCACCGGCGACGCGCACCGCCGGCACGCCGGTGATGCCGAGCTCGGCCGCTTCGTCGTGGTCCGCGAGCGTCTCGCGCAGCAGCTCCGGATCGCCACTGCCTCCGAACGCGGCGCTCGGCAGGCCGGCCTCTTGCCAAAGCGCGCCCAGCGTGGCCGCGCTGCTGATGTCGCGGCTCTCCTCGAAGTACGCCCGCAGCAGGCGCTCGCGCAGCGCGCGGCCCGACGCCGGGCTCTGCCGCTGCGCCGCGCGCGCGACGAGGTGGGCCGGGATGCTGTGCGTCGGCGGGCCTTCGCTGCCTTCCCAGACGCGGAAGCGCGGCGCGTCGGGCTCGGCTGCGGGACGCGACCAGCCCTGCGTGTAGCGCACGAACTTCGCCAGATCGCGCTGGGGGTCGGGCCGCGGCCGTAACAAGTAGCTCTTCCACTCGAAGTCGACCGCGCCCGCGTTCTCGGCCTCGACGATGGCCAGGCGATGCGCGGCCAGGTGGCACCACGGACACAGGAAGTCCGAGAAGACCTGTAGGCGGAGCGGCGTCACTCCGCCTCCGCCAGCGCGTGGTAGCCGCCGCGGAAGTAGAGCAGCGGGTCGCCCTCGCCGCGCACGAACGCCTCGATCGCTCCCACCACCACGATGTGGTCGCCGGCGTCGTGCTGCGCGACGACGCGACAGTCGAGGCTCGCGAGCGCGCCAGGAATCAACGGCGCGCCCGTGACGGCGCGCCCGCAGACGAGGCCGTCGAAGCGCGTCCACTCCTCCTTCTTCGAGGCGAACTTGTTCGAGAGCGAAGCCTGTCCGGTCGCCAGCAGATTGATCGCGAAGTTCCCGCCCTCTTGGATCAGCTTCAGCGTGTTCGCGCTCTTCTCCGCACAGATCAGCGCGAGCGGCGGCGCGAGCGAGACCCCCGCGAAGTCGGTCATCGTCATGCCGTGAATCGCGTCGCCTGCCCGCGCGGTCACGATCGAGACTCCGCTGGCGCGCAGACCCATCGCGGCTTTGAACTCGTCGGCGCTGATCGGCATGCGAAGCTCCTCGCGAAGCGGCGCATTCTATCGAGCCGCGCGCGCGATTGGCTCCCGCCGCTCGTCTCGTGGCGCGCGCGAGCTCGGCGGCGCGCCCAGGAAGCGGATCACGTAGGGCCCGACCACGTCCATCGGCCGAATCCCCGGCGCGAGCTCCGAGACGAGCCCCAACAACAGCCCGAATGCGCGGCTCCAGAGCACGAGCCCATCCGGAATCTGGAAGCTCTTCACGCGCTTCAGCTGCGCGCGCATGCGCGTCACGTAGGCGCCGAGGTCGATCTGCGCGAGCTCCTTGGGCGTGAGGTTGAAGTACTTCGGGTCGAAGGAGATGCGCGCGATCTCCTCCACCGTCGCGAGATCGGCGGAGCGGATCATGCCCGCGTTCGCGAGCGCACGCGCGTAGCGGAGGGGGTCGCGCGCGACGGTCGCCAGCAGCGTCTCGCGCAGCATCGTCAGCACGCGCGCGTCCAGGCGCTGGTGCATGCCGAAATCGAGGATGCCGAGCCGGCCGCTCGCGTCGACGACGAGATTTCCGGGATGCGGATCGCAGTGGAAGAAGCCGTCGCGGAACATCTGGTGCAGGAAGGCGCGCGCGGCCCAGACCGCCAGCTCGCGTGAGTCGATGCCGCGCGCGGCGAGCGCCTCGCGGTCGTTGATCTTCACGCCCTCGACGAACTCCATGCAGAGCACGCGCCGCCGCGTCGCTTCCCAGTGGATGGCCGGCACGCGCGTGCGCTTCGCGAGCTCGGGATCGGCGGCGAGGTTGCGCGCGACCTCCTCCGCGGCGCGCCCCTCGGCGATGTAGTCCATCTCGCCGCGGATCGAGTCGCGCACCTGCGCATACACCTGATCGAGATCCGCGACCGTCACGAAGTCGAACAGCCAGAGCCCGACGCGCGCCGCCGCGAGATCGACCGCGACCGATCGCTCGACGCCCGGGTACAGCACCTTCACCGCCACGCGCTCGCCGCTCGGGAGCGTCGCTTCATGCACCTGACCGAGGCTCGCCGCCGCGATCGCTTGCTCGGAGAACGACGCGAAGTTCGCCTCCAGCGGGCCGCCGAGCTCGCGCTCGATCTGCGCGCGGATCTCGGTGAGCGGATGCGCATCGACGCGATCCTGCAGCTTCGCGAGCTCCGCGCTGACTTCCTCCGGCAGCACGTCCACGCGCAGGCTCGCCACCTGCCCGAGCTTGATCAGCCCACCCTTGTACGCGACTGCGATGCGCACGAAGCGCACCGCGAAGCGCTGCATCGCCGTCGCGATCGCGCCCTCCTGCGCGCGCGCGAAGCCGCGCTCGTGCGCCCAGTAGCGCGCGTAGATCCACGCAGCCTGCGCGACGAGACCCAGCAGCACGCTGAAACGCAGCGCGAGCGTGTGGAGCGAGGGACCGCGTTCGGGCATGAGGAGCCGCGCAGTCTAGGAACGTGGCTCGACCAGAACCAGGACGAGATCGAGTGCGTTCGTGCCGGTGGCGCCGGTCTCGAAGAGACCGCCCTCGCGTTCGAAGAAGCCGTGCGCGTCGTTGCGAGCGAGCGCGTCCCGGGCGTCGACGCCCGCCGCGCGCCCGCGCACGCAGCTCTCGCGATCCGCGAACGCGCCGGCTGCGGCCGTCGGGCCATCGCTGCCATCGGTGCCGGCGGCGAGCAGCGTGACACCGCCCTCTCCCTCCAGCGCAATGGCGGCGGCGAGCGCGAGCTCCTGACAGCGCCCGCCGCGGCCCTCGCCACGAACCGTGACGGTGGTCTCGCCGCCGCGAATCCAGAGCGTGCGGCGGCCCGCGAGCGCACCCGCGCGGCGTTCGCGCAAGCAATCGCGAACGATCTCGGCGCCGACCACGCGCGCCTCGCCGCGGAGCGGCGGACCGTCCGCGAGCACGGCGACGGTTCCATCGTCCGCGACCGAACGCGCGATCGCCGTCCGCGCCGCGAGGTTGTTCGCCGCGATGTGGTGCCGCACGCGCTCGAACGCGCGCGCGCCCGGCTTCGGCGTCTCGGGAACTTCGCCCGCGACGCCGCGCTCGAGATGGGCCCGCACCGCGGCGGGCGCGCGCTCCCAGATCGCGCGAGCGCGCAGCGCGGCGACGGCGTCGGCGAAGGTCGTCGCATCCGGCGCACAAGGCCCCGACCCGATCGTGCCGAGGTCGTCGTCGATCACGTCGGAGATGACGAGGCCCACCACCACGCGCGCGGCCGTGGCGGCAGCGAGCCGGCCGCCGCCGACGCCGGTCAGGTGCTTGCGCACGCAGTTGAGCTCGCCGATCTCCGCGCCGCAGCGCAACAACAGATCTGTGGTCTCGCGCACCTCCGCGATCGACAGCCCCGGCAGCGGCGTGCTCAGCAGGGCGGAAGCGCCGCCGGAGAGCAGGACCACGAGCTCCGCGTCGGCGGGCACGGCCGCCGCGAAGGCGAGCGCCGCGCGGCCCGCTTGCGCGCTGGCTTCACTCGGGAGCGGATGCCCGCCCACGAGCGCGCGCCAGGGCGCGGGCAGCACGCCCGGCTCGCGCGCGATGGCCAGCCCCGCGCGCGGTGCGCCGGCATGCGCGTGCCACGCGCGCGCCATCGTCAGCGCGGCCTTGCCCGCGGCGAGCACGTGCGCGCGCCGCGGGTCCACCGAGAAGCGCGGCGGGAAATCACCGATGCGGATCGCCGCGCCGTCGCGACGAATCGCGCTCGAGATGGCGGACTCTCCGCTCACGGCGCCGAGCCCGATCTCGAAGCACTGGCGGAGAAACGCGCGCGCGTCGGCGGGCACGCGGCTCACGCGTTCGGCGCGGCCTCCGGCTGCGCGCTCGGCGGGCGCGGCGCCGACTTCTCGATCGGCACGAGCCGAATGTCGATGCGGCGATTGTGCGCGCGACCCTCGGCGGTGCGATTGCTCTCGACCGGCTTCGTGTCGGCGAACGACGCCGCAATCAAGCGCTCGGCCGGCACCCCCCGCTTCACGAGCAGGCGCACCACCACCGCAGCGCGCGCGCCCGCGAGCTCCCAGTTCGATGGATAACGCTGCTCGAGCGCACCGCTGATCTGCACGTTGTCCGTGTGGCCGGCCACCTCGACCTGATGCTCGATGTCCTTCAGCCGCTCCGCGACCTTGCCGAGCACGGTCTGCCCTTCGTCTGAGAGCTCCGCCGAGCCGGATGGGAAGAGGATCTCCTGGGCGAGCTTCACGTGGAGGCCGTCCCGCAGCTGCTCGATCTGGACGCGGCCCGCGGCCACCTCGGTCTGCAGATCGGACACGAGCCCGTCGTAGGTGGAACGCAGCTCGTCGACTTCCTCGCTGCGCTCGGCGAGCGCCTTGGACGTCTTCGCGAGATCGATCTCGAGCTCCTCCTTGCGCTCCGAGAGCTCCGCCACGCTCGCGTCGAGGCTCTCCTTCGCCTGCCGCAGGTCCTCGAGCTGAGCGATCAGCGCGACGCGCTCGTTGTCGAGATTCTCGTTGCTGGCCTCGAGCCGCTCGGCTCTCGTCCGCAACAAGTCGCGCTCTTCGACCACCGCGTTGTGCTTGCCCACGCCGACACACCCGAGTGTCGCTGCGCACAGGGCGAGCACGAGCGCGGCGCTGGCTACGTAGGCAGTCATCGCGCGGGCCGCTCCTCTCGCGCGGGGGCCGGCGGAGATCGCTTCAGGCGCGCGCGGGCTCGAGAATTCGTTCCAGGGCGTCATCGATGCGCGCAACGTAATGGAACTCGAGACCGGCAACGAGGGGAGCCGCGATCTCCTCGACGTCGCGCCGATTCTTGTCCGGTAGCACGACGCAACGGATGCCCGCGCGCTTCGCGGCGAGCACCTTCTCCTTGATGCCGCCGACCGGCAGCACCTTGCCGCGCAGCGTGATCTCGCCGGTCATCGCGATGTCCGCCGCCGGCGCGCGGCCGGTGAGCAGCGAGGCGAGCGACGTCACCATCGCGACGCCGGCGCTCGGCCCGTCCTTCGGCACCGCGCCCTGCGGCACGTGCACGTGGATGTCGCGCTTCTCGAACAGCGCGGGCGCGATCCCGTACTCGGCGGCGTGGCTGCGCAGCCAGGTGCGCGCGGCCTCGGTGGATTCGCGCATCACGTCACCGAGCGAGCCGGTGAGCTTGAGCTCGCCCTTTCCCGGCATGTGCGTGCTCTCGATGAAGAGGATGTCGCCGCCGGCCGGCGTGTAGGCGAGCCCCACCGCCACGCCCGGGCGCCCTGCGCGCTCGGCGAGCTCCGGCTCGAAGCGCACGGGACCCAACAAGTCGGGGAGCTGGTCGTCGACCACGCGCGCGGGCTCGTCGCAGAAGCCGCCTTCGGCGACGCGCCGCGCGATCTTGCGGCAGACCGAGCCGATCTCGCGCTCGAGGTTGCGGACGCCGGCCTCGCGCGTGTAGCGGCGCACGATGCCGCGCAGCGCGGACTCGTCGATCTCGAAGTTCGCGCTCGTCAGCCCGTTCGCGGCGAGCTGCCGCGGCACCAGGAAGCGCTTCGCGATCTCGAGCTTGTCCTCCTCGGTGTATCCGGGCAGCTCGATGATCTCCATGCGGTCGCGCAGCGCCGGATGGATCGGGTCGGCCATGTTCGCGGTGGCGATGAACAGCACGTGCGAGAGATCGAAGGGCACCTCGAGGTAGTGATCGCTGAACGAGCTGTTCTGCTCGGGATCGAGCACCTCGAGCAGCGCCGACGACGGGTCGCCGCGGAAGTCGGCGCCGACCTTGTCGATCTCGTCGAGCAAGAACACTGGATTGCGCGTGCCCGCGCGCCGCATGCCCTGCAGGATCCGGCCGGGCAGCGCGCCCACGTAGGTGCGGCGATGCCCGCGGATCTCGGCCTCGTCGCGCACGCCGCCGAGGGAGATGCGCTCGAACTTGCGGCCCAGCGCGCGCGCGATCGAGTGGCCGAGCGAGGTCTTGCCCGTGCCGGGCGGGCCCATGAAGCACAGGATCGGGCCGCGCAGGTCCTTCTTCAGCGACAGCACCGCGATGTACTCGACGATGCGATCCTTCACCTTCTCGAGGCCGAAGTGGTCCTCGTCGAGCACCTTGCGCGCCGCGGCGACGTCGAGCTTGTCCTCGCTGGCGTGGCTCCACGGCAGGTCTGCGATCCAGTCCAAGTAGTTGCGGATGACCCCGTGCTCCGCGGAGGCGGTCGGCGTCTGCTCGAGGCGCTCCAGCTCGCGCGTCGCCTGCGCTCTCGCCTCTTCGGGAAGGCCCGCCGCCTCGACGCGGCGGCGCAGCGACTCCACCTCTTCGCCTTCGTCCTCCGCTTCGCCCAGCTCCTTGCGGATCTGATCGAGCTGCTGCCGCAGCATGTATTCGCGCTGGGTGCGGCCCATCTCGGTCTGCACCTTCTCGCGAATCTCACTCTCGACCTTCAGCACCTCGGCGGCGCGCTGCACCTCGGCGCGCGCGCGCCGCAGGCGGGCGACCACGTCGAGCTCCTCGAGGAAGCCCTGCTTCGCGGCGACCTCGAGCTCGAGGTTCGACGCCACCAGATCCGCGAGCCGGCCCGGCTCCTCGACGTTCATCGCCAGCACCTGCAGCTCGTCCGAGAGCTTCGGGTGCTCGGCGACGAGCGACACGAAGCCATCGCGCACGTCGCGCGCGAGCGCCTGCGCTTCGACCGAGCTCGCGTCGCCGGCATCCGCCAGGAGCGCGATCCGCCCGCGGAAGAACTCTGCGCCCCCCACGAACTCCTCGACGTGCGCGCGCGCGATGCCCTGCACGAGCAGGCGGTACGTGCCGTCGGGGAAGCGCAGCATCTTCGCGACGCGCAGCACCGTACCGGTGCGATGCAAATCGCTCTCGGCGGGGCTGCCATCGATCGGTCCGCGCACCGCGACCGAGAGCAGGTGCCGGTCGGGCGAAGTCATTACGGCGTCGATCAGCTTGCGGCTGCGGTCGGTGTTCACCAGCAACGGCGCGAGCAGGTGCGGGAAGATCACCGTGTTCTTGAGCGGCAGCACGGGCAGCGTGTCCGGCAGCGCGTCCGGCGCGAGCGCCCCCGCCTCGGCCGGCGTCGCCAGCTCGCTCTCTTCTCCGCCTGGCGCGATCTGCTCGTCGCTCACGTTGTTTGCTCGGGGCCGCTCGCTCGCGCTAGTTGCCCTTGTCCTCGGTGTATTCGGCGTCGATCACGTCGTCGCCGCCCGGTTTCTTCTCTCCCGCCGCACTCTGGGCTCCGCCGTCGGCGGCGCCTTCCGCCGGCTGCGCCTTGTAGAGCACCTCGGCGACCTTGTGCATCGCTTGCTCGATGCGCTGCTTGCCCGACTCCATGCGCGCGGCGTCGTCGCTCTCGAGATCCGCGCGGCCCGCGCTCAGCGCTTCCTCGGCAGCGCTCTTGACGTCCGCGGGCAGCTTGTCGCCGCTCTCCTTCAACGTCTTGTCCGCCTGATAGATCAGCGAGTCGAGCTGATTCTTCTTCTCGACGGCCTCGCGGCGCTGCTTGTCCTCGCTCGCGTGCGCCTCGGCGTCCTTCACCATCCGGTCGATCTCGCCCTTCGCGAGGCCGCCGGAGCCTTCGATCCGGATCGACTGCTCCTTGCCCGATGCCTTGTCCTTCGCCGAGACCGCGAGGATGCCGTTCACGTCGATGTCGAAGCTGACCTCGATCTGCGGCATGCCGCGCGGCGCCGGCGGAATCCCGTCGAGCAGGAAGCGCCCGATCTCGCGATTCGCGTTCGCGACGTCGCGCTCGCCCTGCAGCACGCGGATCTCCACCTGCGGCTGATTGTCGGCCGCGGTCGAGAACACCTGGCTGCGCCGCGACGGGATCGTGGTGTTGCGCTCGATCAGCTTGGTCATCACGCCGCCGAGCGTCTCGATGCCGAGCGAGAGCGGCGTCACGTCGAGCAGCAGCACGTCCTTCACGTCGCCGGCGAGCACGCCGCCCTGCACCGCCGCGCCGAGCGCGACCACCTCGTCCGGGTTCACGCTGCGGTTCGGCTCCTTGCCGAAGACTTCCTTGACGCGCTTCTGCACGAGCGGAACGCGCGTCGAACCGCCCACCAGCACGACCTCGTCGATCTCGCTCGGCGAGAGGCCGGCGTCGCTCAGCGCCTGCTTGCACGGGCCGAGGCTCTTCTCGACGAGCTCCTCGATCAGCTGCTCGAACTTGGCGCGCGAGAGCTTGATGTTCATGTGCTTCGGGCCCGACTGATCCGCCGTGATGTACGGCAGGTTCACGTCGGTGCTCTGCGAAGTGGAGAGCTCGATCTTCGCCTTCTCCGCCGCCTCGCGCAGGCGCTGCATCGCCATCGGATCCTTGGTGAGGTCGATGCCCTGGTCGCGCCGGAACTCGGCGACCAGGAACTCGATCACGCGCTGGTCGAAGTTGTCGCCACCGAGGTGGGTGTCGCCGTTGGTCGACTTCACCTCGACCACGTTCTCGCCCACCTCGAGGATCGAGATGTCGAAGGTGCCGCCGCCGAAGTCGTAGACGGCGATCTTCTCGTCCTTCTTCTTGTCGAGGCCGTAGGCCAGCGCCGCCGCGGTCGGCTCGTTGATGATTCGCTTCACGTCGAGTCCGGCGATCTTGCCGGCGTCCTTGGTCGCCTGGCGCTGGGCATCGTTGAAGTAGGCGGGCACGGTGATCACGGCCGCCGTCACGGGCTGGCCGAGGTAGTCCTCCGCCGCCTTCTTCAGCTTCTGCAGGATCATCGCGGAGATCTCCGGCGGGCTGAACTTGCGCCCGTCGATGTCGACCGCCGCGGTCGCTTCCTTCCCCTCGGCCACCTTGTACGGAACGATGCGGATCTCCTCCGGCACCTCGCTCATGCGGCGGCCCATGAAGCGCTTGATCGAGTAGACGGTGCGCTTCGGATTCGTGACGGCCTGGCGCTTGGCGACCGCGCCGACCAGGCGCTCGCCATCGTCCGTGAAGCCCACGACCGACGGCGTCGTGCGCCCGCCCTCTTCGTTGGTGATGACGACGGGCTGCCCGCCTTCCATCACGGCCACGCACGAGTTCGTGGTGCCAAGGTCGATGCCGATGATCTTGCCTTCCGCCATGACGGGAGCGCCCTCCGGTTGGAACTGACGCGAAGGCTGTGACGACGCCCCCCGCTGTCAAAGAAAAAGGCGGCGAAAGTGCGCCAGACCGGGCCTTCGAGCGGGGTCCAAGGATTCGGGCGGGGTGGCTCGGCGGCTCGCTTTCCCCCTCCGATGGCCTCCCCCGCTCGCCGATGAATCTCAGCGCGCGGCAAGCGATCCCCCAACGCGAGGCAGCGGTTCAGGAAACGAAGCGCCTGCCGAAGGGTTCGGATGGGGCTGGCCAGCACCGGGGGGACCAACGCATGGGGGCGGCCGCGAGCGCGCGAACCGACACGGCCGCACCGCGAAATCGCGAGCGATGTCACGGGTTTGTTGCGATCTCCGCGGATATACTGCGCGGCCCTTCGACGCCCACCCCTCGTCGACCGGCGCACGGAGCTCTCCGAGCGTGCCCATGAAGCGCCCCTGGATCACGGTCGTGAACGTGCTGCTGTCCGTCGCTGCGATCGGGCTGCTGGGTTTGTCGGCCGCTCGGGTGACGGAAGGGTTCCTGCTGGAAGTGGACGGCTCCGGCCTGCCGGCGAAAACCGCCAGCGCGCCGCTGCAGCCGAGGAGCTTCACGGAGCGCTCTGTGA
>DATBRS010000258.1:0-18523 GCA_036560185.1 Myxococcota bacterium
TTCCCTAATTACAAGCAGGTGATTCCGAAGTCGTCGGATCGCAAGTTGCTGATCGAGTGCGAGCCGTTCGTGCGCGCCCTGCGCCGCGTCGCACTGCTCTCGGCGGAACGCAGCCGCGCCATCAAGCTCGAGATCAGCGACGGCAAGATTCTGATCTCCTCGAACAACCCCGATTTGGGCGACGCGCAAGAGGAGTTCGACGTCGACTTCGCGGGAGAGCCCACCACCATCGGCTTCAACGCCAAGTACCTGCTCGATTGCCTCGGCGCCCTCGGCGCCAAGGAGATCCAGTTGGCGTTCCGCGACGGCGACAAGCCCGTCGAGATCCGCCCGGCGGACGACGCCGACACGCTTGCGGTCGTCATGCCGATGCGCCTCTAGAGGCGCTTCCCAGCGCTCGCGCAGAAAATCCGAAAACCCTGCATTCGTCGGCAGTTATCTTCGTTTTTCCCCTTTTGCCGATGATCTCGTTCGGGTAGTCTCCGCCGGCTTCACCGCCCAGTCCTCCCACGCGGTGAATCACTCTGCCGCGGCGCCTCGAGGCAGCCGCGCGAATGGTTGCAAGTGAGCTACGACGCCAGTTCAATCGAGGTGCTCGAAGGCCTCGAGCCAGTTCGCAAACGGCCTGCGATGTACATCGGGACCACCGGTCCCGAGGGCCTGCATCACCTCGTCTACGAGGTCGTCGACAACTCGATCGACGAGGCGCTCGCCGGCTTCTGCCGTGAGATCTCGGTCACGATTCACGACGACGCGTCGGTGACCGTGGTCGACGACGGCCGCGGCATCCCGGTCGACGAGCACCCGGTCGAGCGGCGACCGGCCGCCGAGATCGTGCTCACGCGATTGCACGCGGGCGGCAAGTTCAACGAGAACACGTACAAGGTTTCCGGCGGCCTCCACGGCGTGGGCGTGTCGGTGGTGAACGCGCTCTCGGACTGGATGGTGGTGGAGATCAAGCGCGACGCGAAGGTTTGGACGCAGCGCTACGAGCGCGGCGTGCCGGCCTCCGACTTTCGCATGATCGGAACCAGCGAGAAGACCGGCACGAAGGTCACGTTCCATCCCGATCCGCAGATCTTCGCGATCACCGAGTTCTCGTTCGACATCCTCTCGCAGCGCCTGCGCGAGCTCGCCTTCCTGAACGCCGGCATCCGCATCCAGATCAAGGACGAGCGCAGCGGCAAGGAACACGACTTCTGCTTCGAGGGCGGCATCGTGTCGTTCGTCGAGCACCTCTCCCGCGCGCGCCAACCGCTGCATCCGACGATCTACGTCGCGGGCGACCGCGTCGTCGAGGGGCACACGCGCAAGATCCCGGTCGCCGTCGAGATCGCGCTGCAATACAACGACTCGTACAACGAAGCCGTCTTCTCCTTCGCCAACAACATCAACACGGTGGAAGGCGGCTCGCACCTGATCGGCTTCCGCACCGCGCTCACGCGCACGATCGCGCGCTACCTCACGCTGCAGAACAAGAACGGCAAGGGCCCCGACGAACAGGTGAGCGGCGACGATGTACGCGAGGGCCTCACCGCCGTAATCAGCGTGAAGCTCCCGCAGCCCGAGTTCGAGGGGCAGACGAAGGCGAAGCTCGGCACCAGCGAGGTGCGCGGCCTGGTCGAGGCGCTCTTCTACGAGCGCCTCCTCGAATACTTCGAGGAGCATCCCGCGGTCGCGAAGGCGATCGTCGCGAAGGTGGTCGACGCGGCGCGCGCGCGCGCCGCGGCACGCAAGGCGCGCGACCTCGCGCGGCGCAAGGGCGCGCTCAGCGATTTCAGCCTGCCGGGCAAGCTCGCAGATTGTCAGGAGCGCGATCCCGCCAAGAGCGAGCTGTTCATCGTCGAGGGCAACAGCGCCGGCGGCACGGCGAAGCAGGGCCGCGAGCGCAGCTTCCAGGCCATCCTCCCGCTGCGCGGAAAGATCCTGAACGTCGAGCGCGCGCGTCTCGACCGCATGCTCGGCAACGCCGAGATCCAAGCCCTGATTGCTGCGCTCGGCACCGGCATCGGCGACGAGTTCAACGCGAGCAAGGCGCGCTACCACCGCGTGATCATCATGACCGACGCGGACGTGGACGGATCCCACATCCGCACGCTCTTGCTGACGTTCTTCTTCCGCCAGATGAAGGACCTGATCGATCGCGGCTTCGTCTACATCGCGCAGCCGCCGCTCTTCAAGGTGAAAAAGGGCCGCGCGGAGCGGTACGTGAAGGACGAGGCCTCGCTCGAGGCGTACCTGCAGGGCCTCGCGCTCGAGAGCGTGCGCATCGCGGCGGGCGACGAGGGGCGCGAGCTCGCCGCCGACGCGGTGCCGCGGCTGCTCACCGCCGCGGGCGAGTACAAGCGCGCGATCGATCATCTCGCGGTGCGCCGCCTCGACCCGCGCATCGTCGACGCCGCACTGCAGTCGGAGGTCAGCGCCGACGTCGAGCTCGCCAGCCCCGCGGCGCTGGAGCGCGCGCTGCCGCGGATCGCGGAGAAGCTCGTGCAGCTCTATCCGGATCTCGCCGGCAGCTTCACGCTGCGCGCGCAGGCCGACGCCGAGCACGGGGCGGCGCGGCTGCTCGCTACGACGCGCCGCTCGGGCCTCGCGACCACGACGGCGCTCGATTCCGAGCTGCTGCGCAGCGCCGAGCTGCAGCGCCTCGCGACGCTCGCCGCCGCCATGCGCGCCGAGGGCGCAGCGCCGTATCGAATCCTCGGCGGCGAGACCGACGGCAGCGAAGCCGGCGCCCCGGAGCTCTTTCCGAGCGGCGTTCGCCTGCTGAAACGCGTACTCGAGCTGGGCGAACGCGGCCTCTCGATCCAGCGTTACAAGGGCCTCGGCGAGATGAACCCCGAGCAGCTGTCCGAGACCACCATGCAGCCGGAGAAGCGCACGCTGCTGCAGGTCAAGATCGAAGACGCAGTCGAAGCCGATCTCGTCTTCTCCACCCTAATGGGTGACGACGTCGAGCCGCGCCGCGAGTTCATCGAAGAGAACGCGCTGCGCGTTCAGAACCTGGACGTGTAGGCCGCGCGATGGCGGACGAGCAGACACCCGACGATCAGGCGCCCGCGCCGCCCGGCGGCCCGGCCGCCCCGCTACCGGCGGTGAACATCGAGGACGAGGTCCGCTCCTCGTTCCTCGACTACTCGATGTCGGTGATCGTCCAGCGCGCACTGCCCGACGTGCGCGACGGCCTGAAGCCCGTGCACCGGCGGATTCTGTACGCGATGCACGACGAGGGCCTGCAGCCGAACCGGCCCTACTCGAAGAGCGCCGGCGTCGTGGGCGAGGTGATCAAGCACTATCACCCGCACGGCGACGCCCCGATCTACGAAGCCATGGCGCGCATGGCCCAGCCCTGGTCGCTCCGATACACGCTCGTCGACGGGCAGGGAAACTTCGGCTCGATCGATGGCGACCCGCCGGCGGCGTACCGGTACACGGAAGCGCGCCTGCGCGCGATCGCGACCGAGCTGTTACGGGACATCGACCGCCAGACGGTCGACTTCCAGCCGAACTTCGACGGCAACCGCGAGGAGCCGCGCGTGCTCCCCGCGCGTTTCCCGAACCTGCTCGCGAACGGCTCCCAAGGCATCGCGGTCGGCATGGCGACGAACATCCCGCCGCACAACCTCGGCGAGCTGATCGACGCGGTGGGGCTGATCGCGAGACACCCCGACTGCACGCTCGACGAGCTGCTCGAGAAGATTCCCGGTCCGGATTTCCCGACCGGCGCGCTGATCTGCGGCCGCGAGGGAATCCGGCAGGCGTACGCGACGGGCCGCGGCTCCATCACGGTGCGCGCGCGCGCGGAGATCGAGGAGACCAAGCGTGGCGGCAAGCTGATCGTCGTCAGCGAGATTCCGTACCTGCTCAACAAGTCGGCGCTCGAGATCCGGATCGCCGAGCTCGTGAAGGAAGGCCTCGTCGACGGCATCAGCGACATCCGCGACGAGAGCGATCGCAGCGGCATCCGGCTCGTGATCGAGCTGAAGAAGGAAGCGCCCGAAGAGGTGATCCTGAATCAGCTCTACAAGATGACGCCGCTGCAAACGACCTTCGGCGTCAACATGCTGGCGCTGGTCGGCGGCCGGCCGCGTCAGCTGCCGCTCAAGGAATCGATCCAGCACTTCCTCGATTTCCGGCGCGAGGTCGTCGCGCGTCGCGCGGCTCACGATCTCGCCCAGGCCGAGGCGCGCGCACACATCCTGGAAGGCTTCGCGATCGCGCTCGATCGCCTCGACGAGGTGATCGCGGTGATTCGCGGCGCCGCCGACGCGAACGACGCGCGCGGTCAGCTGCAGACGCGCTTCGGGCTCTCCGAGCGCCAGGCGCAGGCGATCCTCGACATGCGCCTGCGCTCGCTCACCGCGCTCGAGCGCAAGCAGGTGCTCGATGAGCTCGCGCAGGTGCGCGCGCTGATCGACGAGCTGCGCGCGCTGCTCGCGAGCGACGAGAAGATCCTCGGCGTGATCCTCGACGAGCTCGCCGAGATCAAGACCAAGTACGCCGACGCGCGCCGCACGCAGATCACCGACGCCGTCGAGGGCCTCTCGACGGAAGACCTGATCGTCGAAGAGGAGATGGTCGTCACCGTCTCCCACGCCGGCTACGTGAAGCGCAATCCGATCACCGAGTACCGCTCGCAGCGCCGCGGCGGCAAGGGCCTGATCGGCATGCAGACGAAGGACGAAGACTTCGTCGAGCACCTGTTCGCCGCGTCGACCCACGCGACTGTGCTGTTCTTCACCAACCGCGGCCGCGTCTACTGGAAGAAGGTCTGGGAGCTGCCGCAGCTCGGCCGCGCCGCGCGCGGTAAAGCGCTCGTGAACCTGCTCTCGCTGCAGCCGGGTGAGAAGGTGCAGGCGGCCCTCGGCATTCGCGACTTCGGCGCGCAAGCGAGCAGCTTCATCGTGCTCGTCACGCGCCGCGGCACGATCAAGAAGACGGAGCTCGAGGCGTACTCGAACCCGCGCCGCGCGGGCATCATCGCGATCAACCTGAACGACGACGACGAGCTGATCGCCGCGAAGCTCACCACCGGCGCGAACGAGATCATCCTCGCCAGCAAGAACGGCAAGGCGATCCGCTTCCCCGAGGATCAGGTGCGCGGCATGGGGCGCGTCGCTTCCGGCGTGCGCGGCATGGATCTGAGCGACGGCGACGAGCTCGTCGGCATGGAGATCCTGCAGCCCGGAGCCACCGTCCTCACCGTCACCGAGAACGGCTTCGGCAAGCGCACGCCGCTCGAGGACTACCGCGTCCAGAACCGCGGTGGCATGGGCATCATCACGATCCGCACTTCCGACCGGAACGGCCAAGTGATCGGCATCGCGCAGGTCGTCGACGACGACCAGGTCATGCTGATCACCAACGCCGGTCAGGTGCTGCGCTGCAAGGTGAAGAGCATCTCGACGATGGGGCGCGCGACCCAAGGCGTGCGCGTGATGGACCTCGGCGCGGGCGAGAAGCTGGTCGCGATGGCGCGGCTCGCCGAGGACGACTCGCCGGCGAGCGAAGCCTAATGGCTCGCGCGCCGCGCCGCGCCACGAAGCCGAGACGCGCGCGGGCGTTCTCGCTGAAGCGCTCCGCGGCGCTGATGGTGCGCGCGGAGCGCGTGATCCCGGGCGGCGTGAACTCACCGGTGCGCGCCTATCGCGGCGTCGGCGGCACGCCGCCGTTCCTCGTCAGCGGGAGAGGCGCGTACGTCCGCGACGCCGACGGCAACCGCTACATCGACTACGTTGGCTCGTGGGGGCCGCTCATCCTCGGGCACTGCGACGCGCGCGTGCTGCGCGCCGTCGCGCGCGCGGCGCGCAGCGGCACCAGCTTCGGCGCGCCGACAGAGCCGGAGATTGAGATCGCGGAGCTGATCTGCGAGGCGCTGCCCTCGGTCGAGCAAGTGCGCTTCGTCTCCTCGGGCACCGAGGCCACGATGAGCGCCATTCGCCTCGCGCGCGCCGCCACCGGCCGCAAGCTCATCCTCAAGTTCGACGGCTGTTATCACGGCCACGCCGACGCGCTGCTCGTCGGCGCCGGCAGCGGCGTCGCGACGCTCGGGATTCCGGGCTCCCCGGGCGTGCCCGAAGAATTTGCGCGCCTGACGCTCCAAGCGCCGTTCAACGATCTCGCAGCCGTCGAAGCCACGTTCGCGGCGCACGGCCGCGATATCGCATGCATTCTCGTAGAGCCGGTCGCCGGCAACATGGGCTGCGTGCCGCCACTGCCCGGCTTCCTGGCCGGCCTGCGTGCGGCGTGCGATCGCCACGGCGCGCTGCTCATCTTCGACGAGGTGATGACCGGTTTCCGCGTGGCGTGGGGCGGCGCGCAGCGGCTGTACGGCGTCACGCCCGATCTCACCTGCCTCGGCAAAGTGGTGGGCGGCGGGTTGCCCGCGGCCGCCTACGGCGGGAAGCGCGCGTTGATGTCGCAGATGGCGCCGAGTGGGCCGGTCTATCAAGCGGGCACGCTGTCTGGGAACCCGCTCGCCGTGGCAGCGGGGCTGGAGACGCTGCGCCGGCTCCGCAAGCGCGGCAGCTACGAGAAGCTGGGCGGCGCGTCTCAGACGCTCGCCGCCGGCCTGCGCGAATGCGCCGCCGCCGCCGGCGTTCCGCTCACGACCGCCGCAGTCGGCGGCATGTTCGGCTTCTTCTTTCGGTCGGGGCCGGTCGCGAGCTTCGACGACGCCAAGCGCTCCGACCTGCCGCGCTTCAGGGCATTCTTCCACGCGATGCTGGCGCGTGGCGTCTACCTCGCGCCGTCCGCCTACGAGGCCGGATTCGTCTCGTTGGCACACGGCGCTCGCGAGATTCGCGCGACCCTCGACGCTGCCGAGGTGGCGTTCCGCGAAGCGCCAACGGCGCGTTGAGCGATTCGCGCGAAACCCCGGCTTCCGCGCGTTTGCGCCGCGAAAACCCGTGGAGTCGCTCGGCTCGATCCGCTAGCGTGCTCGCCGCTTTCGGTTCGGTGGCGCGAAGTTGCGGCGCCGGCGGAGGCGAGTCGTGAAGAGCGAGATCGACGGACGAGCGGGGAAGGCCTACCAGCGGGCCCTCGAAGCGGTCCTCGCGATCCCGATCGGACTCGGCATCGGGTACTTCGTCGACGGGCGCCTCGAATCGAGTCCGGTAGGTCTCCTGATCGGCACCGCACTCGGATTCGCAGCATTCGTTCGGCGGCTCGTCTCGATGCGGAGCTTGGTGGAGAGCGCGCCGCCGTCGACCCGAGACGGTTCGGACAGCGAGCGACGCGACTGAGTAGACCCGGGCAAGCGAGTCATAGGGCGAGCGAAGTCCATGAAGACGGATCCAGGGAAGTGAACGAACCGATTCGAGAGACCCGCGTGCTCGCCTGGCACGCCGCGATCAGTGGCGTCGCCGCGCTCGCCGCCTACGCGATCGCAACGCCCAAGTTCGCGCTCGGCTTGCTGCTCGGTGCGGCTCTCCAGACGCTGAACTTCCGCGGCCTGTTCGGCCTCGCTCGCGCCTCGTTCGATCAGCATGCTCGCGCGGCGAGCGGCTTCGCGTTGCGCCTCCCGCTGTTCGGCGCTCTCGTGTTCGTGGCGATCAAGGCAGGCGTCGACGCCGCGGGGTTACTCGCGGGCGTCACGACGCTGGTACCCGCGGTCGTGATCGCTGCGTGGCAGGCGCGCCCTCGCGACGTTGCGGATCTCGGCGCGCTGCCAGCGCTCGCACCCGATGATCCGAGCTGGGACCAATACAGCCCCTGGCTCGCGCGCGAGCGCGAGATCGTCCGCGAAGAGGAAACGCCGTGAGCTTCCTGCAGCCGCTCGTGAACGCGACAGGCCTGCCGATGATTCTGGTCGCGGCGCTCTTCGTCGTCGCGCTCTTGCTCGCGATGGGCTTCGTCGTCCGGGGACGCCTCGCGCAGGCCGACGGCGGCGTTTTGCCCGATGAAGGCCTCAGCATCCGCAACGCCGCGGAGCTGCTCGTCGAGATGATGTCGAGCCTCGCCGAGCAGAACATGGGTCCGCACTGGCGGCGTTACTTCCCGATCATCGGCTCGATCTTCTTCTTCGTGCTCACGGCGAACCTCGTCGGCCTGATCCCTGGCATCGATGGCGCGACGCGCAACGCCAACGTCACGTGGGCGTGGGCGACGATCTCGTTCGTCGCGCACCAATACGTCGGCATCCGCGAGCACGGCTTCTCGTATGTGAACCACTTCCTCGGGCCGAGCCTCTTCGACCTGCACATCCGTGGCAAGCACATCCACGTGCGGGCATTGTTCCCGCTCTACGCGCCGATCGAGCTGCTCTCCCACCTCTCTCGGCTGTTCACACTCGCGGTGCGGCTGCTCGCCAACATGTTCGCCGATCATCTCGTCGTGACGGTCTGGATCAGCCTCGTCGCGATCGGCGTGCCGGCGGTCTTCATGGGCCTGGGCGTGATCGTCGCTTTCCTGCAGGCCTACGTGTTCGCATTGCTCTCGATGATCTACATCGGCTTGGCGCTCGAGGAAGCCCACTAGGCGCGGCCCACTCAGCGGATTTGCCACAACAAGGAGAAGAAGACGTCATGCGGAAATTTGGAAAGGTCGTTCTGTGGACCGTCGCCATGTTGCTGTTTCCTCTGGCCGCGATGGCGCAGGAGGCGAGTGGTGGCGGCAGCGACGGAACTTGGGGCTATGCGCTCGGCGCCGGTCTGGCGATCGGCCTCGCGGGGCTCGGCTGCGGCATCGGCCAAGGCTTGACCGCCGGTAACACGACGGCCGGCATCGCCCGCAACCCGGGGGCGGCCGGCAGCATGTTCACGAACTTCATCCTCGGGATGGTGCTGATCGAGTCGATCGCGATCTACGGCCTCGTGATCGCCTTCCAGCTGCAGGGCAAGATTCCCAACCTTCCGTAGGAATCTTCTCTGCCGAGTCGTCGAAGGCCGCGCAGTCGAAAGCCTGCGCGGCCTTCTTCATTTCGCGCTGCCGCATGTCCACGCCCGCTCCCGGTGGCTCGATTCGTGCGCAGAGCAGGACGGCGCCGCGCTCGACCGCAGCTCGAGAAGCCGCAAGCGGCCCGCGCCGCCAAGCGGCGCAGACCGCGCGCAGCGAGGCGGAGCCGAGCGAAGCCCAAACGAACAGGAGCCACCGAGCGCGAGCAGCGACGCGAGCCTCACCCCGTTGTTATTCCCGCGCCGCAACCGAGCCCGCGCCCGGTGGCTCCAGCGCGGCTCGCTCCCGGTCCCGTATGAGGAGGGTCGCCGCGCAACGCCGAAGCGTCGGCGATTGCAGAGAGCAACCGGCGTGCCACCCTCGCGCCGTGAGCCCGCGGAGAGAATCGAGCGCGCCGTCGCGCACTTATCAGGGATCGCGCGCGGTCGCGGCGCGGCCGCGTGAACGCGCGGCGTGGGCGACAGCGTGAACCGCGGACGCTTGATCGTCTTCGAGGGAACCGACGGCAGCGGCAAGTCGACGCAGCTGCCGCGGCTCGCCTCGCGCCTCACGGCGGCCGGCCACCGCGTCGTGCGCACGCGCGAGCCCTACGACTGTCCCGCCGGCCGCGCGATTCGCGCGATGGCGCGCTCGGGCGAACGCGTCGCGCCGGAGCAGGAGGTCGCGTGGTTCTTCGAGCAGCGCCGCGCGCACGTCCGCGAGCTGGTACGCCCCGCGCTCGCGCGCGGCGACGTCGTGCTCAGCGATCGATACTTCGTCTCGACCGCCGCCTATCAGGGCGCGCGCGGTCTGGACGCCGCCGCCATCCTCGCGGCGAGCGAGGCCGAGTTTCCGCCGCCCGACCTCGTGTTTTGGCTCGATCTACCCGTGCCGGAGGGGCTCGCGCGCACCCAGACGCGCGGCGAGCCGCACGAGCCCGCCTTCGAGGAGCGCGAGTACCTCGAGCGCGTGCGCACCACGCTGGCCGCGCTGCAGCGCGACTACATCGTGCGCGTCGACGCGCGCGGTACGGCGGACGAGGTCGAAGCGCGCGTCGCCGCCGTCCTTCGCGCGCGTCTCGGCGCCGCCTTCGCCTGAAGCCAGTGCGGCTCCGCGGTGCGGTATCACTCGCGCCGCGGTAGTTGGCTAGGAGGCGGCCGAGATGCGGCGAGAGGCGGCGTGCGGAGCACTGATCGTGGCCGCGCTCTGCTCGCCCGCGCCGGTGAACGCGCAGGCGAGCGCGCCGGAGGCCGAGGCGCCAGCGGCGAGCGCCGACGTCGAGGAAATTCGCGTCACGATCAGCAAGCGCGACGAGGCGCTGAGCGAGATTCCCGCCTCGGTGAGCGCATTCAGCGGCGAGCTGCTGGAGCAGGCCGACTTCGAGAGCATCAGCGACCTCGCGACGCTCGTGCCCGGCTTCATCACGAAGGGCGAGGGCCGCACCGGCGCGATCACCATCCGCGGCATCTCGGAGGGCTTCACCGGGCAAGCGAGCGTGGCCCGCCACATCAACGGCGTGTTCCAGCGCGACGGCGGCCTCAGCTACACGGGGATGTACTACGACCTGAAGACGATCGAGGTGACGCGCGGGCCCGCCGGCACGGTCTATGGCCGCAACGCGACTGCGGGCGCGGTCAACGTGATCTGGAACGAGCCCCACGCCGAGTGGGAAGTGAACGGCGACGCCACGCTCGGGAACTACGGGCGCAAGCAGCTGCGCGGCGTCGTGAACGTGCCGTTCTTCGGTGCGGGCGACGAACGCCTGATGGGCCGCTTCTCGGTGCAGCGGGAGCTGCGCGACGGCTATCTCGACGACGACTTCCAGAACGAGCACGACGACGTGCAGAACTCGGACGAGTGGTACCTGCGCGGCGCGCTGCGCTCACGGATCGGCGAGGACGCCTCGCTCGAGCTGCGCGGCTACTACACCCACTCGGACGCGAATACGAACATGTTCCGGCCGCTCGTCGACACCTACAGCGTGGGCGTGCTCGAGCTCCAGGGCACCGTCTATCCCTTCGACTGGGCCGGCGGCCTGCAGCAGTTCAAGGCCGGCTTGTTAGCGGCGCCGACGATCTGGCGGCTGGTGTCGCGCCAGGAATTCCTGGCGGGGCTGTTTCCATCGCAGAACGCGGCGCTCGAGGACATCCTGCTGGTCGGGCGCGACATCAACGGCAACGGCGTGATCAGCGTCGCCGACGGCGATCTGCCGCCGATCGTGCGCTCGCCGGAGTTCTTCTCGCCGGCGCTGCCGATCCACGCGAACCCGCTGCGCACGCGCTCGCGCCTGATCCAGAACGCCGGCCGCCGCCCCGAGCTCACGATCTACGCGGGCGACGGCCAGCTCGACTGGCACCTCGGCGACTTCGCCGGGATCGGCTCGCTCGATTTCCGCGTGCTCGGCGGATACCAGTTCCTCGAGATCCACCAGCTCTCCGACGCTGACGGCACCGAGCTCGGCGCGATCGACAGCATCCAGCACCACACGCGGAACTCCTACACGCTCGACGCCCAACTCATTACGGACGGAGAGGACGTTCCGCTCGATCTGATCCTCGGCTTCTTCTACTTCCACAGCAGCGACGACCGCCCGGATCAGCACGCCCTCACGCCGCTCGGCGACTTCCCGAGCGACGAGTACCGCGTGACCGAAGGCCTCGCCCCGTACCTCAGCGGCAGCCTGCGGCCGCTCGAGCTGTTCAGCGACGACCCCGCGCTCGACCTCGAGATCTTCGCGGGCGTGCGCTGGAACAGAGATTCCGAGCACCTCGAGCAGACGAACGGGGCGACGGTGTTACGCCCGTTCGCGTCGCTTGCCGGTGACGTGACGTTCCGCGAGTGGACCTGGGAGGCCGGCGCGCGCTGGTTCCTCGACGAGAACCACCTGCTCTACGCGAAGTACGCGACCAACTACAAGCCGGGCTTCCAGCAGCTCGACCTGACGAACCTCGCGTCGGCGCCCGTGGCGCCAGAGCACATCCAGGCGTGGGAATTCGGCTGGAAGGCGGGTTGGTGGGATCGGCGGCTGAACAGCGCCCTCACGGTCTTCCGATACTCGTACACCGATCTCCAGGTGCCGCAGCTGATCAACAATCAGGTCTTCACAGTGAACGCGGCCGAGGCGGAGAACTGGGGCGTCGAGCTCGAGCTGAGCGCTTCACCCACCGACGCGTGGCTGGTGCAGGCGAACGCCGGGCTGCTGAAGGCGCGCTTCAAGGAGTTCTGCGCCGACGACCCCGCCCAGAACGACAGCGTCGACGATCCCGGCTGCACGCGCTCGAGCAGTAGCCCGCTCAACATCTTCAACGGCCAGCTGAACCTCGAGGGCAACGATCTCGAGGACGCGCCGGAATGGAAGCTCTCGCTCTTCACGAGCTACGAGATCGATCTCGGCGCGCACGGAACGCTCACCCCCGTCCTGAAGATCACCTGGACCGACAGCTACTTCCTGCGCCCGTTCAACCTGCCCATGGATCGCGTGGCCGCCTATTCGCGCAGCGACGTGCGGCTGCGCTGGGACAGCCCGGAGCAGCGCTACAGCGTCGAGGGCTACGTCGAGAACCTCGAGGACGAGGTCGTGTTCGCGCGCACGACCGTCGGCCCCGACTTCACGGGCGGCTTCCCCGCGTCGGTCGGCGTGCTGCCGCCGCGGATGTACGGAGTGCGCGCGGGGTTCCACTGGGGCGGCGACTGAGGCGCGCCTCAGTGGCTCACGCCTTCGCGCTGGGGCGCGCCTTCGTCGCCTCGAACCAGCGCGCGACGTTCTTGCACTCGGCCGGAATCGTCTGCCCGACGGTGGCGCCGAAATCCGCGAGCGCGAACAGCGCGACGTCGGCCAGCGAGAAGCGGCCGGGCACGATCGTGTCGCGGCCGCCGAGCTGCGCGTCGAGCCACTTGAAGCCCTCCTGGGCGATCGCCTTCAGGCCGGGCGCCGCCTCGGGCGCGGTGTACATGCGCGTCTTGAAGAGCGGCAGGCCCTCGGCGAAGCGGAAGCCGTCGGTCATCGGCTGAATGATCTTCCACTCGACGCGGCGCACCCACATGCGCGTCTCGGCGCGCTCGGTCGGGCTCGAGCCGATCAGCGCGGGCGACGGCTTCAGCTCCTCGATCAGCTCGCAGATCGCGATCGTCTCGGCGATCAGCTTGCCGTCGTCGGTCTCGACCGACGGCATGCCGCCCGCCGGGTTCTTCGCGAGGTACGGCGCCTGCCGGTTCTCGCCCTTCATGATGTCGACCTTCACGGTCTCCTTGAAGGTGAAGCCCTTCTCCGCGGCGAACACGCGAACCATCTTGGGGTTGGGGCCGATCGAGTCGTAGAGCTTCATCGCGTGCTTCCTTCGTTGGGTGTTAGGGAGAGGCGGCGCGCGCCGCCTCTTTAGAAGTGCACGCCCTTGGTCGTGCCGCCGTCGATGATCAGGTTCACGCCCGTCGTGAAGGCGGAGCGCGGGCTCGCGAGGAACACCACCGCGTCTGCCACTTCCTGCGCCGTGCCCATCCGGCCCGCCGGGATGCTGGCGAGCGTGGCGTCGTACATCGGCTTGCGGTGGGTCTTGATCATGTCCCACGAGCCGCCTTCGATGAAGATCGGGCCCGGCGAGACGGTGTTCACGCGGATGCCCTTCGGCGCGAGTGCCTGGGCGAGCCCGCTGCCGTGGCGGATCAGCGCGGCCTTGATCGCGTTGTAGGAGGTCGGCCCGATGAAGGTCTCCACGGCGGCCGTCGTGCTGATGAAGATCACCGAACCCTTGGTCTTCTCGAGGTGCGGGAGCGCGGCGTCGACGCTGCGCACCGCGCCGAGCAGATCGACCTCGAAGTTCGCGCGCCAGGCCTTCTCGTCCATGCCGTTGCCGCCGCTCGGGTTGTGCACGAACACGTCGATGCCGCCCATGGCCGCCGCGGCGTCGTTGATGAATGCCTTCAGCGCGTCGCCGTTCCCGACGTCGACCGGCTTCGCGAACACTCTGCCGCCGCGCTGCTCGAGCGCCTTCTTCGCGGCCTCCACCGATTCCGCATTGCGCGAGCAGATCGCGATCTCCGCGCCCTCGGCGACGAGCGTCTCTGCGATCGCGCGTCCGATGCCCTTGGTCGCGCCGGTGACGATGGCTCGCTTGCCTCGGAGTCCGAGATCCATGGCGATCTCCTGTGCGATGCGGTTGGGCTGCGTGTCCGCAGCGGGAATCGGCAGCGTATCACGCGCGATGTCGGATCGGCCTCCGGCGGAAACGCGAGCCGGAGCGGCCGCTTCAGCGCGGCGCGAGGCGGAAGATCGTGGGCTTGCCTCGGATCACGGTCGCGAGCACGTCGCTGAAGCCGTACTTCTCGCGGAACGCCGCCGTCACGCGCTCGATCTCGCTCGCGTCCGTCAGCTGGGTCGCGTGCAGCGCGAGCTCGCTGCCGTCGACGCGCAGCTTCACGTCGCCGCTGCGCAGGGTGTTCGCCACCCACTGGCCGCTGCCGCCGCGCACGTAGCCCTGCCCCTCGAGCACGCACAGCCAGATCGTGGTCTCGCGCGGCGCGCCGTCTTCGTCGGCGTTCACGATCACGACGGTGTCGGCGGCCTTGTGCGCGTTCCAGTCGACGTCGGCGAGCGAGGCGAGAGGCACGAGCCCGAGCAGCAGGACGAGGGCGAGCGAGCGAGAGCGTTTCATCGCGAGACTCCGCGGGCGCGCGAGGCCGTGTTGTTACGCGCGCTCACTGTGGCCGAGCTCGCGGCCCGGCGCCACGTGGTCGCGGATGCGGCGCTTCAGCTCCGCGAGCTCCGGGAAGCCGCCGTCGCGCACGCGGCACGCGACCAGCTCGTCGCCGACGCGCACCTGGAAGATGCCGCCGTCGCCCGGCACGAGCGCCACTTCGCCGAGCTCCTCCGCGAACGTGGTGAGCAGCTCTTGCGCCAGCCAGGCCGCGCGCGGCAGGAAGCGGCACTTCGCGCAGTAGTCGATGCGCACGCGCGCTCGCGCGTCCGCGCGGCTCACGAGACGAGGCTCCACGCCGAGGCCGCGATCATCCAGAGCGTCGCGAAGTAGCCATACGCGTAGGCGAGCGTGCGGTGCGGCATCGCACCGCGCAGGTAGAAGACGGTGTGCAGCACGCGCGCGAGCGCGAAGCCGGGCAGGCACAGCCACGCGGCCAGATCGCTCGGGCCGGTGGCGGCGTAGATCGCGCCCACCACGAAGAACGGCAGGATGTTCTCGAGGTCGTTGCGATGTGCGCGGCGGTAGCGCTCGACGTCGCCGTCGCGCTCGCGCTTCGCCTCGATGCCCTGGGTCGCGTAGTCCTCGGGCGAGGCGAACACTCGCTTCAGGATCCGCTGCCGGCTCGTGAGCGACGCGAGCACGAGCATCTTCAGCGCGAGCGCCAGCACCGCGAGGCCCCACAGCTTGAAGGCGAGCGTGCTGAAGGCCATGCGATCTCCTCGCGCGCTGCCCTACTTCAGCTTCGCGATCACGCGATCGGCGTAGCCCTTCAGCGCATCGATCTTCTGCTGCAGCGTCATCGCGTCGGGCTTGTAGGCGTCGCGGAAGCCGACGATCGCGTCGCTGATGCCCTTGTCCTCGAGCCGCTTCACGCCGTCGAGCGTGTAGGCGTCGAGCGAGATCACGTGCAGCTCGAACGGCTTCGAGTCGGTGCCGTACTCGCGGCGCAGCGCGCGAATGCGCGCGAGCGCGCCGTCGAGATCGGCGGCTTGGCCGCCGCCGCCGTGCATCCAGCCGTCGCCCAGCCGGGCCGCGCGCTTGTAGGCGACCTCGGTGTGACCGCCGATCAGGAACGGAATCGGCTTCGTGGGCGCCGGACAGAGCTTGATCGGCTCGAGGTCGAAGATCTCGCCGTGATACTCGAACCACTCGCCGGTCGAGAGCCCGCGAATGATCTCGATGGTCTCGTCGAGCCGCTTGCCGCGGCCCTCCCACGGCACGTTCAGCACGCGGAAGTCGTCGGGCCACGGCGACAGGCCGACGCCGAAGCCGAAGCGGTTGTCGGAGAGCACCGCCACCGAGGTCGCCTGCTTCGCCGCCAGCACCGGATGCCGCAGCGGCAGCTTCACGACGAAGGTGGTGAAGCGCAGCTTCTGCGTCACCGCCGCGAGCGCGCCCATCAGCACGAACGGCTCGATGAACGGCTTGTTCTCGAGGAACTCCCGGCCGCCGTCGCCCGTGTACGGGTACTTCGTGTCCGAGTTCTTCGGATACATCAGGCTCTCGGGCACGGTGAACGAGTCGTAGCCGCAGCGCTCGGCCTCGACCGCGAGCGCGAGCAGCTGCTTCGGCTCGCACATGGATTCAGCGAACGTGAAGCGCATCGGGAATGCCTCGGGTTTGGGCGGGCGTTGGTAGTCGATTCCCCGCCGGCGAGCGAGCGCGCGGCGCTCGCCGCGACGGGCGCCTCACTTGGCGCTGAACTTCAGCTCGCGCGCGACTTCGCACGTCTGCAGCGAGTACTCGGCGTAGAACTCGGCGCGGCCCCTGCGCTGCGCCTCGAGATGCTCGCTCTGCGCGCGCCACGCGCTCACGGCGGCGAGGGAGTCGAACTCGCTGATCGTCACGCGCTCGCCGTCCTCGGCCGCGAACGACTTGAGCGAGCGGAAGCCCGGCTGCGCGCGCGCGAGCTCTTCCATGCGCGCTGCGGTCGCGCGGTAGGCGGCAGCGTCGCCCGCGCGCAAGCGATTGCGGAACACGACCACGACCATGGCGTCTCCTCGTTGCGCGCGTTCAGGCGGCGCGGGCGCTGCGAATCGCGCGCGCGAGCGCGGGCACGTCGGGCAGGCGCGCGCAATCCACCGGCGGCCAGTCGTCGTGCGGATCGAGCAGCAGTGCGTGCACGCCAGCAGCGCGCGCGCCGGCGACGTCCGCCGCGTAGAGATCGCCCACGTGCAGCGTGGTCTCGGGCCGCGCGCCGCTGCGCTCGAGGGCGTGGGCGAAGATGCGCGGGTCGGGCTTCTCGAAGCCGACGAGGTGCGAATCGACGATCGCGTCGAGCAGGCCGTGCAGCCCCGCGCGCGCGAGCCCGCGCTCGACGGTGCCGTCGGCGTTGCTCACGACCACGAGGCGCAGGCCGAGCGCGCGCAGCTCGCGGAGCGCATCCGCGACGCCCGGCAGCGGCACGTTCCACAGCTCGTCGGACGCGCCCGGCCGGTAGATGCGCTCGCGCGCTCGCTCGGCGATGCGCGTGCGCTCGGCGCCAGCGGGCGCGCGGCCCGCGGGCAGGTGATCGAGCAGATTGCTGAGGAACGAGAAGTGCGCTTCCTCGGCTTGCTGCGACCCGCCCCGCGCGAGCCAAGCGGAGAGCTTCGGCCGCGCGGCGGCTTCGGCGCGCGCGAGCTCCGCCGGCGCCGCACGCACGCCGTGCCGCGCGAGCTCGCCCGCGACGATCTCGAAGTCGATCGAGATGAGGGTGTTGCCGGCGTCGAGGAAGAGCGTCTCGAGGGCGGCGAGCGGCAGGCGTGCAGGCATTAGGGCCGCCGCGCCACGATCACTTCGACTCTGCCTTTCTGTCCGACGAAACCCGAAGCGGCCCAGCTGGTGAGCGAGACGATCAGCCAGCCTGCGAGCGCCGGCCAAAAGCCCGCGATGTGGAAGCCATCGAGCAGCCACGCCACGAGGCCGAGCATCGCGGCGTTCACCACGAGCAGGAAGAAGCCGAGCGTCAGCAGCGTGAACGGCAACGTGAAGAACACCGCGAGCGGCCGCACGACCGCGTTCACGATGCCGAGCAGCAACGCCGCCGCGGCGAGCGCGCCGGGCGAATCGAAGCGGATGCCGTCCAGCACCTGGTCGGCGAGCCAGAGCCCGAGTGCCGAGATCGCCCAGCGCAACAAGAACCCGATCATGCGTCCCTCCCTTCGCGCGAGCGGCGCAAGATAGGCGACACGCGCCCTGGGGCGCGCTGGCTCTTGCGCGCGGGTGCACGCGATGGCGACGCTGGCGCCCCCACCGAGGAGCTCCGATGACGCGCCCGCGCATGCTGCTGATCGCCGGAGGTGTGCTGGTCGCGCTCCAGCTGATCCCGTTGCCACGCACGAATCCGCCCATCGAGAGCCCACTGCCGGCGCCGCCGGAGGTGCAGGCGATCCTCGATCGCGCGTGCATGGACTGCCATTCGCACGCGACGAAGTGGCCCTGGTACGCCTACGTCGCGCCGGTGTCATGGCTCGTGGCCTACGACGTCCATCACGGCCGCGAGCACCTGAATCTGTCGAAGTGGGCCGACTACACGCGGGCGCGTCAGCGCAAGAAGACGCGCGCGATGTGGGAAGAGGTCGAGGACGGCGAGATGCCGTATTGGCCGTACCTGCTCATGCACCCGGACGCGGTGCTGAGCAGCGCGGACGAGGCGACGCTGCGCGCGTGGAGCGAGGCGCGCGTGCGCGAGCTCGAGTCCGCGCCGCAGTAGGCACGCCGCCGCGGCGGCTCTCGCTACGCCCGTGCGCGCAGCGCCGCGAGCACCTCGGCTTCCGTCGGGAAGCGCCCCGCCCGCTTTTTCGAGAACACGCTCGCGCCGTCGGCGCGCACCTCGAAGGCGCCGTTCTCACCGCGCACGAGCGCGGGCTTCGCCTTCAGCTCCCGTTCGATCGCGGCCGCCAGCCTGGTGGCCTCGGGGAGATAGTTTCAACGCACGCAGTATTCGATCTCGATTCTCATGCGCCTCTCGCTGC
>DATBRS010000259.1:0-11227 GCA_036560185.1 Myxococcota bacterium
GGCGCCGAAGAACACGCCCTCGCGCCGCCGCCCGAACTCGAGCTCATCCTGGTCCGCGCAGTCCGCCATCATCGACTGGCCCATCGCCAGCGTCGACGCGATCGCGAAGGGCCCGAGCAGGCCGGTCGCAAACAGATAGAGCGGCACGTAGGCGGCGTGGGATCGCTCGGGCCAATAGCCATAGGTCGCCAGCAGCCACACGACGCTGTGGAAGAGCAGGTACCAGAGCAGCCCTTGGTTGAAGATGGCGCCCTTGTCGCGGCTCGCGGCGAGCCTGGTCCAGAACGCGAGGCCGCCGACGATCGCGATCGCGACCACGATGCGCCAAGCCGCCAAGGCCTCGGTGCCGAGGTCCCAGAAGAAGGTGCCCGCGTGCAGGCCGAGATTCACCGTGACGCCCGTCGCGATCGAGATGATCGCGGTGCCGAGGAACACCGCGCGGAAGGCGCGCTGCCCCAACAAGTCGAGCAGGTCGCGGCCGAGCGTCGCGAACACGCTGCGCTCGCCCGACGCCGCGTCGGGCGCCACGAGCTGCGGGATGCGATCGCGCGTCTTCCAGCCGGTCGCCAGGATCAGCGCGAACACCGCCGCGGCGCAGATCGCCGCGTACTGCGGATACGCCGGCGCGTAGAACTGCCCCTTGCCGTGCTCCGCCGTGGTTCGGAACAGCCACAGGAAGCCGACCACCGCCGGCGCGAACAGCGCGAGCTGCCCGAACGCGTGGCGCATCGAGACGAGCAGCGTGCGCTCGTTCCATTCGCGCGTGAGCTCCGCGCCGAGCGCCAGATACGGCACGTGAAACATCGTGAGCGCGAAGCGGTTCACCAGCGTCCAGGTGAGCATCCAGGCGAACAGCGCCGCGCGCGAGAGTCCGGCGGGCGGTGCGAACACGAGATACAGGCTCAGCGCGAGCGGCAGCGCCGAGGCGAAGATCCACGGGTGCCGGCGTCCGAGCCGCGAGCGCGTGCGATCGGAGATCACGCCCATCAGCGGATCCGCCACCGCGTCGACGAGCATCGAGATCAGGTACGCGAGGCCGGCGAGCGTGCCCGGAAGATCGAGCACGTTCGTGTAGTAGAAGACGAGGAAGTAGGCGAAGGACTCGTTCTTGATGCCCTCGCCGAGCTGCCCGAGCGCGTACCAGAGCTTCGTGCCGCGCGAGAGCGGCGGTGCCGTGGGCGCAGCTGTCGCGTGCGCGGACGCGGCGGTGCTCACGCGGGGAGGCTCAGACTGCGAAGCGGTAGGCGCCGCCGTCGCGCACGATCTTGCCGGCGGTCGGCGTCGCGAAGTGCGTGCCGATCACGAGCACGGGGCGGTCGGCGTAGCGCGCGAGGAACTCGCGGCGCGTCTGCTCGGCTTGCGCGCCGTCGCTGTCGGCGCTGCTGCGCCACTCGGGATGCGCGCACTGCGCGGGGTGATGCATCAGGTCGCCGGTGATCACCGCCTCTTCGCCGCGCGACGTGATGTGCACGCTCACGTGCCCGGGCGTGTGGCCGTGGGTGGGCTCGAGCCGCACCTCGTTCGTCACCACGTGATCCGGCGTGACCAGGTCGACGCGCCCCGCCTCGAAGACCGGCAGCACCGATTCCTGCACGACCGCGCCGTAGCCGCTCTGCTCGTTCTTCGACCAGTGCTCGTACTCGGCGCGATTCCACAGGTAGCGAGCGTTCTCGAAGGTCGGCACCCACTTGCCGTTCTCGAGCTTGGTGTTCCAGCCGACGTGGTCGACGTGCAGGTGCGTACACAGCACGGTGTCGATCGAGCTCGCCGGGAAGCCGGCGGCGGCGATGTCGGCGAGGAACGGGCCCTGCCGCTTGTTCCAGTTGGGGATGGTGAGGTTCTTGTCGTTGCCGACGCAGGTGTCGACGATGATGCGCTGCCCCTGCGACTCGATCAGCAGCGCGTGGATGCTCATCACCACCTGCCCGTCGTCGGTGGCGAAATGCGGCTTGCACCACGGCACGGTCGCGAGGTTCTCGGCGGTCAGGTCGGGCAGGATCCACGTCGCCTTCCCGGCGACCTCGAGCTCGACGATCTTGCTGATCGAGACGTCGCCGATTCGCCACTTCATCGCCGGCCCTCCACGCATCCGCGCCGCGCGAAGCCTCACCCAGCGCGAGTGCGCGCGGCAAGGGGGACGCCGGCGTATGCTGGCCCGACTCGCTCGGAGGCACGCATGGCGCTCGCGTTCGAACCCATCGCCGGCGCGCTCGGCGCCGAAGTGCGCGGCATCGACCTCGCGCAGCCGCTCGATCCCGTCACGCGCAAGGAGCTGAACGAGGGCTGGCTGCGGCATCAGGTGCTGTTCTTCCGCGATCAGCAGATCAGCGTCGATCAGCACAAAGCCTTCGCGCGCAACTTCGGCGAGCTGCACGTGCATCCGGTGCTGCAGCCGATGGCGGAACAGGGGCATCCGGAGATCGTGGTGCTCGAGAGCGACGCGTCGCGGCCGTTCGTCGCCGACCGCTGGCACAGCGACGTCACCTTCGAGCAGGCGCCGCCCAAGGGCTCGATCCTGCGCGGCGTCGCCGTTCCCACCGCCGGTGGCGACACGATGTGGGCGAGCATGTACGGCGCTTTCGAAGCGCTCTCGGATCGCATGCAGCGCCTGCTGTCCGAGCTGACGGCGCTGCACGACGGCGGCGGCTTCGCGCGCATGGCGAGAGACAAGGCGCAGCTCGCCGATCTCGAGCGCCGGCAGAAGGCGGTGCACCCGGTAATCAGGCGCCATCCCGAGACGGGGCGCAGGGCGCTGTTCGTGAACTCGATCTTCACCAAGCAGATCGTCGGCATGAAGCCGGCGGAGAGCGAGGCGCTGCTCGGGTTCTTGCATCGCCATGTCGAGTCGCCCGACTTCTCGTGCCGTTTCCGCTGGCGGCCGGGCTCGCTCGCGATGTGGGACAACCGCTGCACGCAGCACCGCGTCGTCGGCGACGCGTTGCCCGAGTACCGCCGCATGGAACGCGTCACGCTGATCGGCGACGTGCCGGTCGGCTGACGCCAAGGGAAAGCATTCGCGATGAGCTCTGCCGACACGCTCCACTACGAGTTCGTGCAAGCCGGCGCGCTGCGCTTCGAGGTGGCCACCGCCGGCGATCCCGCGAGCTCGAAGCTGGCGCTCCTGCTGCACGGCTTCCCCGAGTGCGCGTTCTCGTGGCGCCAGCAGATTCCGTTCCTCGCGGCGCGCGGCTACCGCGTGTGGGCGCCAAATCAGCGCGGCTATGGCAACAGCCCGATGCCGCGCGGCGTGGCGAGCTACCGCATCGAGGAGCTCGTGAGCGACGTCGCGCAGCTGATCGACGCGGCCGGCGCGCGGGAAGTGCATCTCGCCGGCCACGACTGGGGCGCGATGGTGGCGTGGGAGTTCGCGCTGCGGCGCGCGCGGCCGCTCGCGCGGCTCGCGATCTTCAACGTCCCGCACCCGGCGCGCTTCCGCGAAGAGCTGCGCCATAACAAGACGCAGCGCCGCCGCTCGCGCTACGCCGCGTTCTTCCAGCTGCCGTGGCTGCCCGAGTGGATGCTGCGCCGCCGCGGCGGAGCGCTGGTCGACGAAGCGTTCCGCGGCATGGCGATCGACAAGGCGCGCTTCCCCGACGACGTGCTCGCCGTCTACCGTGCGAACGTGCTCCGCCCCGGCGGCGCGACCGCGATGCTCAACTGGTATCGCGCCGCAGGCCGGAGCTTCGGCGCCGCGAGCCCCGAGACACCGCAGATCGACGTGCCCACGCTCATGGTCTGGGGCGAGGAAGACAGCGCGCTCGGCAAGGAGCTGACGCTCGGCACCGAGCGCTACGTGAAGGACCTGACGCTGCGTTACCTGCCGCGCGTCTCGCACTGGGTGCAGCAGGAGGCGCCCGAGCGCGTCAACGAGATCTGGGGCGCCTGGCTCGATGGCCGAGAAGTGCCGGGGAATCGGGAGTAGGCCGCGTGGCGATCTCGCGCACCGACGCGCAGCTCGAAGCGCTGCGCACGGGCGATCCCACCGAGCGTCTCGCGCTCGTCTCGCTGTTCGCGCTGCGCGATGCGGCCGCGTGGCCGGCGTATCTCGCCGCGCACGACGGCGCGGCGCGCGCGAGCGGAGGGGAGCGCACGTACCTCGGGCGCGTCGATGCGGTGCTCGTGGGTACGAGCACGCGCTTCGATTGGCTCGCGATCGACGCGTTTCCGTCGCGCGAGCTCGCCGCCGAGTCGCTGCGGCTCGCGAACCCGCACGCGACGGACGCGCTCACGGAGGCGCTCGTGCTGGTCGTGCGGCCACGCGGGGTTCCGCGCCTCGCGCTCGCGTTCGCCCGCCTCGCGGCGCGGCTCACGGGGCGCGGCGCCGGAGGCCAGACGCGCCCGATCGCCGAGCTCCCGCTCGAGAGTGGCGCGATCGCGCCAGCGGCGCGCGAGCTCGAGGCGTTCCTGAACGCCGCGCCTGCCCGCCCGCTCTACATGCTCAACCTGAACCGGCACCGCGAGCGCGCGCGCTACGCGGCGAGAGAGATGAGCCGCGAGGGGGAGAGCGGCGCGGCCGCCTATCGCCGCTACGGCGCCAACACGCTCCCGTTCGTCCTGCGCCGCGGCCGAGGCCCGGTCTTCGTCGGCGAGCCGATCGGGGTCGCCGTCGGGGACACGGCACAGCCGTTGGCCGCGCCCTGGGACGAGCTGCTGCTCGTCCACTACCGCGAGCGCGCGGGCATGCTCGACATGCTCAGCGCGGTCGCATACCAGGCGGGGATTTGCCACCGCGAGGCCGGCCTCGAGCGCGCGGCGCTGATCGCGACTTCGCCGGAGTGAGGTGCTGAGCCGGCCTAGGCCGCGTGGGTCCGCTTCGCCGCCCAATCAGCCGCCTTGTGCATCACGACGGACTTGGGGTCTCGCCGCAGCTCGGGAGCGGGGTTTCGCAGGAGCTCCTCGGCCTCGGCCTTGTCGGCGGCCGTGAAATCGCGCACCAGCGTGCAGAACTCCACCAGGATGCCGTTCGGGTCGGTCGTGTAGACGGAAATGCACCAGTCGTGGTCGATCTCCATGACGTCGTGCCCATGGGAGAGCCAGCGGTCTCGGCGGCGTCCGAGGTCAGCCAGGTCGCTCGCCGAGAAGGCGAGGTGGTTCACGCCGGGGGGCAGCCCCTGGCCGCGGGAGATGTCCGCGCTCCACTCGCCGAGGGTCGGATCGTGCAGATCCCAGAACGCGATCAGCTGATCGCGCTTCGAGCCGGTCGTGTAGAAGAGGTGCTTCGCCCAGCCCTTGCCCATGTGGGCCACCTCGACCTTCACGAGCTCGAAGCCCATCGCCTCGGTGTAGAAGCGGTGGTTCTCCTGCACGTCCTTGGTGGCGAAGGCGAGATGATGAACGCCCATCTGGGTCTCCTCAGCGTAGCGGTGTGGAACGTAGGCCAGGCGGGGTGACGCCCTGTTAACCGGGCCACACGAAATGCGAGCATTCTGCGCCGGAAGAGTGTCAGTTGGAACTTGTTTCGTGAGCGGGGTCACCTTATATCTGTCCCCACTTCGGAGAGAGCTGGAATGCGTTTGCTGGTCTGCTGCTCGTTCGCGTCCGCACTGCTCGGGCTGCCGGCCCTCGCGGTCGGTCCGAACGCCCCCGCCTCGGCGCCGGCGAGCCAGGCGATTCCGTCGATTCCGGAGCCTGCCGCGCTCGCGCTGTTCGTGCTCGGCACGGGCGTCGTCGGCGTCGCGATCCGCCGCCGCCAGAGCTAGCGCGAGCGATTAGGGCGGCGCGCGAAGCGTTCGCCCTGCCAGAGCGAGGTCGCCGCGTTCGTGCGCTGCCCCTCTTGACCCGCGCGCGGTCCCTGTTCGACTCTGCGCCGCTGGATGACCGCGCCCGCACCCGCCGCGACGCCGCGTGAGCCCGAGCTCTCGCGCGGCCGCACGCGCTACTCGGTGGTGCTGCTGATCGTCGTCTACACGTTCGCGTTCATCGATCGCAACATCGTGAACGTGCTGCTCGAGCCGATCCGGCAGGAGTTCGACCTCGCCGACTGGCAGCTCGGCTTCTTCAGCGGCACCGCGTTCGGAATCTTCTACGCGACGCTCGGGCTGCCGATCGCATGGCTCGCCGACCGCGTGCCGCGCAAGCGCATCATCGGAGCCGCGCTCGCGTTCTGGAGCGCGATGACCGCGCTGCAGGGCCTCGCGGCGGGCTTCGCCTCGCTCGCGATCACGCGCATCTTCGTGGGCGTCGGCGAGGCCGGCTGCAGCCCGCCGGCGCACTCGATGATCTCGGACATGCATCGCCCCGAGATCCGCGCGCGCGCGCTGGCGGTGTACGCGCTCGGCATTCCGATCGGCGGCGCTCTCGGCTTGTTGATCGGCGGCTGGATGCGTCAGCTGTTCGGCTGGCGCGAAGCGTTCATGGTGGTCGGCATTCCCGGTGTCGTGCTCTCGCTGATCGTGTTCGCGACGCTGCGCGAGCCGACGCGCGGTTACTGGGAGGGCGGCGTCGCGCACAGCGCCCGCGGCACGTCGCTCGCCGCGGTGTTCCGTTTCCTCGCGAAGCTCCCGTCGTTCTGGCATCTCGCCTTCGCCGGCGCGCTGCACGCGTTCTACGGCTACGGGGCAGCCGCCTTCAACCCGGTCTTCTTCGAGCGCAGCCACGGCATGGGCCCGGGCGAGTACGCGACGATCGCCGCCGGAATCGGCCTCACCGCCGGCGTGCTCGGCACCTACCTCGGTGGCTGGCTCGGCGATCGCTACGGCGCGCGCGACGTGCGCTCGTATCCGTTCGTACCCGGCATCGGGAGCATCGCCGGAATTCCGTTCGTGATCGCGGTCTACCTGGTGGCTCAGGCGGAGGTCGCGCTCGTCATCTCGCTCATCCCCGCCGTCGCGAGCGGCCTTTATCTGGGTCCGACCTTCGCGATGACGCAGGCGATCGTGCCGCCGCACATGCGCGCGCAGGCTGCAGCCGTGCTGCTGCTCATCCTCAACTTGATCGGCCTCGGACTCGGGCCCCAGTTCGTGGGCATCCTCTCCGATCTGCTCAAGCCCTCGTTCGGCGTCGAGTCGGTGCGCTACGCGCTGCTCTACACCATCGCGATCGGCGCCGCGTGGTCCGCGATCCATTATTGGTTCGCGTCGAAGACGCTCGGCCGCGATCTCGAGGCGCAGAAGTCGCTGGCGGGATTCACGCCGGCTTGAAGTGCACGACCGTGCCGCCCTCGACGTCCTCGTAGGCGGCCTCGACGCGCATCCCCACGCGCACCTTCTCGACATCGCAGTCGACGAGGCGGGCGACGCAGCGCGGCCCTTCGTCGAGCTCGACGATCGCGACGGCGTAGGGCGCTAGCTTCGCGAGCGCGGGCACGTGGCCGGCGCGGTCCACGGTGAACGAGTGGATCGCGCCGCGGCCGCTCGCGGTCTCCCAGCGCCAGTCGTCGCCGAGGCACTGCGGGCAGCGGCTGCGCGGGTAGAAGAAGAACCCGTCGCGTGGACAGCGCTGCATCGCGAAGCGCCGCTCGCGCGCGGCGTCGAAGTGCGGCTTCGTCGTCGGATTCGCGAGCGGGAGAGGGCGGCCGGCGGAGTCGTGTCGCGTTCCCATCTCTTAACGACTCCGCTCGGCTGTAGGTAGAAGAGCACGCGGCCCCCAGCTGGGGATCCCGCCTCGCTGCGCGCGGGCTGAGCGAGTGGGGCTCGCTCGGCCCGCTTGCCGCCGCGAGGGAGTAATCGCCGTCAGTCGATCGTCTCCGCGATCGGTCGCACGGGCCCGGAGCTGCATCACGCCCCCTGCAGGATCAGCGCGACCTGCTCGGCCATCATGCCGCCGGTGCCGTTGGCGTAGGCGACGTCGCACTTCTTCAGCTGGCGGCCGGTCGCGCGGCCTTGGAGCTGGCGGACGGCTTCGGTCAGGTGCGAGAGGCCGCCGGCGGTGCCGGCTTGCCCGGCGCCGAGCTGGCCGCCGTGGGTGTTGAGCGGGAAATCGCCGTCCCAGCGCAGCGAACGCTCGGAGACGAAGCGCTCGCCTTCGCCCTTGCCGCAGAAGCCCGCGTTCTCGAGGGTGACGAGCACCGTGATCGTGAAGCAGTCGTAGGGCTGCACGACGTGCACGTCGCGCTGCGCGACGCCGGCCATGCGGAACGCGCGCTCGGCGGCGACGCGGATCGGGTTGTCGAGCAGATCCGGCGCGTAAGTGATGCTCTTGTGCGTCAGGTGCTCGCCGAAGCCGGCCACGTACACCGGACGGTGTCGCGCGCGCGCGGCGCGCTCGGGCGTCGTCACGAGCAGCGCGCCGCCGCCGAAGCACGGCATCACGATCTCGAGCAGCTTCAGCGGATCGGCGACGCGCCGCGAGCGCATCACGTCGTCGACCGTAATGGGCTTGCCGTAGAAGATCGCGTCGGGGTTGAACTGCGCGTTGTAGCGGGCGTCGACCGCGATCTTTGCGAGCGTCTCCTCGCGCAAGCCGTAACGCGCCATGTAGCGCTGCGCGACCATCGCGAAGCTCGGCGTCGCGGCGACGAGGCCGGCGGGAATCTCGAACGCGCCCTGCGGCGAGCCCCACGCGTCGCCGCCTAGATAGATCGGGAAGTCCATCTTGCCGCGCGCCGCGCCGTCGGGACGCGGCGACATCACGCTCGGACACAGCACGAGCACCGTCTCGCAGGCGCCGACTTCGATCGCGGCCGCGGCGCGCCACAACATCCCCGCGCTGGTCGCGCCGCCGAGGTCCACCGTCTCCGCGAAGTTCGCGCGGATGCCGAGGTACTCGGCCGCCGCACTCGGCCCGAACAGCGGCGATTCGTAGATGCCGCCGATGCAGAGCCCGTCCACCTCGCCCTTCTCGATGCCCGCGTCCGCGAGCGCCAGCGCGGCGAGCTCGGCGCACGCCTCGAGCGAGAACATCGGCCGCGGCCAGACGCGCTCGGGCTTCCATTCGGCGAGGCCTGCGATCGCTGCGCTCCGCTTCGCCATGGCTTCTACTCCGCAAGGGAAGCGGGGCCCTGCGACGCTCGCCTCATGTCGCCGATGCTTGCACAGCGAGCGCGGGCTCGCAGTGCGGGAGAGCGCGGCTCAGGTCGCGAGCTCGTCGCTCTCCGGCGCCGCGTCCTTCAGGCGCTGCTCGAGCTCGCGCATGCGTTCCTCGAGCTCGCGCATGCGCAGCTCGAGGCTCTCACGCATTTCCGGCACGCGCTCCTCGAAGAAGCGCATCGGCGCCGCCGCCATGGGCGGCTCGCCCGCGATCGTCGCCTCGAGCGTGCGCGACTTGCCCTCGCGCGTGACTTCGAGCGCGAGCTTCGTGTCCTTCTCCGCGCGCACCACCGCGTGCACGACCTCGAACGTCTCGGTCACGGCTTCGCCGCCGACCGAGACGATCACGTCGCCGACACGCAGCCCGGCCTTCTCCGCCGCCGAGCCCTCGTTCACGCGCACGACGAGCACGCCGCGCTCCTTCGGCGCGTGCAAGAACTCGCGCAGCTCCGGCGTCATGTCTTGCAGCTGCACGCCCAGACGACCGGGATTCGGAACGAACTGATCGAACATCGGGTGATGCCAGCCCGGCCCGGGCGCGCGATGAACCTCGGGACCGGCTTCGCCCGGCTGCGGGTGAGCGCTCACCGCCGACGCGGCGAGTAACAGGGAAGCGAGAGTCGCAGCGATTCCGGAGCGCATGGGTGGGACCTCCTGGGCCTCCGAACCCCGACCTCGCGGGCGGGTTCCGCGACGCGCCGAAAAAACTGCGCCCCCGCGCTCAGCCGCGCGTGCGCGTCCGCCGCCGCAGCGCGCCGAGCAGCGGCAGGGCGAGCGCGAGCTCGGGCCCGATGCCGCAGCTCGCGGCGATGAACTGCTCGGATTGGTCGTGCCCCGACTGGCAGTCGGGATCGGCCGGGAAGTCGATGCGGCCGTCGGCGTCGTTGTCGAGGGAGTCGTAACAAGCCGCCGGCGCGAGGCTCTTCACCGCGAGGTTTACCTGGATGCGCGGCCGCGTGAGGTTCTTCGCGAGCGGCCGCGTATCGACTACCGGCACGCCCGTGTTCTGCAGCGCGGTCAGCAGCGCCGAAACGGGCGCGCTCGGGCTCGCCTGACGCAGCACGGCGAACGCGCCCGCGACGTGCGGGGTCGCCATCGACGTGCCGTTCACGGTGAGCGTCCCGCCGCCGGGCACGGAGGAGCGTACGAGCACGCCCGGCGCGAACAGATCGAGCATGTACATCGAGTTCGAGAACAGCGCGACGTGGTCGGTGTCGTCCACCGCGCCCACGCCGACCGCGCTCGAAATGCATCCGGGCGCGCTCATCGCATCGGGCCAATAATCATTGCCGGAGGCCGCCGCCGTGGCGACGCCCACCGCGAGCAGCGCGTCGATCGCTTGCTTCATCGCGACGTTGGCGTTGTCGCAGCCGGACTTCCCGTAGTACGTGCCGCTGCCGAAGCTCATGTTCGCGGCGACGATCGGCACGGTCGCCGCGAGCGTCCTCACGTGGTCGGCGCCGGCCAGGATGTCGCTCGGCCAGGCGAGCGCGCACGGATCGGAGCCCGTACCGCTGCAGTCGAACCCCGTGAAGCGCGAGAAGATCTGCACCGCCACGAGCTGCGCGCCCGGCGCGACGCCCTGATAAACCGGGTCGGCACTCGCCGCGATGCCCGCCACGTGCGTGCCGTGGAAGCAGGCCGAGGCGAAGTTGCAGTCGCGGCCCGCGCCGGGCCCGATCTGCGTGGTTAGCCCGTTCGGGCAGTTTCCGTTGGCGGAGAAGCAGGCCTCCGCCACGACGCGGCCGGCGAGGAACGGATGTTGCGCGTCGACGCCGGTATCGAGGATCGCAATGGCTGCGCCGGAACCGTCGAAGCCCGCCGCGCGCGTGGCCGTCGCGCCGACGACCGGGCCCGAGCTGTCGAGCGTCGGCGCGGCGAGCGGGCCGTCTACGAACAGCGCGCGCACGTCGGGTGCGGCCGCGAGCGCGCGCAGATCCTGCGGCGTCGCCTCGAGCGCGACGGCGTCGAGGTGCGCATAGCGCCGCGCGCCGGCGCGCGCGCCCGCGGCAACGCGCGCGAGCGCGTCGTCTTGCCGCGTTCGCCGCGCGCTCCGCGAGGCGGCGGGGGCGAGCTGCACGATCACGCGCACGCTGCCCTGGGCGCGCGCCTCGGCGTCGAGGGCAGCGGGAACCGGGGCGCCGGCGCGCGCGCCGCTCGCCGCGATCAGCAGCGCGAGCAGGCCGAGGCGGAAGCGAGAGAGGCTGCGAGGCACGGGGGCTCCGAGGCGCGCGAGTCTACGCCCGCGAGGCCGTGGGCAC
>DATBRS010000260.1:0-18496 GCA_036560185.1 Myxococcota bacterium
CCCTGCGCCGCCGCAATGCTCCGCGACTCAGGCCTTCGAGATCAACTCATCCCCAAGCCTGTCGAGCCCGCGCTCGACGTCGTCCTGCGTGAACCCCGGAGGCGCCACCGTAAACCGCCGCACCCCGAGATCCTCCAGCCGCTTCACCTCGTCGAGCTTCGGCACCGACCCCGTCGTGATCTCGATGTCCGTCGGATCGCGGCCGATCTCGTGGCACTCCTTCACGAGCACCTCGAGCAGGCTCGGCAGCAGATCGGCGCGGGCCGGGAAGAAGCCGTCGCCGTAGCGCGCGGCCCGCTTCGCCGCGCCCGGCGCGTGCCCGCCGATCACGATCGGTACGCCCGGCTTCTGCACCGGCTTCGGATTCGATTCGACCGCGCCCCAGTTGAAGTGCTTGCCCGCGAACTCGCTCGGCTTCTCGCCCCACAGGCTGCGCAGCGCCCGAATCGATTCCTCCGTGCGCGACGCGCGCTCCTTGAACGGAACGCCGACGCCGCGGAACTCCTCCTCGAGCCAGCCGATGCCGACGCCGAGAATCGCCCGGCCGCGCGACAGCACGTCGAGCGTCGCGAGCTCCTTCGCCACGTAGAAGGGATGGCGCTGCGGCAGGATCAGCACGCCCGTCGCGACCTTGATCTTCGTCGTCACGGCTGCGGCGTAGGTCATCCAGATCAGCGGATCCGGGATCGGCGACTCCTCGGGGCCGGGCATGCGGCCGTCGCGGGAGTACGGGTACTGCGAGCCGTAGCCCTTCGGCACCACCACGTGCTCGACGGTCCAGAGCGATTCGACACCGACCTGCTCCGCCTTCTGCGCGAGGTGCGCGGCGCGATCCGGCGCTCCGAACGGGCCGACGTTGGCGAACATGATTCCGAACTTCATCGAGGAACCTCCGGGGTGTGCCGCTGGGAGCCGGCACGATGGCACAGGCGCCCGCCAAGCCTCGTATAGTGTGCGCGTCGCACCAAGGAGCGCGCATGGGCAACGTCGTCATCTCTGCCGACTCGCACATCACCGAGCCGCCGAACACGTACGTGGACTTCATCGACGCGAAGTGGAAGGCGCGCGCGCCGCAGATGCGCTTCGACAACGAGAAGCTCGGCGACGCGTTCTTCGTGGACGGGTTGCCCGCTCCCATCGCGATGGGCCTCGTGGCCGCGGCCGGCACGCCGCCCGAGAAGATCCGCACCACGGGCGTGAAGTTCTACGACATGCACCCCGGCGGCTGGGATCCGGACGCGCGCATGGCGGAGCAGGATCGTGACGGCGTCCACGCCGAGGTGATCTACCCGACCGTCGGCATGGTGCTCTGCAACCACGCCGACTTCGACTACAAGACCGCCTGCTTCGCCGCCTACAACCGCTGGATCGCGGGCTACTGCGCGAAGCATCCCGAGCGCCTGATCGGCCTCGGTCAGCTCGCGATGCGCACGCCCGAGGATGGCATCCGCGAGCTGCGCGAGATCAAGGCGTTGGGGCTGAAGGGCGTGATGATGCCCGGCAACCCGGCGCTCGAGGACTACGACTCGCGCATCTACGACGGGTTCTGGGACGCCTCGATCGAGCTGGGCCTGCCGCTCTCGTTCCACATCCTGACGGATCGCAACTACGCCTTCCGCCACGAGACGCGCGGCCCGAAGATGAACGGCTTCCTCAGCATCATGCGCGGCTGTCAGGACGTGATGGGCACGCTGGTGTTGGGCGGCGTGTTCGAGCGCCATCCCGGCTTGAAGGTGGTGTGCGCCGAAGCCGACGCCGGCTGGGTGCCCCACTACATGTACCGGATGGACCACGCCTACAAGCGCCATCGCTACTGGCTGCCCGCCGGCCAGCAGCTCTCGAAGCTGCCGAGCGAATACTTCGCCGAGAACATCTACACCACGTTCCAAGACGACTGGGTGGCATTCAAGGTCGCGAACGACATGAACTGGCGGCACCTGCTCTGGGCCAACGACTTCCCGCACAGCGACTCGACCTGGCCTTGGAGCCAAGAGATGCTCGCGACGCACACGAAGTGCCTAACAGCCGAGCAGAAGACCGCGATCCTCGGCGAGAGCACGGCGAAGCTGTACGGGATCGATACGAGCAAGCTGGCGGTGTGAGCGGACCCGACCCCAGCACACTCACGTCGGGCATTGCGGGCAAGGTCGTCGTCGTCACGGGAGCCAGCAGCGGAATCGGTGCGGCGACGGCGCTCCTGCTCGCCGAGCGAGGCGCGAAGCTCGTGCTCGGCGCGCGCCGCTCGGATCGCCTCGAAGCGCTCGCCGAGCGAATCCGGTCGGCGGGTGGCGACGCGGCGTGTGTCGTCACGGATGTGAGGCGACGCGGCGACGTCGCCAAGCTCGTCGAGTCGGCCCGTGAGCGCTTCGAAAGGCTGGACGTGCTGGTGAACAACGCCGGCATCGGTCCGATCTCGCTCCTCGACGATCTGCGCGTCGAGGACTGGGAGGAGATGATCGACGTCAATCTCAAAGGCGTGCTCTACGGCATCGCCGCCGCATTGCCGGTCTTTCGCGCCCAGGGGTTCGGACAGTTCGTGAACGTCGTCTCGACGGCGGGCCTCCGGATCGTTCCCCTGCAATCGGTTTACGCCGGCACGAAAAATGCCGTCCGCGCGATCTCCGAAGGGCTGCGCCAAGAAGCCGGCGAGAAGCTGCGCGTCACGATCATCTCACCGGGCTTCGTCCAGACGGAATTCGCAGAGTCCATCACCGACCCGGCGGTGAAGGCGCGCATCGTCGACACCGCGCGCACGATCGCGATCTCGCCGGGCGCGATTGCTCGCGCCATCGCGTTCGCGATCGAGCAGCCCGCCGAGGTGGACGTGAGTGAGATCGTGATACGCCCAACGGCGCAGGGCTGATTCGGGCCGAGCAGCCATGGCGCTCACGCGAAGACTGATTCGGTATCGCCCGCCGCGAGGCGCGCGAGCTCGTTCGCGCGGGTGTTCGTCGGCTCGCCGCGAAGGACACCCGCGGCGGCGAGCGGCAGGCACGCCGCGATCTCACCCCGAACGACACTGCTCTGCGTGACGTAGGCGTTCAGGTACGCAGTGGCGAATGCACGTCGCGCCTCGACGAGGCGAGCCGGCGCCGCCGCCCCGAGGCCCTGATAACGAAGCAGCACGAACGAGCGCGCGACATCGGCGGCCGGGTGCGCGAGGCAGGCGTTCGGCCAGTCCACCGTCACGAGCCCGCGCTCACTTCGAATCACGTTGCCCGGATGAAAGTCGCCGTGATAGGTGCGGTCGCCATCGGGCATGGTCGCGACACGCGCTAGGAAGCGCGCCCGCTCGTCGCGAACGAGCTTCGCCGCAACCTCGTCGACCACCGCACGCCAGCTCGGCAAGGCGGGCGCCGTGCACGCGTGAATCTCCACGTGGAGGCGCGCGAGCTCTGCCGCCTTCTCCGCGGGCGGTGCCGGCTCGGCGAGCAGCGTCGCGCCACGCACGTGCTCGAGGATGATGCCCTTCCGGCCGCCGATCTGGGTGCGACCCAACAACTGCGGGGAGCGAAGGTCCCGCACCGAGTTCACTGCGCGCGTGCGGTGCTCCTCGACATCCGCGATGTAGGCGTACTCCGGACGGAACAGCTTGACGACGCGCCCCGCGCCGAACGCGAAGATCTCGGCGGCTGCGCCTTCGGCGATGCGCTCGCCGAGCGCTGCGGTTTTCGCCTCGTCGTGACCCGGGGCATCGCGCACGCGCGCCAGCTTCGCGCGGACCGCTAGCCGGCGCTCGAATCGAGCGCGCGAATCGCGAGGAAGCTCACCAGGCCGACCGTGAGCGCTGCCACGAAGCCGGCGGCGAGCGGTTTCCCGCCGAGCTTGCGCAGCTGCTTCAGGTTCGTCCCGAGGCCGACCGCAGCCATCGCGACGGTCAGGCACCAGCCTGAGAGCACGGAGAGCGACTCGATCGCGTGCTCCCAGCGCGCTGCGGAAACCAGCCCGCCGAACGGCCGCTCGCCGCCGAGATCGCCGAGCGTCCGCAGCAACGCGAGCGCGAGGAAGCCGAACACGAAGTGCGGCACGAGCTCGGAGAAGCGCGGCCGCGGGCCCTGTGATCCGCGCGCCGCACTGCGCGCGTGCACCAAAGCCAGGAGCGGGATCACGGCGACCATGCAGGCGTTGCGCACCAGCTTCGTGACCGTGGCCGCGTCGAGCGCCGCGGGCGCCGCGAAGTGCTGCGCGTAGAGCAGACCGGCGCCCGCTACCTGCGCGGTGTCGTGGATCGCAGTGCCGAGGAACAGGCCCACGCGCTGCGCGTCGCCGGCGAAGAGCGCGTGGGCGAGGAACGGGTGCACGAGCAGCGCGAGCATGCCGAAGCCGGTGATCGTGGCGACGGCGTAGCCGAGCTCGTCGTCGTCGGCGCCGATCACGGGCGCGGTCGCCACGATCGCGGTGTTGCCGCAGATCGCAGTGCCGACCGCGATCAGCGTGCCGAGCCGCGGCGGTAGCGCGAGCGCGCGCGAGACCAAGTGCATCGCCGCGAGCGCCGCCGCGATGCACAGGCCGACGATCGGGAGAGCCCGTAGGCCGAGCTCGCCGACGGTCGCGAGGCTCATGCGGATTCCGAGCAGCACGACGCCGAGCCGCAACAAGCGCCGCAGCGCAAAGCGCAGGCCGGGCTCGTAGACCGTCGGCAGCCCGATCGCGTTGCGGATCGCGAGCCCGAGCGCGATCGCGCACAGGATCGGGCTGAGCGGACTCTTCGCGAGGCCGAGCAAGCGTTCGCCGATCGCCGCCGATCCGAGCTCGCCGAGCCACGCGAGCCCGAGCGCAACGCCGAGGCCCGGCAAGAGCGCTCCGCACAGGCCGAACCAATCGTTGCCGCGCGTCTGCCAGCGCTTGCGATTCGCGCGCTCGTCGAAGCTCTCGCCGGGACCGAGCGCGTCGGGCACGCCCTCCATGCTGCCGGCCCAGTCCCAGAGCTCCGGCTGCTCGTAGACGTTGCGCCTCGAGGCCGGCGCGCTCACGACGGGCCCCGAGGCGACTGCGCCGCCGCACGCGGCCCACGCTGCAGCTCCGCCTCCGTGCGTTCCACACCGAGCGTCGCGAGCAGCTCGCGCGCGCCGCGCGCCACGAGCGCGAGGCCGAGCGCCTGACTCGCCGCGAGCGCGTCGCGGCCGAGCTGACATGCACGCGCCCCGTTCGTCGCTCCGCCGCGCGCAGCCAGGAAGCGCGCGTACTCGAGCGCGTCGTGGGCCGCCCACACGCGCGCACCGGTTGCGGTGTCGACCGCGAGCGCCACCTCGAAGTGCGCCGCGGCTTCGTCCCAGCGCCCGAGCAGAGCGCTGAGCACGCCGAGGAAACGCGAGGCGCAGCCTGCGGAGTAAACGCTCAGCAGCGTGAGCGTGCGGCCCGCGTAGGGCTGCAGCCGATCGATCAGGGCCTCCGCCGCGTCGCAGCATCGGAGCAGCGCCGCCGAGAGCGCGAGGTTCGAGAGGCTGAGCGGATACGAGACGTCCTGCGAGAGCCCCGCGAAGCCGTCGCGCGCAAGCGCGCGCAAGCGCGCCTCCGCTTCGGCGCGCGCGCCGGACTGGGCCAGCAAGAAGATCTCGCTGGTGCGGAACAGACTGATCTGCGGATGGGTATGCGTGCCGCGGTGAACGTTCGCGGCGACGTCGCCGAAGAGATCCTCGAAGCCCGTCACCGATCCGATCTGGAGCTGCGCGATCGCCCACGACTCCTGCGCGTCCACGCGCTCGCCCGCCGCGAGCGCGCGCTCGGCGAGCTCGCGCGCTTCCGCGATCGGCCCGCGCGCGATCGCGAGGTTGGCGCGAATCCGCAGCAGGGAGGCGGCCATGCTCGGCGAGCGCACGCGGCGCGCGATCTGTTCCATCTCTTCGATGTCGTTCGCGACGCAGGCCATCTCGCCGAGCTGCTGATGGTGCTCGAGCCGGTGCTGGCGAGCCTCGAAGCCGTGGATCTCGTTTCCCGCAGCGGCGGCGAGCGCGATGCGCTCGGCATAACACTTGCGCCACGCGGCCTGCGTGGCCGGCTGGTTCAAGGCGAGCGAACGCACGCGCAGCGCTTCGAGCAGCGCGCCGGAGTCGCCGGAGCGCCGCGCGGCCGCCAGCGCGCGCCGGCTGGCGCTGCGATGCGTGGCGGGGTCGGCGTCGACGAACGCCATCATTCCGCGCAGGGAGATCAGCCGTGAGCGCAGCGCGGGGTCGCGATCGCCGCTGCGCCGCAGCGCTGCGTCGAGCAGCGCGACGGCGCGCGGATCGCGCCCGTACGACGGCTGCAATTCGCAGAATACGACCGCGGCTTCGCGCAGCATGCGGGCCGAGCCGCTGCGGCGCGCGAGCTCGACTGCGCGGCTCGCCAGCGCGAGGGCGCGCTCGCCGCGCGCGCACAGCGCCTGGGCTCGCGCGGCGGCCATCGCGGCCCGCGCCGCGCGCACGGAGTCGAGCGGATCTTCGGCCTCGAATGCGTCGAGCGCGTTCTCGAAGTGCCCGGCCGCCTCCTCGAACGCGTAGCTGCGCAGCGCCTGGCCGCCGGCGCGCAGTGCATAATGGATCGCCCGCGCCGTCTCGCCGCCGATCACCGCGCGCCCGAAGTGGTGCGCGAGCAGCGAGGCGCTCGCGGCGCCGTCGCCCCCCGCGCCCTGCTCGAGCGCGCGTGCGACGCGGCGGTGCAAGCGCGCACGCAAGCCGGGCGTCGTGCGCTCGTACACCACCTCGCGCACCACGCCGTGCGAGAAGCGCACGCGCAGCGCGCCGGACTCGCGCGCGAGCAGGCGCTGCGCGACCGCCTCCTCGACCCCGGCAGCGAGCGTGGCCGCGGGCAGCTCGGTCACGTCGGCGATCAGCGCGAGCGCGCTGCTCGAGCCCACCACGGCGGTCGCCGCGAGCACATCGGCGCAGAGCGCCGACACGCGTTCGAGCCGCTGCGCGATCAGCTGGCGCAACGTCTCCGGCACGCCCGGCGCCATCGCCGCCGCCTGCGGATCGTGCGGCACGCTCGCGACGAGCTCGCCCAGATAGAGCGGGTTCCCACCCGACTTGTCGTGCGCGAGCGCCGCGAAGGTTCTCGCGCGCTCGCTGCCGACGCGCGCCGCGAGCAGCGCCGCTACCGCCTCGGGGGCGAGCCCGCGCAGCGCCAGCGAGGCGTGCGCGGGCGTCGGGTCCACGCCGAGCGCGCGCTGCAGCGCCGCGTTCGCCGGCGCGCCGACGTCGCGCAGCGTGCAGACAATCGCGAGCCGGGGGTTCTCGACGTCGTGTACGAGGTGGTCGAGCAAGTGCAGCGAGTCGCCGTCGGCGCCGTGGAGATCGTCGAGCACGAGCAGTGCCGGCCGCTGCGCGGTGAGCGCCGCCAGCCGGCGCTCCACCAGCTCGAAGGCGCGCTGGCGCCCGGCGAGCGGCTCGATCTCCCACTGGCTGCCCGCACGCGTGCTCCGCGCCGCCGGCGCGCGCGCCGCGGGATCTCCCTCGAGGATCTGGCGCCACACCGCATACGGCGGCGCGCCTTCGTCTCCCGGCGTCGCGCTCCACAGCACGCTCGCGCCCGCTCGGGCCGCGTGCTCGGCGATCTCCCGCGCGAGCCGCGTCTTGCCGACGCCCGGCTCGCCGGAAATCCGTAACAACTTGGGCGCGCCCGCGGAGCGCCGCTCGAGCCAATCGCGCGCGGCTCGCAGCTCGCGGTCGCGGCCGACGAAGAGCGACTGCGCGCCGCCCCCTGCCTGCGAGCGCGCGACCTCCGCGACGAAGCGGAAGCCGCGGCGATGCACGGTCTCGAGGAACTGCGGCCGGCGCGCGTCGTCGGCGAGCGCGCTGCGCAGCTCGCGGATGCAGCGCGAGAGCGCGAAGTCGGTGACCACCGTGCCGGGCCACAGGCTGGCGAAGAGCTCGCGCTTCGTGACGAGCTCTCCCGACCGGCTCGCGAGCAGATCGAGGAGCGCCAAGGCCTTGGGCGTGAGGTGCACCGCTCGCCCGTGCCGCAGCAGCCGGCCCGCGGCGAGATCGAGCTCGAACGCGCCGAAACGGAGAGAGAGTCTCACGTTTGCCTCGGACATCGAGCGCGAATTCTAAGCGCTCGCCGCGCGCAGCCGGGTGCACTCGACCAAATGTCAGGGTTCCGTCAGGACTCGCCCGCGCGCGTCGCGTACTTCTCGCTCATCGCCAGAGAACGGCAACGGCCCTGCCGCACCGAACTGGCGCGAACCCCGGCGCGCCGGTGGGCGCGCACCGCACAGGAGATCCCGATGCGAATCGCAAACGACATTACCCAGCTGATCGGCCGCACCCCGCTGGTGCGGCTCAACAAGGTCGCGGCCGGCGTGGATGCGCAGCTGGTCGCGAAGCTCGAGAGCCAGAACCCGGCCGACAGCGTGAAGGATCGGATCGGCCTCGCCATGATCGACGCAGCCGAGCGCGACGGACTCATCACGCGCGGCGAGACCACGATCGTCGAGCCCACCAGCGGCAACACCGGCATCGCGCTCGCGTTCGTGTGCGCGGTCCGGGGCTACGCGTGCGTGCTCACGATGCCGGAGAGCATGAGCGTCGAGCGTCGCATCACTCTGCGCGCGTTCGGCGCGAAGCTGGTGCTCACCGATCCCGGGAAGGGCATGCGCGGCGCGATCGAGCGCGCGAACGAGATCGCGGCACGCATCCCGAACAGCTTCATGCCCCAACAGTTCGCGAATCCGGCGAACCCGGAGATCCACCGCAAGACCACGGCCGAGGAGATCTGGGCCGACACGGACGGCATGGCCGACGCGATCGTCGCGGGCGTCGGCACCGGCGGCACGATCACCGGCGTCGCGCAGGTGATGAAGGCGCGGCGCCCGAGCTTCGAGGCGATCGCGGTCGAGCCGGCGGACAGCCCGGTGCTCTCGGGCGGTGCGCCGGGCAAGCACAAGATCCAAGGCATCGGCGCCGGCTTCAAGCCGGACGTGCTCGACCTCGGGCTCGTCGACCGCGTGCTGCAGGTGAAGAACGACGAGGCCTTCGAGATGGCGCGCCGGCTCGCGCGCGAGGAGGGCATCTTCTGCGGCATCTCGTCCGGCGCGAACGTGGTCGCGGCGCTGCGCTACGCGAGCGAGCCGGCGAACCGTAACAAGCTGGTCGTGGCGATCATCCCGAGCTTCGGGGAGCGCTACCTCAACACCGAGCTGATGGCGCCCTATCGCTACGAGGGCAGCGACGAGGTGCTGGCGTGAGACGCGCGCTGCCTCCGGCGCCCGGCGTGGTCGAGCGGCTGCTGCTCGCGCATCCACGCAGCGTGGGCGAGAGCTACGCGCAGCACTTCGGCGCCGCGCTCCGCTTCGCGGCGCTGCTCGCCTCCGCGGCGGGCGCGTGCGTCGTGCACGCGTTCGTGCCGGGCTTCTTCACGCGCACGGCCAGCCGGCGGGTCGCCGCGCTGAACGAGCGCATGCAGCGCGGCCGCGCGCGGCTGAGCGCGCGCGGCGCGGAGCCCGACTGGGCGATCTGACGGCGCGCTCGGAGCGCAGCGCTCGCTCAGCAACAGCCCGGGCCTTCGCCCGTGTCGCCCTCGTCGTGCCAGTGCGGCCGATCGAGGAACAGCCCGCGCTCGGCGCCGAGCGCGAGCGCGCGCGCGACGTCGATCTGCCACGGCCCGTCGCGCACGACGCGCAGCTCGGCGCGCTCGCCGGCCGCGAGCACGCGCTCGCGGTCGCCGTCGAACTCGAGGATTCCAGGCCCCTCGATCGCGATCGGCTCGCCGAGCGCGACGCGGCGCGCACTCGTCACGAACGCGGTGCGATAGAGGCCGGGGGAGATCGGCGCGAGCAGCGCGCGGCCGCCCTGCCCCGGGGCGCAGCACGTCACGTCGACGCCGGCGTCGTCCTGCTTGTACGTGGGCAGTAACAAGCCACCGAGCGGCGACATGCCGACCGCGTCGGGCTCGGCGCGCGAGAGGATCGCGCGCCGGATCTTGCCCGCGTCGAAGGGCAGCAGTGAGCCGGGGTGGTCGCCCTCGACGAGCACCGCGTCGATCAGCGCGAGCGTCTCCGAGCCATCGGAAAAACGCGCGCGCACCAGCTTCGCGCGCTGCGCGACCTCGGCCAGCGCGATGCGCCCGCTCGCGACCAGGCCGAGCGCAGCGCCGGCGAGCGTCGCCTCGACGCGCTCGGGGAAGACGTTGTTCGTGCCGAGCGAGAGCGCGACGAGCGGCGCGTCCGGCCACGCGCCCGCCACGATGCGGCTGGTGCCGTCGCCGCCCATCACGAGCAGCGCGCCGCAGCCCGCCTCGCGCATCGCGAGCGCCGCGCGCGCCGTGTCGGCGGGCGTGGTGGTGAGCGGGCCGATGTCGAGCTGCGAGAGCTTCACGTCCTCGAGCTGGAGGTATTCGAGCGCCTGCTCCGCGAGCCGGAACACGTCGCGCACGAAGTGGAACTGCGTCGCACCGCCGGCGGCGGCGCCGACCACCGCCCGGGCGAGCTGGCTGCGCTTCACCTCCAGCGTTTCGGTCTGCGCGCGCCCGACCAGCCGCCGCACGTCCCGGCCGGACATCGGGTTCAGGATCAGGCCGACGGGTCGCGTTTGCGGCGTGGGCATCGGCGCAGGGTTCAATCGCGCCGAAGGTTCGGCAAGCTCCGGGATGGAGCTGCATTCACCCTGGAGGACCCTGCGATGCCCCGCTTCCTGATCCGCGCTGCGGTAGCGCTGCTGGCGCTCGCGCTCACGGCTGGCTGCACGACCGCGAAGAAGAGCGCGCTCGAGACGGAGCTCGGAGCATCCGGCTTCGAGACGCGCGTCGACGACCGCGGCGTCACCGTGCTCGTGACCGACGTGCTGTTCGACTACGACAGCGACGCGCTGACGTCGCAGGGCAAGGAGTCGGTGGGGAAGATCGCGGAGATCGTGAAGCGCCTCGCCCCGGAGAACGAGCTGATCTGCGAGGGCCACACTGACGCGCGAGGCACCGAGGCCTACAACTTCGAGCTGTCGCTGCGGCGAGCGCGGCGCGTGTTCGAGGCGCTCGCGGGCGCGGGCGTCCCGACGGACCGCATCTCAGCCCAGGGCCTCGGCGAATCCCGGCCGCTCGCGAAGGAGACGAAGCCCGACGGCAACGACGACCCCGAGGGCCGCGCCCGCAACCGCCGCGTCGAGGTGGTGATCGCGAATGCCCGATAGCAGCGGCGGCGCCGGCGACGCGCAGCTGCGCGAGGCGCGTTTTCGCATCGGGCAGGTGGTGCGCCACCGCGTCCATCCTTTCCGGGGCGTGATCTTCGACGTCGACCCGGAGTTCGGGAACAGCGAGGAGTGGTGGCTGTCGATCCCCGAGGCCATGCGCCCGCGCAAGGATCAGCCCTACTACCACCTGCTCGCGGAGAACGAGAAGACCACCTACGTCGCCTACGTGTCGGAGCAGAATCTGCTGCCCGACGGTGAGCACGGTCCGGTCGCGCACCCCCAGGTGAGCGAGCTGTTCGGCGCGCTGCGCAACGGGCAGTACGAGCTGCGCTTCCCGTTGCGAGCGCACTAGCGCGCGGAGCCGAGCCGCAGGCATGCCCGCCAACCCCCTCCACGGCGTCGCGATCGTCGGCGCCTACAACACCCGGCAGGCGCGCACGCTCGACGTCCCTGAAACGGAGCTGCTGCTGGACGCGATGCGCGGCGCCGTGCGCTCGGCGGGGCTCACGCTCGCCGACGTGGACGGCATCCATTGCACCTCGTCGACGCGCGGCTGGCGCCCGCGCGAGACGGCGATGTGGCTCGGCGGCCGCCCCGTCTGGACCGGCAGCAGCGACGTCGGCATTCCCGCGTTGCTCGAGGCGGCGCTGGCGATCGCGTCGGGCCAGTGCACGACCGCGCTGATCGCGACCGCCCAGGCGGGCGAGTACACGAACCGCGAGGAAACGGCGCCATGGACCAAGCCGAGCCACGAGTTCACCGAGTGCTTCGGACTCTTCACGGCCGCCGAGTTCGCGCTGATCGCCCGCCGCCATATGCATTTGTATGGGACGCGGCCCGAGGATCTCGCAGAAGTCGCCGCAAGCATCCGGAATCATGGCGCGCAGAATCCCGAGGCGGTGATGTTCGGGCGGCACGTGAGCGCGGCGGACGTGCTCGCCTCGCGCCCGATCGCCGAGCCGTTCCGCTTGCTCGACTGCGCGCTGACGAGCGAGGGCGGCGCGGGGCTCGTGCTCACGAGCGCCGAGCGCGCGCGCGAGCTCGCCATACAGCCGATCTGGCTGCTCGGCGGCGCGCTCGATCGCTGCGGCATGTCGTACGTGACGCCCCCCGTGTGGGACCGCTACGGCGCCGTCGGCGCACGCGCGGCGAAGCTGGCGTTCGCGCAGTGCGGCCTCACGCCGCGCGCCGTCGACGTCGCAGAGCTCTACGACCCGTTCTCGTTCGAGGTGATCCGACAGCTCGAGGCGTTTGGCTTCTGCGCGCTGGGCGAAGGCGGAGCGTTCGTGCGCGACGGGCGCATCCGCGTCGGCGGCGAGCTGCCGGTCGCGACCAACGGGGGCCTGCTGTCATTCAGCCACGCCGGCCTCGCGCAACTGCTCCAGAAGCCGATCGCGGCGGTGCAGCAACTGCGCGGCGAGCTGCCGGCGGCGCTTGCGGTTCCGCACGCTCGCGTGGCCCTCGCCAGCAACGGCGGCGCTGGCGCGCTGTTCTGCGACGTGCTCCTGCTCGGCACGGAGCGCGCGTGAGCGAACGTCCCCTGCCGCGGCCGAGCGCGCTCACGCGCCCGCACTGGGACGGCTGCCGCGAGGGCGTGCTGCGCGTGCAGCGCTGCCGCGAGTGCCGCGCTCACGTGTTCATCCCGCAGCCGCTCTGCACGGCGTGCGGCGCAGGCGGACTCGAGTGGATCGAGAGCCGGGGACACGGCACGGTGTACAGCTTCAGCGTCGTGCATCGCGCACCGCATCCGGCCTTCGCGACGCCCTATCTCGTCGCGATCGTGACGCTCGACGAAGGCTTCGAAATGCTCGCGAATCTCGCGTGCGATGCGGCGCTCGCGGCGATCGGAATGCGCGTGCGCGTCGCGTTTCTGCCAGCGTCGGAAACGATCGCGCTGCCCTACTTCGTCGCGGCCTGATTGCACTCATCGTGTTCCACATGAAGCGCGCATGAAGCGCGCGTTGCCTCGCACATTTTCTGTTTTAGAAACGGGTTGATGCTTGACTCTCGAATCGCGGCGCGCTTACCCTGCCAGACCTCGGGGCCGGCCCTTCCGTCGGCACCGCACTGCACGTCCCCCACTTTCTTCACCCAGGAGATGCGCGCCCACATGACGAAAGTCAGCCGACAACGCGCGAGGGCCGTTGCTCTCGCGATTCTCGCCGCGATGCCGACGGCCGCGGTGACGGGAGCCGCAGCTCAGTCGCTCGACTCCATCATCCAGGCGCAGGCCGCCGCCGATCGCGAGGCCGCGGCCGCGCAAGAGCGAGTGGGCAAGCTGAACGACGAGGCCAACGACGCCGCGGGCCAGTACCGCCAGGCGCTCGCCGACGTCGACAGCCTCGGGCGCTTCAACGCGCAGCTGCGCACGCAGGTGAAGTCGCAGGACGAGGAAGTCGCGCTGATCGGCCGGCAGCTGGGCGAGGTCGATACGACCCAGCGCGAGATTCAGCCGCTGATGCAGAAGATGGTCGACCACCTCGTGAAGTTCGTGGACCTGGACGTCCCGTTCCTGATCGAAGAGCGCAAGGACCGCGTCACGCGCCTGCAAGAGATCATGCCGCGCGCGGACGTGACGATCTCCGAGAAATACCGCCGCATCCTCGAGGCGTATCAGATCGAGCTCGACTATGGGCGCTCGCTCGACACCTATCAGGGCAAGCTGGCTGGCGCCGAAGGCGCGGAAGAGAAGACCGTGGATTTTGTGCGCCTCGGGCGCGTGTCGCTGATGTACCAGACGCCCGACGGAAACGAGACGGGCTACTGGAATCAGAACGACCGCCAGTGGGTCATCGACGACGACTACAAGGAGGCGGTGCTGAAGGCCATCAAGGTCGCCAAGAAGGTTGGCGCCCCTGACCTCCTCGAGGCGCCGGTCCCGGCGCCGAAGGCGGAGGTTCAGTCGTAATGCGCGCTCGAATTCTTGCTCTCGCTCTCGCCGTGGGTGCGCAGGTCGTCGCGAGCGGCGCGATTGCCCAAGGCGCCCCCGCCACGCTGGCGGATCTGCTCAAGGCCGTTCAGAACTCGCGCGCCGAAGAGCAGAAGCTCAACGCCGAGCGCGAGCGCGAATACCGCGCGGCCCGCGACAGGCAGGCGGGTCTGATGGCCGAAGCCGTGCGCAAGCGCGCGGCGGCCGAGGCGGAGAGCTCCGCGCTCTCTGCCCGCTACGACGCGAACGAGCTCCGCATCAACGAGCTCAACGAGCTGCTGCGCCAGCGCCAGGGCAACCTCGGCGAGCTGTTCGGCGTGACGCGGCAGATCGCCGGCGAGATCTCGAACTCGCTGGGCGACTCGCTGATCAACTCGGAGTTCCCGGCGGCGGCCGGCGAGGAAGATCGCGTGAGCTTCCTCAAGCGCCTCGCCGACGCGAAGTCGCTGCCCTCGATCCCCGAGCTCGAGCGGATGTGGTTCGAGATCCATCGCGAGGCGACCGAGAGCGGCGCGGTCGTGAAGTACAACGCGAAGGTCGTGCTGCCGGACGCGACTTCCGAGGAACGCGAGATCGTCCGCGTTGGTGGCTTCACCGCGACGTCGGGCGACGAGTACCTCGTGTATCGCGATGGCGTGCTCAAGGTCCTTCCGCGCCAGCTACCGGGCAGAGCGCGCGGGCTGGCGGAGGACCTCGCCGAGGCCTCGGGCAACGAGTACCAGGAGATGGTCGTCGACCCCGCTCGCGGCGTGTTGACGGAGCTGGTGACGGAGCGCCCGAGCTGGGTGGATCGCTTCATCGAGTCCGAGCCGATCGTTTACTTCATTCTGTTCGTCGGCTTCGTCGGCTTGGTGTTGTCCGCCCTGCAGACGGTGTACCTGCTCGGCGAGAACGCGAAGGTGCGGCGGCAGCTGGGCAGCGTCTCCAGCCCGTCGAACGACAACGCGCTCGGCCGCGTGCTCGCGGCGTTCCGCGGCGATCCGAATCGCATCGAGGAGGACGCCGAGGTCGCGGAGCTGCGCATCTCCGAGGCGGTGCTGCGCGAGGTGCCGAGGCTCGAGCGCTTCCAGTCCTTCCTGCGCCTCGCGGTCGCAGCGGGCCCGCTGCTCGGCCTCGTCGGAACCGTGATCGGCATGATCATCACGTTCCAGACGATCACCGAGTCGGGTCAGAGCGACCCGCGCCTGATGGCGAACGGCATCGGTCAGGCCATGATCGCGACCGTCGCCGGCCTCGGCATCGCGATTCCGTTGCTCTTCATCAACGCGTTCCTGTCCTCGATGTCGAAGGGCATCGTGCAGGTGCTCGATGAGCAGAGCACGGGCCTGCTCGCGGAGAGCATCGAGAAGCGGCGTGGCTAGCCTCAACTTCATCGCGGCGACTCGGGAGCTGATCGGCGACGGCGGACCGTTCGTCTGGCTGATCTTCTTCAACGGCGCGCTGCTGTGGATGCTGATCGCGGAGCGGTACTGGTTCTACCGGTCTCGGCTGCCGCAAATGGCCGACGAGCTGCATGTCAAGTGGGTCGCGCGCAGGGACCACCATTCGTGGGCCTCGCGCCAGATCCGCCGCGGGATGATCTCGAGCCTGAACGGCGCGATGAGCGCGGGGCTCCCGATCCTCAACATGCTCGTGCCGCTCGCGCCGCTGCTCGGCCTGATCGGCACGGTGAGCGGCATGCTCGAGGTGTTCGACTCGATGTCGCTGCGCGGCTCGGCCGACGCGCGCACGATGGCCAGCGGCGTCTCGCACGCCATGGTGTGCACCATGACCGGCCTCGCGGTCAGCATCACCGGCCTCTACCCGCAGTACTACTTCCGAAACCGAGCGCGGCGCGAGACCGAGCTCCTCGCGGATAGGTTCACCTTCTAACCATGCGCATGCGACGACACGCGGCGGCTGAGGGTCACGAGAGCAGCACCGGCATCGACTTGGCGCCGATGCTCGACTTCGTCACCAACCTGCTGATCTTCTTCATCATCACCGCGGTGTTCGTGAAGGAGGTCTCGCTCGAGGTCAGCCGCCCGCAGGGCGAGATGACCAACGAGCAGCCGGACGATCCGAAGAATGCGGCGATCCCGATCTCCGTCCTGCAAGACGGGACGATCTGGGTGGACAACCGCGAGGTCGACGTGCGCGCGGTGCGGGCCAACGTCGAGCGGCTCCGTGCGGTACGGCCCAAGGCTGGCGTGCTGATCGTCGCCGACCAGAACGCCCCTACGGGCACGGTCGTCGACGTCATCGATGCCGCGCGCCTCGCGCACGTCAACAACATCACGTTCAGCACGGGTCAGTGAGGCAGCATGCAGTCGCGAAGGCACGCACCCGAGAGTGAAGACCACGGCATCGACCTGGCACCGATGCTCGACTTCATGACCAACCTGCTGATCTTCTTCATCATCACGACGTCGTTCGTGAAGGAAGCCGGCATCACCGTCGCGAAGCCCGAAGCGATGACGCCGGAGGCGCGCGACAACGGCAACATCATGATCGCGGTCACGGAGGACGGCGACCTCTGGATGGATCGCCAGCAGGTCGACTTCCGCCGCATGCGCACCATGATCGAGCGCCTGGCGATCGAGCGACCGGATGACTCGGTCGTGATCCTCGCGGACAAGGCCTCCAAAGCCGGCATGATCGCCCGGGTGATGGACGAGGTGAAGCTCGGCGGCATCGACAAGGTCTACATCGCCGCCGACGACGCCGCGGGAGGCGAATGAAATGATGACGACGCTGCGCTTCCCCGCGACGTTCGCGATCGGCGCGCTGCTCACGTCTCTCGTCTTCCTGCTGCTCTGGGTGTTCATTCACACCGGCAGCAAGGCGACGCTCGAGACCGAGCAGGCCACGCGCATCGACTTCACGCGGCTGCGCCGGGACACCGAGACCGCCAACAAGCGCCAGCAGAAGGCGCGCCGCGAGCGGCCCGACATCACGCCGCAGCAAATGCGCATGAACTTCGCGACCTCGGCCAACACCGCCGCCGTCTCGCTGATTCAGCCCGATGTCAACGCGCGCGCCTCGATGACGAAGATGACCGTGAACGTCGGCGGCTCGGATCGCGACACGATGCCGCTGGTGCGCATCAACCCGGACTACCCGCCGCGCGCGCAGAACCGCGGCATCGAAGGCTGGGTGCTGATCGAGTTCACGATCACCGCGGCCGGCACCGTGCGCGACGCGCGCGCGATCGATTCGAGCCCGAAGGGCTACTTCGAGGAGGCGGCGCTGAAGGCCATCTCGCGCTGGCGATACAACCCGAAGGTGCAGGAAGGCGTCGCCGTCGAGCGCGTCGGCATGCGCGTTCGCCTTTCCTTCAACATGGAGCGATGAGCTGTGCGAGGCGCGACGTTGCTTCGAACTCTGAGCGCACTCTCCCTCGCCTTCTGCTTGGCCGCAGCGCCCGCGCTCGCGCAGAGCAGCAAGGAGAGCAAGGAAGAGGAGAAGAAGAAGGCGGCCGCTGGGCAGATCGATCAACAGACCGGCAAGAAGCTGACCCAGGCGATCGAGCTGCTGAACGCCACGCCGCCGAACTTCGGCCAGGCCAAGGCGGTGCTCGACGGCATCAAGCGAGATTCCCTCAGCCCGTACGAAGCGTCGCGCGTCTTCCAGCTCTACGCGTCGATCTACAACTCGCAGGAGAAGTACAGCGACGCGCGCAACGCCATCCAGCAGGCGATCGCCGCGGGCGGCATGAACGAGGTCGAGCTCGATCAAGCGAACTTCAACGTCGCGCAGCTCTACCTGGCCGAAGAGAAGTGGAAGGAAGGCGCCGCGGCGCTCGAGTCGTGGATCGCGAAGACGCCGAAGCCGAACTCGAACGCGTACTACCTGCTCGCGGTCGCGTACTACCAACAGGGCGATGAGCGGCGCGCGCTGCCCCCGGCCGAGAAGGCCGTCGCAATGGCGGAGAAGCCGCAACCCAGCTGGCTGCAGCTCGTGCTCGCGCTCTATCTGAAGAACGAGCAGTACGCGAAGGCGGAGCCGCTCGTGCGCAAGCTGGTGGCCGCCGAGCCGGGCAACAAGGCGAACTGGGTGCAGCTCTCCGCAGTGCTCGGAGCGCAGGAGAAGTACGACGACGCGCTCGTGGCGCTGCAGCTCGCCTACCACCTCGGCCTGCTGAAGGACGACTCCGAGCTGCGCCGCCTCGCGGACCTGATGGCCTTCAACAGCATCCCGTACCGCTGCGGCACGCTGCTGACGAAGGAAGTCGCGGCCAAGCGCATGAACAACGACGCGGCGCTCCAGGAGAAGATCGCGAACTGTTGGGTCGCGGCGCGCGAGTGGGACAAGGCCGTCGGGCCGCTGCGCAACGCCGCCCAGATGAAGCGCTCCGGCGACCTGTACGTGCGGCTCGGCGAAGTGCACGTGCAGCGCGAAGACTGGAAATCTGCGATCGACGCGCTGCGCAAGGCGCTCGAGACGGGCAACGCCAAGGATCCGGGCAACGCGCAGGTCTTACTCGGCA
>DATBRS010000261.1:0-37375 GCA_036560185.1 Myxococcota bacterium
CTCCTTGCCCCAGACGATGAACAGGTTGCCCGAGATGTTCGCCGCCGCCGGCGACGCCAGGTAGCAGACGAGCGGCGTGACGTGGATCGGGTCGAAGGCGTCGAAGCCCGACTCGGGCTTCTGGAAGATCTGCGCCCACGGCCCTGACATGGTCATGCGCGTGCGCGCGCGCGGCAGCACGATGTTCGCGGTCGCGCCCATGCGCTGGCATTCGCGCGCGGCCGAGAGTGTCAGGTGCGTGACCGCCGCCTTCGCCGCGGCGTAGTTCGGCTGCCCGATCTGACCCATCATGAACGAGTCCGACGCGGTGCTGATCAAGCGTCCGTAGATCGGCTGCCCGCCGCTCGCCTTCTGGCGATCGCGCCAGTACGCGAGCGTGTGGCGGATCATGCAGAAGTGACCCTTGGCGTGGACGCGCATCACCGAGTCCCACATCTCCTCGGTCATCTTCTGGATCATGCCGTCGCGCGAGAAGCCGGCGTTGTTGACCACGATGTGGAGATCGCCGAAGGCGTCCACCGCGCTCTTCACGATGCGCTCGGATTGCGTCCAGTCCGCGACGTCGCCGAAGGCCGCGATCGCCCTGCCGCCGGCCGCCTCGATCTCGCGCACCACTTCGCGCGCCGGCGCGTCGCTCGAGCCGCTGCCGTCGGCGTTCGTGCCGAGGTCGTTCACGACGACCGCCGCGCCTTGCCGCGCCAGCTCGAGCGCCTCGATGCGGCCGAGCCCCGAGCCCGCGCCCGTAACAATTGCGACTTTTCCTGCCAGCACACCCATCTGGTCGTCCTTCGTTCGCCAGCGGCTCACTGCGCGCGAGGCTGCGCGTCGCTTGCGGCCGCTCGGTCGTTAAATCCGTTCGATCAGCGTCGCCGTTCCCACGGCGGCGCCGCAGCACATCGTGATCAGCGCCGTGCCCTTGCCCGTGCGCTCGAGCTCGTGCAGCGCCGATACGATCAGGCGCGAGCCCGTCGCGCCGACGGGGTGGCCGAGCGCGATCGCGCCGCCGTTCGGGTTCACGCGCGCGGGATCGATCTCGGGGAATGCACGCTGCCAGGCGAGCACCACCGCGGCAAACGCCTCGTTGCATTCGAACACGTCCACGTCGCGCAGCGAGAGCTTGCTCTTCGCGAGCAGCTTCCGCGTCGCGTCGATCGGGCCCTCGAGGATCAGCGCGGGATCGGAGCCGACCACGACGTCGTGGCGAATGCGCGCGCGCGGCCGCAGCCCGTGCGCTCGCGCCTTCTCGGCGCTCATGTAGAGCAGGCCCGCCGCGCCGTCCGAGACCTGAGAAGAATTGCCCGGCGTGTGAATGCCGTCGGGCTGCACGGGCTTCAGCGCCGCGAGGCCTTCACGCGTGGTCGGGCGAATGCCCTGATCCGCAGTCACGCGCTTCGTCGCGCCCGTGGGTTTGCCGTCGTCGCCGACGACGGGGGCGTCGATCGCGAGGATCTCGCGCGCAAAGTGTCCTGCGGCCGTCGCCTTCGCCGCCAGCTCCTGAGAGCGCAGCGCGAATGCGTCCGCGTCGTCGCGGGTGACGCCCCACTTTTTCGCGATGCGCTCGACCGCGATGAACTGCGAGAGCGGCTCGTCCCAGGTGAAGCCCGGCGGAATGAAGAAGCCGGGGCCGTTCATCACGTTGGCGCCGAGCCCGACGTGGCTCATCAGCTCGATGCCGCACGCGATGCCGCAATCGATCGAGCCGCCCTTGATCAACGCGCTGACGAGATTGTTCGCCTGCTGGCCGGAGCCGCACTGCACGTCGATCGTGGTGCCCGCGGTCGAATAGTCGTCGTGCACCGCACCGAGCCACGCGTGGCGCGTGATGTTGTTCGACTGCTCGCCGGCCTGCGTGACGCAGCCGCCGAACACCTGCTCGACCTCGCGCGGCGCGATGCCCGCCCGATCGATGAGCGCGCGCTGCACGAGCCCGAGCAGCTGTGCTGCATGGAAGCCCGAGAGCTCGCCCTTGCCGATCTTCCCGCGCGCGAGCGGCGTGCGCAGCGCTGCGACGATGACTGCATCTGCCATATCCGTTCTCCGAGTGTTCGCGGCTGCGCTCAGGCGCGGCCAAGGATGAGTGCCCGCGGGAACCCCGGGGACGTTCCGCAACTAAGTCAACGAATTGGGCGAGAACTTCCGTTCACGAACGGGCTCCGCGCGCGTGCTGCGCATGCGATGACTCGGACCGGCGAGCACCGCGTGAACGGCCGTTCGCGCTTGGTTTGTTGCGTTTGTTGCGGAACGTCCCCGGTTCGCGACTGCGGCGAAGCCGAGCACGAAGCGACCGAGCATCATCGGGCGTCTCCTTCGCCGCGGGCGCTCACTTCGCGCGCCCGAGGATCAGCGCGCCCGTGGGCACGCCGACGCCGCTCGTGACGAGCACGTGATCGACCGGCTTGGTCGGTTGATTCGGGCTCTGGCCGCGCACGAGCCGCGCTCCCTCGGCGATGCCGTTCACGCCGTGGATGTAGGCCTCGCTCAGCAGGCCGCCGTGGGTGTTGTTGGGGAGCCGGCCGCCCACCTCGAGCGCGCCGCCCTGGATGAAGTCCTTGGCCTCGCCCTTCTTGCAGAAGCCGAAGGACTCGAGCTGGATCAGCACCTCGGGCGTGAATGCGTCGTAGAGAACGGTGGCGTCGATGTCGCGCGGGCCGAGCTTCGACTGGGCGTACACCTGCTTGCCCGCGAGCTCCATCTCCGGCAGCGCCGCCATGTCGGGCCGATAGAAGCTGGTCATCTGCTCCTGGCCCGCGGCCGAGGCCTGCGCCACTCCGCGAATCATCGCGGCGGGTTGCTTGAGGTCGCGCGCTCGCTCCGGCGTCGTAATGAGTAGGGCGCAGCCGCCGTCGGTCTCCTGGCAGCAGTCGTAGAGGCGCAGCGGCTCGGCGACCCAGCGCGCCGCGAAGTACTGCTCGCGCGTCAGCGGCTGCTGATAGAACGCCGCGTTCGGGTTCGTCGCCGCGTGCTTGCGCGTCGCGATCGCGATCGTCGCGAGATCCTCGTGCGTCGCGCCGTACTCGTGCATGTAGCGCTGCGCGCAGAGCGCGACCCACGAGGCGGGCGTGAGCATTCCGAACGGCATGTACCACGACCAGTGGATCAGATCGCTCGTGATGATGTTGCCGCTCACGCCCTGGCCCATGCGCTGGCCGGAGCGCCCATTCAGCGCGCGATACACGACGACGTACTTCGCGGCGCCGGTCGCTACCGCCATCGCGGCCTGATGCACGAGCCCGACGCACGCGCCGCCGCCGTAGGCGATGCGGCTGAACAGCGTCATCTCGCCGATGCCCACCGTGCGCGCGACCTCGACCTCGTCGCTCGAATCCATCAGGAACGTGACGAGCCCGTCCACGTCCGTGGGCTTCAGCCCTGCGTCATCGATCGCGTTGCGCACCGCCTGCGAAGCGAGGCTCAGCTCCGAGACGCCGGAGTTCTTCGTGTACTTCGTCTGCCCGATGCCCGCGATCGCGGCTTCGTCGTTCAGTGTGATCGGCATTCGCGCCTCCGACGCTCGAGGCGTCCCGCGGCGGCGAGGCCACTGTTCGACTTCGCTCGGCTTCGCCTCGCTGCGCGCTTCGCTTGCGACGTGATGGGCATGCGAGATCCCTAATTGGCCGGCAGCTGCACGCGCACCTTGGCGGTGACGTGGTTGCCCCAGGAGTTGTTGCCCGCGACCTCGATCTCGACCTGCTCGGCGCTCGCCGAGAGCACCTTGCCGCGCAGCTTCAGCGTGTCGCCCGGCATGCAGGGGCCGCCGAGCTTCAGCCACACGCCGCGCACGATGGCGTTCGGGCCGGTCCAGTCCGTCACGTAGCGGCCGACGAGGCCCTTGGTCGTGAGGATGTTCATGAACATGTTGGGGAGGCCTTGAGCCTGAGCGGCCGCCGGATCGTGGTGCACGGGCGTGTAGTCGCGCGATGCGATCGCGCCGCCGGACACGAGCGTGGCCGTCACCGGCAGATCGAGCGGCGGCAGCGCGTCGCCCGGCTTCACGTCGGAGAACGAGCGCGTCGGCTTCATCGCGTCACCTCGAGGCCGTGCTGCGCGATGTCGGCGCCGAGCGCGGCGAGCTGGGCCGAGGCGCCGCCGAGCGCGAGCTCGAGGCCCTTCGACCAGAGGAAGTAGCGGTGGATCGGGTAGTCGACGTCGGAGCCGATGCCGCCGTGCAGGTGCAGCGCAGCGTTGACGATGCGCGCGCCGCCCTCCGCCGCCCAGATCTTCGCGACGCGCGCCTCGCGCTCGGCCGGCAAGCCGTGCGCGAGCCGCGACGCCGCGCGCCAGAGCGTCCAGCGCATGGCCTCGAGATCGATGAACGCATCGGCCTCGCGATGCTGCACCGCCTGGAAGATTCCGATCGGCACGCCGAACTGAACGCGCTCGCGGGTGTAGTCGGCGGTGATCGCGAGCGCGCGGCCGCACACGCCCACGTGCAGCGCGGCGAGCGCGACGAGCGCGCGCGGATGGAGCCAGCGCAGGATCTCGGCGCCGTCTGCGGGGAGGCGCGCGCCGTTGGAAACGCGCACGTCGCGCAGCGTCACGTCGAACAGCGGCTGGCCCTCGGAGCCGACGCGGCCCTCGAGCGCGATGCCGGCGCTGCTCGTCTCGACCAGGAAGAGCGCACTGGCGTCGCCCGTGTGGGCGGGAATCAGCAGCGCGCCCGCGCGGCGCGCGTGCGGCACGAAGCGCTTCGCGCCGTCGAGTCGCCAATCTGCGCCCACGCGCGTTGCACGCGTCGCGGGAACGAACGGGTCCGCGCTCTCGGCGTCGTCGAGGGCGGCGCTGATCAGCGCCTCGCCGCTCGCGATGCGCGGCAGCCAGCGCGCTCGCTGCGCGGCGCTGCCGAACTGCGCGAGCGGTAGCGCGCCGAGCGCGAGCGTCGCGAGCGCTGCGCTCGGCATCACGGCGCGCCCGAGCTCCTCGAGCAGCACGCACAGCTCGAGGAAGCCCATGCCCATGCCGCCGTGCGTCTCCGGAATCGCGATCCCCAACAAGTTGGCTTCGGCGAGCTGCCTCCAGACCGCGTCGTCGAGCCAGTCGGGCGTGCGCTCCGCGGCGCGCAGACGCTCCTGCGTCGCCTCGCGCTCGAGGATCTCGCGCGCGAGGTCGCGAATCGTCTGCTGCTCGTCGGAGAAGAGGAAGTTCATCGCGCGCTCACGCCGCCGGCGCGAAGAACGGCAGCTTGAAGCCGTCCGCGTCGGTGTGGATGAAGCAGCGCACGCGCATGCCGATGCGCACGGCGCCGGGATCGCAGCCCACCAGGTTCGAGAGGATGCGCTCGCCTTCCTCGAGATCGACCAGCGCGGCCACGATCGGGTAGTCGTACCCGGGGAACTGCGGGTAGTGCATGGTCGTGAAGCTGTGCAGGGTTCCGCGGCCGCTCGCCGCGATCGAGTCCCATTCGAGCGAGCCGCAAGCGTCGCACATCGGGCGCGGCGGGTGGCGCAGCTTCTTGCAGGGCTTGCAGCGCTGCAGCGGCAGATGGTTCTGCTGCGCGACCTCCGTCCACCACCAGCCGTTGTCGTGGCCCATCGGCGGCTTCAGGCGGCTCGGCTTCGCGGCCTGCGCTCCCGCGCTCGCCGGAGCGGCCGCGCGCGGCGCGTCCTTCGGGATGAACTTGAGCACGCGGAAGGTCTGCCAGCCGACCTCGGCGCCGCTCTGATCGCTGAAGCGCGTGCGCGTCGTGATGAAGTAGCCGACGCCCGCGCCGGTCGACTTCTCGTCGCTGATGCTCTCGATCACCGTCTCGGCGGTGACGCGGTCGCCCGGCTTCAGGTAGCGATGGAACGTCTGTTCGGTGTCGGTCCCTAGCACTCCCGTGTAGCCGGCGTCCGTCAGGATCTTGTGCAGGCGATGCTCTTCGTTCTGCGGCTCGTCGTAGCCCTTGTGCATCTCCCAGCCCTGCATGGTCCAGGCGTCGAGCATCATGGGCGGCGCGACGATGCCGCCGAACGGGCTCTGTCTCGCCACCGACGGATCGAGGTAGACGGCGTTCGCGTCGCCCATCGCGTCGCACCACTGCCGGATCATCGGCTCGTTCACCGCGTCGCGGCCCGTGAGCTTCGGCCCGATCGGCTTGCCGACGAACGCCCGGATGCGCGTCTCGAGCTCCGTCCTCTGTTCAGCCGTCAGCGGCATCGGATCTTTCCTCTCGTACTAGCGGCGTGAGCGCGGCTGGCCGAGGCCGGCCTGCGCGATGATGTCGCGCTGCACTTCGTTCACGCCCCCGCCGAAGGTGTTCACCATCGCGAGCCGGTAGGCGCTCTCCATCAGGCCGTCGGTCACGGAGCCGGGCTGACCCTGGCGCGCGATGCCGAGCAGATCGCTGATCTCGAGCAGCTGCCGATAGCAATCGATCACCATCTCGGTGCCGAACACCTTGACCGCCGACGCGTCCGCCATGCCCGGCGTGCCCTGATCGATCAGCCACGCGCTGCGCCAGTTGAGCACCTCGAGCGCGGCGAGCCGCGCGTAGACGCGCGCGAGGTTCGCCTGCACCCACGGCAAATCGGCGACGCGCCCGCCGCCGGGGCGTTGCGTCGCGCGCGCCCACGCGACGACCTCCTCGTAGACGCGCTCGAGCGAGGCCGGCATCGCGAGCGTGATGCGCTCGAGGTTCAGCTGCCCGGTGATCAGGGTCCAGCCGCCGTCGATCGGGCCGACCGTGTTCGCGACCGGCACGCGTACGTCTTCGTAGTAAGTGACGTTCGTGCGCTCGCCGCCGATCGTGGTGATCGGCGTCGACCCAAATCCCTTCGCCGAAGTCGGCACGAGGATGATCGAGATGCCCTTGTGCTTGGGCGCGTCCGGGTCGGTGCGCGCCGCCAGCCAGATGTAGTCCGATGCCTGGGCGTGGGTGGTGAACACCTTCTGGCCGTTGATCACCCACTCGTCGCCGTCCCGCACGGCGCGCGTCTTCAGCGAGGCGAGATCGGTGCCGGCCGACGGCTCCGAGTAGCCGATCCCGAACAGCATCTCGCCGTCGCGGATGCGCCCGAGGAAGTGCGATTTCTGCGCCTCGGTCCCGTACTTCATGAGCATCGGGCCGACCGTGTTCACCGTGATCAGAGGGAGCGGCGCGCGCGCGCGCCACGTCTCGTCCCAGAAGATGAACTGCTCGAGATGGCTGCGGCCTTGGCCGCCCCACTCGCGGGGCCAGCCGATCGTCAGCCAGCCGTCCTTGCCCATGCGGCCCATCGCTTCGCGGAACGCCGGCCCTCCGAGCTGATCCCACTCCGCGTCGAGGCGCGCGCGCAGGTCGCCGTGCCCGAACAGCTCGCGGTAGTAGCCGCGAATCTGCGCGCGAAGGGCTTCCTGCTCGGGAGAGAGATCGATCCGCATGGGGGGCCTGTAGAAGACGGAACCGTTGGCGAATGGTTTTGAAACGTGTTCTAAATCAGATCTTGCCGCAGCTCAGGCGCGCAGTCCAGCGCTAGCGCGACTCGCAGATCAGCTCGATCGACTCCTGCATGCGCTGCGTGACGGCGCCGATCGAGTGCAGGCCACTCGCCCAGCCGATCAGCGACGCGAACCAGACGTGCTGCAGCACCAGTGCGATGCGCCGCTCGCGCTCGCTGCCGACCGATTCGGAGAGCGGCGCCGCGACGTCCGGTGCCTCGTCGCGCAGCGCCGCGACCACCATGCGCGACATGCGCAGGTGGAACGCGGCCTGCTGCACCGCGCTGCTCGCGTCGCTCGCCGCGATCGCGCGCAGCACCGCGCGCGCGAAGTTCGGGCGCCGCGTGAGGCCGCGCGTCGCCCGCGCGAACAGCTCGACCAGCCGCTCGCTCGCCCGCGCGCCGCGCGGTGGACGGTCGGCGATCACGCGCAGCAGCTGCTCGCTGTCCTCGTTGACGGCGAACAGCAGCACGTCTTCCTTGCTGCGGAAGTACTTGTAGAGCGTGCCGAGCGCGACGCCCGACGCGTCGGCGACGTCGCGCAGCTTCACCCCGTCGAAGCCGCCTGTCTCCGCCAGCGCGATCGCCGCATCGACGATGCGCCGCAGCCGCTTCAGCTGCGAGAGCGCGAGCCGCGGCGGCGCGAGCTCGGAGTCGGAGGAGGACGCCATCAAGCGATTAGAACAGGTTCCAGATTGGGAGTCGAGCGGGAATCGCGGGGACGTTCCGCAACTAAGTCAACGACCCGGAGCGATTCAGCCCTTCACCGCACGGTCCACCATCCTCCCCACGGCCTGGCGGGAGACTCCGAGGAAGCGCGCGACTTCGCTCGCGCGCAAACCGAGGTCGAGCGTTGCGCGAGTCGCGATCCGCCGGCGGGCGGCGGCGATCGCCCGCAGTCGCGAGCCGCCGAGGATCGCCTCGTGCGGCACCCGCGCGAGCGACGCCTCGGCGCCCAGCAACGCCGCGAAGGCCGCGCGGTGACGAGCGTCTGCGGCGGTCCGCTTCGCTCGCGGGAAGCCGCGCCACTGCACAGGATCGGGGACGCTCTCAGCGCGCGCGATCGCGCTGAACAGCGCGCCCGGGTCGCCCCCGAACGCGGCGAGCGTCGCACCCACGGCCTCGAACGGCCGCGGCGCGCGCACGCCAACCACCGCGCCGAAGCCGCACCAGGCGTGCTCGGCGAGCGTCGCCTCGCTGCAGAGGGCCGCCTCAATGGGATTGCGAAACACGTATGCGATCACCGCAGCGAGGTAGGAGTCGTCCTCGACGAGGATCGAGCGGAAGCGGTTCTGGACGAGGTGACCCGCGCGCCCGTGCCGGCGGTTGAACCGCTGCGCGAAGCCGGTCTCGAGGCTCGCCATCAGCTGCGAGAGCGGGACGGGGCCCGTTCGGAGGACGAGGTGCACGTGGTTCGACATCAGCACCCATGCGAGGCACACGAAGCCGAGCAGCGGGACGAGGCGGTCGAGCCGCGCGACGAGATCGCGGCGATCGGCGTCGTCGAGGAAGAGCGCGCAGCCAGCGACGCCGCGAATCATGACGTGGTGCGCGATGCCGGGAGCGTCGAGTCGGGGACCGCGAGGCATGGCCGACCGCGCGGGACCTGCGGGCGAGAGCGACAGCCTACGCGGCGAGCGAGGGAGGCGCCTCGAGAACGCACGTTCACGGGCGCTCGTTGACTTAGTTGCGGAACGTCCCCGCGGTTTGCGTCCCCGCGGTTTGGGGGACGCGCTCCCGGCTCACCGCACCCACTTCGCGATCACGCCCTTCGCCAGCAGCGTGAGCACGCTGCGCGGCAAGAGGCGCATCCCCACGTTGGCGCGCAGCCAGTTGAACCAGCCGTTGATCACGGACGGCTGGTGGCCGAGCGCGTCGAGCGCGTCGCTGACGACGTCGGCGGAGGTCGCGCCCGCGTGCGGCAGCTCGTCTGCGGCGGCGGCGAAGTTGGTGGCGGTGGACCCGGGCAGGAGCGAGAGCACGTCGACGCCGCTGCCCTGCAGCTCGCCCCAGAGCGCCTCGCCGAGGAAATTGTCGAACACCTTGGTCGCGCTGTAGAGCGCGTGCAGCGGCAGCGGCTGCGAGCCGGAGACGGAGCCGGTGAAGATCACGGCGCCGCGCTTGCGCGCGACGAGGCGCGGCAGCAGCGCGGCCGTCAGCGCGACGGGCGCGACGCAGTTGAGCTGCACCATCGCCGCGAGCCGGGCGGGATCCTGCTCGTGGAAGCGGCCGACGTAGCCCACGCCCGCGTTGTTCACGAGGATCGCGACGTCGAGGTCGGCGCTCGCTTCGAGCAGCGCGCGCACGCCGGCGTCGGTCGCGAGATCGCAGGGCGCGCAGCGCACGCGCACGCCGAAGCTCTCGCGCAGCTCGAGCGCGAGGCGCTCGAGCGCGTCCGCACGCCGCGCGGCCAGTACCAGCGAGATGCCGTCGCGCGCGAGCGCGCGGGCGAACTCGGCGCCGATGCCGGAGGACGCGCCCGTGATCAGCGCCCATTCGCCGTAGCGCTCGCGCAGCGAGAGGCGGTGGGGCTGGAAGCTCTCGCGCATGCGCCAGAGCTCGCGCGCGAACAGGGCCACCACCGCGGCGAAGACGAGGCCGGCGGCGATCGCTCCGGTCTCGCGGCGATACAGGAACGGCCAGAGCGCCATCGAGAACGCGACCTGCGCCGCGTAGAACGACGCCCACGGCCACATCCAGGGGCGCATGCGCCAGAAGCCGTAGACGCCCGCGCCGTAGACGAAGAGATGCGGCGGCTCGAGCAGCTTCGCCCACACGCCGTGGAAGCGGACACCGAACCACACTTCGTCGTCGAAGCGCGTCGGCTTCATCATCAGGTCCCAGGGCACGTAGATGAACGCCATGTACGCGCAGAAGAACAGCAGCGCGTTCATCCACCACGGACGACGCCCGAGCTGATGCCGCAGCCAAACGCGCACTTCTCAGGCCCTCGCGGCGAGCCGCGCGCTGGCCGCGTCGAGCGACTTCCGCAGCAGCGCGGCGCACTCGTCGAGCTCGGCGTCGCTGGCGTTCAGCGGCGGACCGAGCACGACGACGTCCTGCGCCGGTGGGCAGCCGCCGGGATAGAAGAACGCGCCGTGCGCGAGGCCCGCTGCGACCACGGCGCCCGCGGCGCGCGCCTCCGCCGGAAACGGCTCGCGCGTCTCGCGATCGCGCACGATCTCGATCGCCTGCAGCAGCCCGCGCCCGCGGATCTCCGCGACGTTCGGGTGGTCGCCGAGCTCCGCCTCGAGCCGCGCGCGCAGTCGCGCACCGCCGCGCGCGGCGCGCTCGACCAGGCCGTCGCGCTCCATGATCTCGAGCACTTTGTCCGCGATCGCGCACGACGCGGGGTGCGCGCTGTACGTGTAGTACATGACCTCCATGCCCGCGGCGCCGATCGGCGCGGCGACGGCCTCCGTCGCGTACACGCCGCTCATCGGCGCGTAGCCCGCGGCGAGGCCCTTGCCCGCGACCATCAGGTCCGGCGTCACGCCGAAGTGGTCCACCGCGAACTTCGCGCCAGTGCGCCCGAAGCCGCACATCACTTCGTCCGCGATCAGCAGCACGCCGTAGCGCCGGCAGATCTCGGCGACGCGCGGCAAGTAACCGTCGGGCGGCACCAGCGCACCGGCGGTGGAACCGCCGATCGGCTCGAGGATCACGGCCGCGACGCTCTCAGCGCCCGCGCGCTCGATCGCCTCGGCGAAGCCGTCCGCGCAGCGCAGATTGCAGCTGCTCTCGCTCGCGCACGAGGCGCAGCGCAGCGCATAACAAGCAGGCGCCTTCGGCCAGTCCGGCAGCCACGGCTCGAAGCCCTTGCGGCGCTTGGTGTGGCCACCGACCTCGAGCGTCGAGAGCGTCGTGCCGTGATAACTCAGCTCGCGGCCGATCACTTTGAAGCGCCGCGGCTCGCCTCTCGCCAGGAAATGCTGGCGCGCGATGCGCAGCGCGAGATCGACCGCCTCGGAACCGCCGCTCGCGAAGATGCAGCGCGTGAGGCCTGCCGGCAGCCAGGCGCGCCGCAGCCGCTCCACCAGCCGCGCGCGGTGCTCGGTGACGAACGGCGGCACCACGTAGCTCACGTCGCGCAGCGCGCGCGCCGCCGCCTCCACCACCTCGGGGTGCCCGTGCCCGACGTTCGCCGCGATCGCGCCGGCGGCGGCGTCGAGGATGCGCCGGCCGTCGCAGGTCGTGAGGTAGGAGCCCTCGGCGCGCGCGATCTGGAGCGAGAGGCCGCCGAACGGGAGGAATGGGTACTGCTGCGCTTGCTCGGGTGTCACGCTCCCATTCTGCGCTCGGATGGCCGAATGAGCCACCGGCAGTGCAGGAGGCGCTCATGCCGAGATCCCACGCGAGCCATGCGACGAGGCGGCGTGCGGCGCGCCTCTGGCTCGCGGCGCTGCTCTGCGCCGGCGCGTGCAGCGAGCCCGAGACCCCCGAGTCGCGCGTGCGCGCTGCGCTCGGCGAGCTCGAGCGCGCGGCCGAGGCGGGCGAGGTCTCCGAGTTCCGCGATCTGATCTCGGAGCGCTATCGCGACGAATCCGGACACGACAAGCGCGCGCTCGCGGATTTCCTGCGCTTCCACGTGCTCGCGCATCCGGACGGGCGCGAGGTGATCCTGCGCGTGCGCGATGTTCGGCTCACCAGCGACGCGACAGCCAGCGTGGTGGCGCACGCCGGCCTCGCCGGCGCGGGCCAGGGCGCGCTGCACGCCGATGCCTACGCGCTCGATGTCGACCTCGCGCTCGAAGACGGCGCCTGGCGCGTCACCTGGGCGCAATGGCGACCCGCCGCGCCCGCCGAGTTGTTGTGATGCGCTGACGCGCTCGCGCGCGAACGCAGCGCCAATCAAGGGAGCTTCAGAAAGCGCTCGCGCGAGCTCGGAAGCTCGCCACACCGCCAGGCGCAGCGGCCGACGCGGCGATTGTGAGATTCTGTCGAATCGAGAGCCTCCGCGGCGGGAGGCCGCGAGGCGCGGCGAGATGCGATACCGGTTCCTCGGCCTCACGCTCGAAGCGAGCCGTTTCTCCCTCACGGGAGCGAGCGGAGACTCCGCCCTCGCGCCGGCCAACTATCGGGTGCTCGAGCACCTCGTGCGGAATCGGCACCGCGTGGTCACGAAGGAGGAGCTGCTCGAGGCGGGCTGGCCGGGCGTGGCCGTGACGCCCAACTCCCTCGCGCAGAGCGTCCGCCAGCTGCGCGACGCGCTCGCCGAGCAGTGCGGCGACGCCAGCACGATCGAGACGGCTTACGGGCGCGGCTACCGGTTCGTCCCGGAGGTCGAGGTGCTCGGGCACGCGACGCCGGCGCTCGACGCGCCGTTCCGGGATCGGCCCGCGTTGGCGGTACTGCCCTTCGATGCGAGCGGCGAGCTCGGCGCGGAGCGGCTCGCCTTCACTCACGGGCTGGCGGAGGACCTAACAAACCGGCTGGCCTCCTACCGCTGGTTCCCGTTGATCTCGCAGGCGACGCTCGCCAGCTGGGAGCGCGCCGGCGGGAAGCTCGAACAGGCGGTCGCTCAGCTCGGCGCCACCTACGTCGTGAGCGGCAGCGTGCGCAAGGCCGGCGAGCGCGTGCGGCTAGCCGTCGAGCTGGTCGACGCCGCCTCGGGCCGGCTCGTCACCGCCGAAACCTACGAGGCGCTCTTCGGGGAGCTGTTCGCGCGGCAGAGCGAGATGGCCGCGCAGATCGGCGCCGCGCTCGAGCCCGAGCTGCGGCGCGTCGAGATTCACCGCGCGCTGCGCCGCGACCCCGCGAACGCCGGCGCGTGGGACGCGTTCCTGCGCGGGCTGTTCCATCTCTGGCGCTACACGGCCGACGAGAACCGCGAGGCGCGCGCGTGGTTCGAGCGAGCCGAGCGCGCGGATCCGGGGTTCGCGGCGCCGCTCACCTTCCACGGCCTCTCGCATCTGAACGACGTCAACGCCGGCTGGACGAGCGACCCGGGCGCCTCCGCGGCGCGAGCGATCGCGCTCGCGCGCCGCGGCGTCGCGGTCGACGCGCGCGACCCCCACGCGCGCGCGTTGTTGGGCGGGATGCTCGCGGTGTTCGGAGAGAAGGCGGACGCAGTCGCGATGATCGAGCAGGCGCTCGCCGAGAACCCGAGCTTCGCCTGGGGACACTGGGCGCTCGCGCGCGGCCTCTCGATCTGGGGACGCGCCGACGAGGCCGTCTCGCACCTGAAGACCGCGCTGCGCCTCTCCCCCCACGATCCGCTGCTCGCGCACTTCCACGAGGGCCTCGCCTTCGCCCACTTCGCGCGCGCGGACTACGCGCTCGCGCTGGCCGCCGCCCGCGAGAGCGCGCGGCTGCGTGCGGACTGGCCGCGCGTGTACCAGGTGCTGTGCGCCTCGGCTGCGGCGCTCGGCCGGGGCGGCGAGGCGCGACGCGCGCGCGAGCACGGCGCCGCGCTCGGCGAGCGCCGCCCCGTCGCGCAGATTCGCGCGAGCTTCGCGCGCGCAGGCGCGACGCCGGAGTTCGTCGAGAGCTACGCGAGCGCGCTCGCGAGCGGCGGCTGGACGTGACCCGGCGCTAGCCGAGCGACGCGATCAGCGCGCAGCACGTGACGCCGGCCTCGGCTTTCGCGAGCTCCGACACGTCGACCGCGTTCACCGCGATCCCGCGCGCGCGCAGCCGGTCGTTCGTGCGCGAGAACGCGGCGGCGCAAATCGTCGTGTCGCGCACGCGCAGCACGTTCGCCGCGAAGGGCTCACGCGCATCGACCTCGATCCGCTCCCAGCTCGCGAACGATCTCGTCTCTACCCACTGCGGGTTCACGACCAACGTGCGCTCTCCGGCGCGCGTGACCGCTGTCTTCAAGTGCAGCGCACTCTCGACGGCGAGCGGCACGATCGCGTAGCCGAACGGTGCCGTGAGCGCGTGCAGCTGCCGCGCGCCTTCCGCGTTGGTGCGGCGGGAGAGCCCGACGAACAGCGTGCGCTCCAGCGCGAGCACGTCGCCGCCGTCGAGCGTCGCGTCGCCCGTGAGGCTGCGAACCTCGCGCTGGGCGCCGAGCGCCGCGGCGACGGACTCGACTTCGCCGCGGCGCGAGAGCGCGCCGGGCCGCGTCGCGATCGCGAGCTCGTCCAGCACGACCGCGCAGTCCTCGACGAACACCGAGTCCGCGAACTCGGGCAGCTCCGGTAGCCGCACCAGCTCGCAGCCCGCCACCGCGAGCGCGTGTTCGTAGGCGGTGTGCTGCGCCCGCGCCCGCGCGAGGTCGATCGGCGTGCGGGCGAGGTGCGTGAGCTCGCAGCGCGCGAGGCTCTCCGGCACGGCGCGCGTGAGCGCGAGCGTGCGCGTCATGGCCGCAGCTCGCGCCATTCGCCCGGCTGCAGCGCGCCGAGCTCGTAGTCGCCGATGCGCACGCGTACGAGGCGCAGCGTCGGGAGCCCCACCGCCGCGGTCATGCGACGCACCTGACGGTTGCGGCCCTCGCGCAGCGTGAGCGCCAGCCAGCTCGTGGCGACGCGCTTGCGGAAGCGGATCGGCGGCGTGCGCTCCCACAGCGCGGGCGCCGCCAGCGGCTCGGCGCGCGCCGGCCGCGTGACGCCGTCCTTCAGCCGCACTCCGGCGCGCAGCCTGGCGAGCGCCTCGCGCGAGGGCACGCCCTCGACCTGCACCCAGTAACACTTCGCGAGCTCGTGTCGCGGGTCGGCGACGCGCGCCTGCAGCGCGCCGTCATTCGTCAGCAGCAACAGGCCTTCGCTGTCGTAGTCGAGACGACCCGCGGCGTAGACGCCGGGCACGCGCACGTAGTCCGCGAGCGTCGCGCGTCCCGCGCCGTCGCTGAACTGGCTCAGCACGCGGAAGGGCTTGTTGAAGAGCAGGACGCGGGGGCGTCCGGCGCCGCGCTCGCTCTTCACCCTAATGGATCTGCTTCAGGAACTCGAGCAGCAGCGCGTTCGTCTCCTCCGGCCGCTCCTGCTGGATCCAGTGGCCCGCACCCTCGAGAATCGTGGAGCGCGTGAGGCGCGGCAGCGTCTCCGCGAAGCGCGCGATCGCGGGCTGGCCCCAAATCGTCGGCCCATCCTTCGAGCCGCCCACGAACAGGGCCGGCAGCTCGATCGGGCGATCCGCGAAACCCGCGAGATCCTCCCAGTCGCGCTCGACGTTGCGATAGCGGCAGAGCGGGCCGAAGAAGCCCGAGTACTCGAACTCGCGGGTGTAGGCGTCGAGGTCAGCCTCGGAGAGCCAACGCGGCATCTGCTCCGGAAACACGAACTTGTCGCGCAGCCGCTTGCCGCGCTCGACGAGGCCGATGTTCGGCCCGTTCACGACGTCGCCCGAGGCGCACCAGTAGAAGCCGAGCAGCCAGCGGCGCACGTCCTCCTCGATCTCGGCTTCCGCGCGGCCGGCGATCTGGAAGTAGTCGACGTAGAACTCGTCCTGGCCCGCGAGCATGCGCATGCGCTGCAGCGGGCTCGGGCCTGCGTGCTGGGCCGGCGGCGAGTAGGGGACCGAGAGGCCCGCGACGCCGCGAAACAGGTCGGGCCGTAACAACGCGCTCGTCCACACGATCGGCGCGCCCCAGTCGTGGCCGATCAGCGTGACGCGTTCGCCGCCGAGGCTCTGCGCCAGGCCGACGATGTCCGCCACGTTCTTGACCATGCGGTAGTCCTCGACCCGCACCGGCTTCGAGGAGCGGCCGTAGCCGCGCACGTCGACGGCGATCGCGCGATAGCCAGCGGCCGCGAGCGCCGGCAGCTGATGGCGCCACGAGTACCAAGATTCCGGATAGCCGTGGACGAGCACCACGCTCGGCCCGCGCCCACACTCGGCCACGTGCAGCCGGATGCCATTGCTGGAGACGTTGCGGTGCGTGATCTCGTGCATGCGTTCCTCCGCGGCCGCGCATGCTATCGCCGACCGCTCAGCCGAGTGCGACCGGGATCGCGCTGAAACCGCGAAATCTCGCGCGGCCGCCGCGCGTCGGCGGGGCCGCGAGCGCGAACTTCGGGAAGCGCGCGAGGAAGCGGCCGATCGCGATGCGGCCTTCGAGCCGCGCGACGTTCATGCCCGCGCATTGGTGCGGGCCTGCTCCGAACGCCAGGTGGCGGTTCGGCGTGCGCCCGAGATCGAGCACGTCGGGGCGCTCGAAGCGCGCCGGGTCGCGGTTCGCGGCGCCGATCGCGAGCGTGACACCGGCGCCGGCCGGGAGCTCCGTTCCGGCGAGCGTCAGCGCGCGCGTGGTGCGGCGGTTGCCGAGCTGGTTGGAGCTCTCGAAGCGCAAGAACTCCTCGACCGCGCTCGCGATCGCGCCCGGCTCCCTGAGAAGTCGCGCCCGTTCGCCGGGCCACTCGCAGAGCAGCACCAGCGCGTTGCCGATCAGGTTCGTGGTCGTCTCGTGGCCGGCGTTGAGGATGAACACGCAGTTCTGCAGCAGCTCGTGCTCGCTGAGCTGGCCCTCCGCGTCGCCGAGAATCAGGCGGGTGAGCACGTCGCGCGCCGGGTCGCCCGGGTGCGCGCGGCGCTCTGCGACGAGGCGCGCGAGATACACCGTGAACTCGCGCACGGCCGTGTTGCCGCGCGCGAGCTGCTCGGCGCTCGGCGCCGGCTCGAGCGCGCCGAGGATCGCGAGCGACCACGCGCGCAGCGGCCCGCGCTCGTCGCGCGGAACGGCGAGCAGGTTGCCGATCACCTCCACCGGGATCGCCGCGGCGAAGTCTTCGATCAGGTCGGCGCTGCCGCGCGCCTCCATGCGCGCGAGCAAACCGTCCACGAGCTGCGCGACGGCCGGCTCGAGCTCGTGGATCGCGCGCGGTGTGAGCGCGCCCGCGAGGATCCGGCGCACGCGCGTGTGCTGCGCGCCGTCGTTGAAGACGAGGCTCGTCGTGTGATGCGCGAAGAGCGGCGAATCCGCGCCGAACTTCGGGGCGAACTCGGCACGCTTGTCCGAGCAGAAGGCCTCGGCGTCGCGATAGACCGCGTCGAGATCCTGCCAGCGCGTGATCAGCACGCTCCCCGACGCCATGCGGTGCACGGGCGTGAAATCGCGCAGCGCGTGGTAGACGGGGTACGGATCGGCGTGGAAGCCAGCGGGCAGAGCTGTTAGGTCGAAGCGCGCCGCGAGCGCGCGGGCTTCGGCGTCCGGCAGGAGGCGGAGCCCGGACGCGGAGAGGGGGAGGCTGGCGGGGAACTCGCTGGGTCGTGACGGCATGAGGGAGCGCGCTCGTGAGCCGGCGCGATTCTATCCCGCGCGGCTTGCCGACTGCATCCGCCCGGCGTGGTGACGAGCGTCACCGGGCTTCGGGGCGTGCGCCGGAGATCCCGCATTCCGCACCCGACGTGAATGCCGCGCGCGGGCGCGCCGTCCGAAACGCGAACACGCAAGCGGGGTTCATCCCCGCGAAGGAGGACGCAGATGTCGCTGTTCCCGAGGTTCGGTTCGCGCCGCGTGCTGATCGCACTCGGCGCGTTCGTCGCATTCAGCACGATGCTCGCTTCACCCGCCTTTGCCGATCACGGCTATCGCGGCGCCCGCACCTGGCGCCCGCACGGACCGCGCGTGGGCGTGTTCGTCGGCGTGCCTCCGGTCGTGCTCGTCGCCGGACGTCCCGCACCTTATTACGGGCCCTACGAGCGCCGCTACGACGGACGCGCGCGCGCCTACCAGAACGCCTACGCAGACGGCTTTGACGACGGCTACGACGACCGCGCGCGCGAGGAGTGGCGCCGCCGCGAGCGCTCGTACCATTCCCATTACGGCGACTGCGATCACTGGCGCTAGCCGCCGCCGGCGGCGGGCGGTTCAGCCCGTCGCCGGCGCCTGCTTCCAGCGCGGCCACAGGCGCCAGCCCAGCAGCGCGGGCGCGATCAGCCACGGCAGGTTGAAGGGCAGGTACGTCGCCAGGTGCGGCGGCGGGAGCGGGCCGGCCAGGGTCTCGAAGAAGTAGAACCACATGTTGATCACGCCTGCGCCCGCGTAGACGAGGCCGAGCGGGCGCGCCCATGCGCGGCGGCGGATCAGCGCGTAGATCAGCGCGATCAACGCGGGCGTCTGCACGAAGCCGTCGAACAGCGAGCTGGCGATCAGGGTGCGCGGTGGGTCGAGATGCGTCGGCTCCTGCTCCACGGCCCAGCCGTGCAGCGAGCGCAGCGGCGGCCAGGGCGAATCCGGCGCGACGGGCACGCCGAGTCCTTCGGGCAAGCTGAAGAGCGCGCCGTAGATCACCGAGACCGCGAAGAACGGGATCAGCAGCCAGTCGAGCGGATGGCGCGCGAGCTCGCGTCCGCTCACGACAGCCGCTCGAGTCGCTCGATGGTGCGCGCGTTGCGCACGTTCCCGGTGTTGAGCGTCGCGGCGGGCTCGAACAGCAGCACGTGGGTCTCCTGGTCCGCGGCTGGCTTGTGCTCGACGCCGCGCGGCACGATCACGAACTCGCCGGGCTCCACGTCGACGACGCGATCGCGCAGGTGCATGCGCAGCCGGCCGCGCACGACGAGGAACAGCTCGTCCTCGCGCTCGTGGTGGTGCCAGACGAACTCGCCCTGCAGCTTCACGAGCCGAACGTGCTGGCCGTTCAGCTCGCCGACCACGCGCGGGCTCCAGTGCTCCGAGAAGCGCGCCAGCTGCTCCGCGAGGTTCACCTTCTGCATGGCTGCCTCCTCGGCCGCCGCACTACCTTGGCACGGACTCGGGAGCGGCGCTTCGCCGCGCGCGAGAGAGGAGCCAGCCATGCCGTATGCCACTGGACGCGTGATTCACGATGCCGATGCGCACGTGATGGAGACGCCCGACTGGCTCGTGCCCTTCGCGGATCCCGCGATCCGTCCGCGCGTGCCGCAGCTCTATCTCGCCACCACCAAGCCCGGCGAGGACCGCCTGATCGACAAGTTCGCGCGCATGCACGCCGACCCCGCGTATCGCGCGCGCGACGCGGAGGAGATCATGCTGCGCAAGAACTGGGCGGCGACGGGCTCGTTCCTCAAGGCCGATCGCCCCGCCGCGCTCGACTTGTTGGGCTTCAAGAGCCAGCTGATGTTCAACACCTTCCAGAACCAGTATCTGGGCACGCTCGAGCACGGCGACGACCTCGAGTTCGCCTACGGCGTGGCGCGCGCGCACAACCGCGCGATGGCCGACTTCTGCGCCGTCGACGCGCGCCTGCTCGCCACCGCCTACGTGCCGCTCGCCGACTCCGCCCGCGCGCGCGCGATGGCGGAGGAGGCGCTCGCGCTCGGCGCCAAGGCGCTGCTGATTCCGTCGCGCTGTCCGCGCCACCACTCGCCGAGCCACATCGCGCTCGATCCGCTCTGGGCGGTCGCGCAGGAGGCGCGCGTGCCGATCCTGTTCCACGTGGGCGGCGGCGCGCCGCTCTGCTCACCCAAGTACTTCGAGAACGGCCTGCCGCGCGAGAAGGATTTCCACGGCGGCGAGGAGAACTTCCAGAGCATCGACCACATGGCGATCCCGTATCCGCCGATGCAGACGCTCTCGACGCTGATCCTCGACGGCGTGTTCGAGCGGCATCCACGCCTGATGTTCGGCGTGATCGAGCAAGGTGCGCTCTGGCTGCCGAGCTGGATGCGCGCGATGGATGCGGCGATCGACGCCTACGGGCGGCACGAGAATCGGCTGAAGAAGCTCACGCTGAGGCCGAGCGAGTACGTGCGCCGGCAGCTGCGCGTGACGCCGTACCCGACCGAGGACGTGGGCTGGATCGCGCGCGAAGCGGGCGAGGAGACGGTGCTGTTCTCCTCCGACTACCCGCACGTGGAGGGCGGCCGCAATCCGCTGCGCCGCTTCGCCGCGACGACGCTGGGGCTCTCGGAGCGCGCGCTCGATCGCTTCTATCGCGCGAACTTCGCGGAGCTGATGGGGCCGCACACGCCGCTCGAGGCGTGAGCGCGCGCCGAGCACGAAGAGCCGCCACCGCGATAACGTCGGCGATCGTGTCGGCCCCCCAAGCTCCGAGACTCCTGCTCCCGCTGCTCGCGCTCTCGCTCGCCGCGTGCGGCCAGGGGCCCGGCGGCCCGCCGCAGTTTCCGCCGGCGCCCGTGCAGGTGATGCGCGCCGAGCCGCGCACGCTGCCGCGCACCGTAACAGCCGTGGGCTCGCTCGAGAGCCCGCAGATGACGACGGTCGCGAGCGAGATCGACGGCCGCGTCGAATCGCTCGCGCTGCCCGAAGGCCAGCAGGTTCTGGCGGGCACGGTGCTCGCGCGCCTCGACACGAAGACCGCTGCGGCCGCGCTTGCCGTCGCGCAGGCGCGGCTGCAGAACGCGGGGGACCGGTTCGCGCGGCTCGAGCCGCTGCGCGCGCAGGGTGTCGCGTCGCAGCAGGCGGTGGACGACGCGAGATCCGAGTTCGACGCCGCGACCGGTGCTCACGACGAGCTCGCGACGCGGCTCGCGAAGCACACGATCCGCGCGCCGTTCGGCGGCACCGTCGGCCTCAAGCAGGTGAACGTCGGCCAGTTCGTGAAGGCGGGCGATCCGATCGTGGAGATCACGCCCGCGCACGCGCTCGAGCTGCACTTCGCAGTTCCGCAGCAACACGTCGCGGCGCTGGCGGTCGGCCAGCGCGTCGAGGGCATGGTCGGGCGCTGCGAGATCCGCTTCGAAGGCGCCGTCACGGCGGTCGATCCGCGCGTCGACCCGCGCACGCGCATGGTCGGGCTGCGCGCGGGCGTGACGAAGAGCAGCGGCGAGCTCGTGCCGGGCATGGCGGTGCGCGTGCGGCTGATCGTCGCGGAGCTCGCGAACGCGATCGTGCTGCCGCAGGAGGCGATCGTGCGCCAGGGCAGCAAGCACATCGTCTACACGCTGAACGCGAAGAACGAGGCGGAGCCGCGCGAGGTGGCGCTCGGTGAGTTCTTCGTGGACGGCGTGCACGTCACGAGCGGCATCGCTGCGGGCGAGACGATCGTGGTCGCGGGCCAGCAGAAGCTGCGCCCGGGTGCTGCAGCCGCCCCGAGCCCGTGGACCCCAATCGTGAATCCGAACGTCGAAGTCGGCCGCTACGGCCCCGCCGACTGCGAGGTCGAGTGACCGCGCTGCCGAACCTCGCTGCCTCGCGTGAGCGCGCGCGGGCGGGCGCGCCCTCGTGAGGCTCTCGGACATCAGCATCGAGCGCCCCGTCTTCGCGACGGTGATGAGCCTGCTCATCCTGGTGGCCGGCGGCGCGGCGTTCTTCTCGCTGCCGATCCGTGAGCTGCCCGACGTCGACAGCCCCGTCATCTCGATCACCACCATCTACGTCGGCGCGAGCCCGGAGACGGTCGAGGCGAGCGTCACCGAGCCGCTGGAAGAAGTGCTGAACGGCATCGAGGGCATCCGCAACATCGATTCGCTCTCGGCGTTCGGCGTTTCCTCGATCAACGTGAACTTCACCGCGGACAAGGACGTCGACGTCGCCGCCACCGACGTCTCGAACGCGATCCAGCGCGCGCTCGGCGACCTGCCGCAAGAAACCGAGCGCCCGATCGTCCGCAAGTCCGGCGCCAATAACACCCCGATCATGTTCATCAACGTGTTCGGAGACAAGCAGAGCCCGGTGGACCGGACCGACATCGCGGATCGCCTGGTGAAGACGCCGCTGCAGCTGCTGCCCGGCGTCTCGCAGGCGATCATCAGCGGCGAGCGGCGCTACGCAATGCGCATCTGGCTCGATCCTGCGCGCATGGCCGCGCTGCGCGTCGACCCGAGCGACGTGCGCCGCGCGCTGCAGGAGAGCAACCTGCAGCTGCCCGCCGGCGAGGTCGAGGGCGCGACGCGCAAGTTCATCGTGAACGCTGACGCGCGCTTGGTGGAGCCCGCCGAGTTCGAGGCGGTCGTGCTGCGCGAGGAAGGCGGCAACCCCGTCCGCATCCGCGACGTCGGCTGGGTCGAGCTCGGCAGCGAGAACTACCAGATGGTCACGCGCTTCACGGCGCGCGACACGGTCGGCGTCGGCATCGTGCGCCACTCGCGCGCGAACGAGCTCGAGGTCTCCGACGCCGTGCACGCGCGGCTCGACGAGATCAAGAAGACGCTGCCCGCGGGCTTCGAGACGACCGTCGCGGTCGACTGGACCGAGTACGTGCGCGCCTCGCTGCGCGAGGTCTCGCTCACGCTCGCCATCTCGTTCGCCGTGGTCGTGATCGTGAACCTGATCTTCCTGCAGTCGAAGACGTCCACCTTCGTCGCGAGCGTCGCGATCCCGATCAGCCTGATCGGAACCTTCGCGGGCCTGGCCGCCTTCGGCTTCTCGCTGAACATGCTGACGCTGCTCGGCCTCGTGCTCGCGATCGGGCTCGTCGTCGACGATGCGATCGTGGTGCTCGAGAACATCTACCGGCGGCAGGAAATGGGGGAGCCGATGCTGCTCGCGGCGCGCAACGGCGCGCGCGAGGTCGGCTTCCCGGTGCTCGCGACCACCGCCGCGCTCGTCTCCGTGATGATTCCGCTCGCGTTCATGTCGGGGGACACGGGCCGCCTGTTCCGCGAGTTCGCGCTGGGCGTGGCGGTCGCGATCGCGATCTCCGCGTTCGTCGCGCTCACGATCGTGCCGATGATCTGCTCGCGCTGGCTGCGCGTCGCGCATCGCAGCGATCGCGTCTCGCGCGCGATCAACTCGCGCGTCGACGGCGCGCGCGACGCCTACGACCGCGTGCTCGCCTTCGCGCTCACGCGGCGCCGCAGCGTCGCGATCGCGTTCGTGCTGCTGCTGGCGGCGACCGCCACGCTGTTCCGCGTGCTGCCGCAGACCTTCCTACCGGTCGAGGACCGCGGCCGCTTCATCACCATCATTCGTGCGCCCGAGGGCTCGACCGTCGCGTACACGCGCGCGGTGCTCGACAAAGTCGAGAAGACGCTGCTCGCGACGCCCGAGGTCGACACCTTCTTCGCGGCGATCGGCATCGGCTTCGGCGTACCCGCGAACTCGTCGACGGGCATGGTCTTCACGAAGATGGACGACTGGGAGCTACGCGAGCGCTCGCAGCAGGAAGTCGTCGCCGAGCTCTTCCCGAAGTTCATGTCGATTCCCGAGGCGCTCGTGTTCGTGTTCAGCCCGTCCTCGCTGCAGCGCCAGAGCAACGCCGACGTGGAGATCGCGCTCACCAGCAGCGCGGCCTCGCTCGAAGAGTTCGCGCAGGCGATGAACACGATCCTCGGCCGCGCGCGCCAGCTGCCGACGCTGATCAACGTCGACAGCGACCTGCGGCTCTCGAACCCGCAGCTCGACATCCGCTTCGACCGCGAGCGCGCGGCCGATCTCGGCGTGCCGGTGAGCGCGGTGTCGCAGGCGCTCGCGCTGCTCGTCTCCCAGGGCAAGGCAGACGACTTCATCCTGCGCAACGAGCAGTACGACGTGGTGATGGCGCTCGAGTCGCCCTTCCGCAGCGTGCCCGAGCAGCTCGGCCAGATCCACGTGCGCACGCTCGAGGGTGAGATGGTGCCGCTCTCCGCGCTGATCGAGGCGCGACCGCGCATCGGTCCGACCTTCTTGAACCACTACGACCTGCAGCGCTCGGCGACGCTCACCGCGAACCTCGCGCCCGGTGCGGCACTCGGTCCGGCGCTCGCGGCGGTGCAGCAGATCGTGGACGAGGAGCTGCCGCCGGGCTTCTCGCGCCAGCTGCGCGGCACATCGCGCGAGTTCAGCGAATCCTCGACCGCGGTCTACCTCACCTTCGCGCTGGCGCTGCTCGTCATCTACCTCGTGCTGGCGGCGCAGTTCGAGAGCTTCCTGCACCCGTTCACGGTGCTGCTCTCGGTGCCGCTGGCCACGCTCGGCGCGCTGCTCTCGCTCTTCGCGACCGGCAACTCGATCAACCTCTACAGCCAGATCGGCATCATCCTGCTCGTCGGGCTGGTCACGAAGAACGCGATCCTGCTCGTCGACTTCGCGAACCAGGAGCGCGCGCGCGGCGCCGAACTGATCGAGGCGTTGCGGCGTGCGGGGCACACGCGCTTCCGCCCGATCGTGATGACGAGCGCGACCTCCATTCTCGGCGCCGTGCCGCTCGTCGTACCGATGGGGCCGGGCGCCGAGAGCCGCGCCGCGATCGGCACCGCGGTGATCGGCGGGCTGCTGTTCAGCACCGTGTTCACGCTCGTGATGATTCCGGTGTTCCACTACGGCGTGGTGACGCTCGCCGAGCGGCTCGGACTGCGGACCGTGCCGCCGAAGCTCGAGCTCGACGCCGACGCGGGCTCCCCGGCAGCGAGCGCTTAGGGCGAAGCGCAGTTTGCGCCGCGTGCGCGCGCGGGCTCGGCCTATCCTGCGCGCATGCCGCTGCTTCGCATCGAGCGCCGCGCGCCCTCCTTCGCGTTCGTCGCGCTCACCTACGCGCTCGCCTGCGCGGCCGCTTGGCGCGTCTTCCAGCAGGGCGGCGTCTCGCCGCTCGTCGCACTCGCGCTCGGCTTCGCGGCGGCGACGGGCGTCACGTTCGTCGCGACCCTGCTCACCGACAACGGCTCCGTGTTCGACGCGTGGTGGAGCGTGCTGCCGCCGGTCGCCGCGCTGTTCTTCCAATCGCTCGCGGCGGCCGAATCCGTGACCCCTCGGCAGGTCGCGGTGCTGGCGGTCGTGGGCTTCTGGGCGGTGCGCCTCACCGCGAACTGGGCGCGCGGCTGGCGCGGGCTCGCCCACGAGGATTGGCGGTACGCGGACCTCTACGCGAGAGCGCCGCTGCCGCGCTGGGCGGTGCAGGGGCTCGCCGTGCAGGGCTTTCCCACGCTGATGGTGACGCTGGGCTGCCTCGCGCTCTATCCGGCGCTCGCGCTCGGAGACGCTGCGATGCGCTCGCTCGATTGGATCGCGCTCGGCGTGGGCCTCGCAGCCGTGGCGCTCGAGCTCGCGGCCGACGAGCAGATGCACGCGTTCGCGCTCACGAAGCAGCCGGGCGAGCTGATGGACCGCGGCCTCTGGCGCAGCGCGCGGCACCCGAACTACTTGGGCGAGATCGGCTTCTGGCTCTCCCTCTGGCTCTTCGCGTGGTCGGCGCGGCCTGATTATTGGTGGACCGTGATCGGCCCCGTCGCGATGGCGGCGATGTTCGTGCTCGCGAGCATCCCGCTGCTCGACGAGCGCAGCCGCGCGCGCCGGCCGGGCTATGCGGAGTACGAGAAGCGAACGCCGGCGCTGATCCCGTGGCGGCCGCGCTCACGCCGCCACTGAGCGCAGCAGCGCGTCGTCCACCCAGCGCGCCAGGAGGCTCGCGGCGAGCGCGGCGCCCGCTTCGTCTCCACGCGCCTCCGCCGCCAGAGCGCACAGCTCGCCGAAGCGAACGCCACGCACGACGCACGCGAGCAGCGCGTGCTCCTCGGCGCCGACTTCGCGATGCAGCACGCGCTCGCCGCTCCGCCACACGAGCACGCGTTCCGCGAGCGGCGCGAGCGCGGCCCGCGCCGCCTGCGCGAGCGGCTGGGCCGCATCGTGGGCGGCGCGCAGCGCGCGCACCGGCCGGCCGAGCGCGAGCAGCAGCGCGCCAGGCATCAGGGCGAGCTCGAGCGCGTGCCAGGAGCCGGGCGGCAGCGCGCCGAGATCGGTGCGTGTTAGGGGCTGCGCGTCGGCGGCGTCGAAGGCGTCCGTGACCGCGAGCTCGAGGCGCGCGAGATCCGCAGCCCACGCCGCGCTCGCGCCCAGCTCCCGCGCGGCGGCGTGCCCCACGATGAATTCGGGGAGCCGCGCTCCCGCGTAGCGCAGCGACGGATGCCGCGACGGGAATACGTGGAGATATTCCCGCGCGAGCGCGTCGAAGCGTTCCTGGCCGAGCGCGCCGCAGAGCGCCGGGTAGTCGTCGCGCAGCGCCGAGACGATGCGCGCCGCGTACGCATCGCGGTAGACCCGCAGCCGCTGCGCGGCGCTGGCGCGCGCGTCGCTGAGCAACCCCGGCGTTTCGGCGGGCGCTTCGCGCGCGGTCAGCCACGCCGCGAAGTCGCGCTGACGCTGCGCGAGCGGCCCGCTCACGCGGCGCTCCGCGGCGCGCCCAGGCCCCACGCTTTCTCGATGATGCCGCGCGCGCGCGCCGCCTCCGCGACGACGCGCTCCCAGGGCGGGATCGCGTCGTCCCACTCGATCAGCGTCGAGACGGGTCCGAGCCTCGCGATCGCGCGCTCGAACAGCGTCCACACCTCGTCGCGCACCGGATGATCGTGGGTGTCGACCAGCAGCGCGCCGGCCTCGCTCGGGCCCGCGAGGTGGATCTGGAAGATGCGCTCCGGATCGAGCGCCGCGACCGCGGCCTCCGCGTCGTCGCCGTGGTTGTGCGCATTCACGTAGAGGTTGTTGAGGTCGAGCAGAATGCCGCAATCGGCCTCGCGCGAGATCGCGACGAGGAACTCGCCCTCGCGGAGCGCGTCGCCGGCGAAGCGCACGTAGCTCGACACGTTCTCGATCGCGATGCGGCGGCCGAGCGCGTCCTGCACCGCGCGCACGCGCGCGGCGACGTGACGCACCGTCTCCTCGGTCTGCGGCAGCGGCAGCAGATCGTGCAGATGCTCCCCGGCCTGCGCCGTCCAGCACAGGTGATCGGACAACCAGGCCGGCTGGAATCGCTGCGCGAGCGCCGCGAGCTCGCGCAGATAGTGCGCGTCGAGCGCATCGCTCGCGCCGAGATCGAGCGAGACGCCGTGCAGCACGAGCGGCGCCAGCTCGCGCACCTCGCCGAGGATGCGCAGCGGCCGGCCGCCCGGGAGCATGTAGTTCTCGGAGATCGCCTCGAAGAAGTCGGCGCCCGCGCCGCCGCACGCCGCGATCTCGGAGAAGTGGCGCGGGCGCAGGCCGATGCCGACGCCCAGGTAAGGCGCCTCGGGAGGGCGAGGCGACGCGCCACGCCCTCCCGAGGCACGCGACTTGCTACTTCTTCTCAGCGGCCTTCGCCTTCGCGGCGTCGCACTCGGCCTGCGTCATGTCGACGACGCCTTGGCCCTTGCAGCCGTTCTTGCCCGAGCACTCGTTCTTGGCGGTGTGGCAGGAGCCTTGGCCCTTGCAGGCGTTGACGCCCTCGCACTTCACCTTCGCCTCGTCCGCACCGGCGAACGCCGCGATCGGCGCTCCGGCCAGGAAGAGCGCCGCGGCCGTCGCGGCGAGAGCTGCAGTCTTGTTCACGATGAATCCTCCGTGTGGCGCGAGCATGCGCCTGAGCGCGGTACGACCTCGCACCGCGATCGGTTTCATCCAATCGCAGGCACGATGCCGAAGCTGCGAGCGGCGTCACAGGTGGCGGCTCGCTTCAGCTCGCTGGCGCGGCGTGATCCCAGCCTGCCGGCCGCGCGGCCAGCGTGGCGACGCGCGCTTCCAGCGCGCCCGGCGGAAGCAGCCTCCGCTTGGCGGCGAGCGTCTCGAACGCTTCGAGCCAGCGTTCCCAGTAGCGATCGTCTCCGGCGCTCGGGTGCGCACGCTCGAACGCGCCGATCGCCGCGATCAGCTCGGCTTGGAACTCGCTCCAGGCGAAGGCGCCGGCTTCGTGGAGCGACATGGTGAGACCGAACACGCGGCTCTCCCACAGCGCCGCGAACTGCAGCTCGCCGTTCTTGCGCGGCGGCGAGAGCGGGCCTTCGAAGGCGAGTACGCCCCCGCGAACCCCCGGCTCGCGCGCGGCGCCGTCACTCACGCGGAGCCCCGGCGCGCGCCACCCCGATCAACGCGTCGCGGCTCACGAGCGGCACGAGCTGCTGTTCGCTCGTGCTCTCGCTTCCCGGCGGACGCTCGGGCAGCACCATGTACCTGATCTCGGCGCTCGAATCCCAGACGCGCAGCTCCGTGCTCTCGGGCAGCTCGAGGCCGAGCTCGCGCAGCACGGCGCGCGGCTCGCGCACCATGCGCGCGCGGTACGGCGGGCTCTTGTACCAGGTGGGCGGCAGCCCCAACAACGCGCCCGGATAGCAGGAGCAGAGCGTGCACACGACCACGTTGTGCACGCCAGGCGTGTTCTCGACCACCACGATCGGCGCGTTCTCGGCGCCCGTGGTGAGGCCGAGCTCGCGGATCGCGCCCCACGCGTCGGCGAGCAGGCGCTGCTTGAACGCGGCATCGCTCCACGCGCGCGCCACCACCCGCGCGCCGTTCAGCGGCCCGATCTCGTGCTCGTAGCGCGCGACGATCGCGTCGATCGCCTCGCGCTTCACGAGCCCGCGCTCGACGAGCAACGCCTCGAGCGCCTCCGCACGCAACGCGAGCGCGCGGCTCGCAGGGTCCTCGTGCGCGTGGTCGTGCTCGTCGTCGTGGTCATGCGCCATCGCACCCGTCCTCCGCCGTTGACTCTTCCAGATAGGGTTCGAACAGGTCGACGCACACGCTCGCGCGCGGCTCGGCGCGCTCGCCCCACAGCTCGCGCGCTGCGAAGCGCACCGTGTAGAGATGCTGCGGCTGCTCGCCCACGCCGTGGGCATTCGTATCCGGAAACACGAACGCGCGCCGTGCGTGCGCGACGACGCCGCGCTTCTCGCCGGCGTAGCCGGGCAGCCGCGTGTGCCTGCCGCTGGCGCGAGGTGTCGTGCGCACCGCATCGCCCACCCGAAAACGCGGCGGCGCCGAGGCCGCACGTTCGAAGCCCGCGGGCGCCGTGCGCGGCGGCGGCCGGTAGCCACGCGCCAGGACTCCCGCCTCGGCGAGCACGCGCTCGAGCGAAGTCAGCCAGCGCTCGTAGTAGCTCGCGCGCAGGTAGCGCTCCGGGTCCATGCGCTCGATGCCGCACCGAAAGACGTCGATCGGAATCCAGCCGAAGCCGATCGCGCAGTTGACGAGCCCGCACACGCGGCCTTCCCACGGCGCGTGGAAGACGGGCTCGCGGGCCTCGCGCTCGATTCGCCCGAGGCCGAGGCGCCCACCGAGATCGTGCACGTCGGTCACGCGGCCGTTGTAATCCCCTCGGCCGGGCGGGTCTAGCGATTTTCGCCGCGCGGCCGCTCAGCTTCCGAGCAGCTCCGCCGGGCTCGAAGCGACGCTGCGCGCAGGGTCGGAGCGCAGCCAAGCGAGCGCGTCGCCCAGCGGGACGAGCTCGGCCAGCTCGATGCCGCCGGCGGGCAGCGCCTCGCCGCGCGTCATGCGCGCAGCGATCCAGGCCGGCGGTGCAGCGGGGATGTCGAGCCCGCGCGCGTTCGCGGCGACCTCGATGCGGGCGAGCTCGCGCCCCGCCTCGTCCTCGGCGATCAGCACGAGCAGACCCCGCGGCGTGCCGAACACACCGGCGGCGCGCGCGAGGGGCAACACCGCCGGCGCGAGGCGCGCGAACGACTCGCTGGGGAGGCGCGCGAACGCGGGCGCCGCGAGCCGCAGCAGTGCGGTGAGCGCGGCGCGATCGAAGCCGAAGCCGAATCGCACGGGCACGCTGCGCGCGCCGATCGCGACGCGCTGCTCCACGAATGCCGCGGGGTATGCGCCGAAGCGCAGCGTGCGCCCGTCGCCCGCACGCAGCGCGCGCAGCTCCGCGAAGCAGCGCCCACCCTCCGCGAGCGGGCGGCCGAGCGGCGCCAGCAGGCTCGCGAGCAAACCCGCGCTCACGGGATTGCTCGAGCCGACGCTCAGAAAGACGGCGACGCGGGCGATCTCGCGCGCGCGCGGAGAGCGCGCGAACGCGCGCGCGAGCACGGCCGCGATGCCGGGCAGAGTCGAAGCGCCCGCGCAGACGCAGACGCCCGCGCCGCGCGCATCTGCGCGCAGCGCTGCGGCGCGCACGCGCGCGGCAAAGGCCGCGTCGTCCGCGAGATCGCAGTAGTGCGCGCGCGCCGCGACGCACGCGGCGACCAGCGCGGACGCGTCATAGAGATAGGGCCCGACGCAGTTCACGACGAGATCGCCCGCGATCAGCAGCCGCGCGACGCTCGCCGCGTCGTGCACGTCTGCGCGCTGCATCGGCACGCCCAACGGCCCTCGCGCGCCGCGCGACGCCCCAACCACCTCCACCCCGGCGACGTCGGCCGCCATCCGGCAAACGCGCCGCCCGATCTCGCCGCCCGCCCCGAGCACCAACACGCGCACGCGCGAGCTCACCTCGATCTCGCGCGATCACGAGCGCTCGAGCTGAGGCGTCGCGAAGCAAGCGAAGCGCGCAGCGAGGCGAAGTCCGCGGAGCCGAGCGAAGTCGAGTGCGCAAGCGAAGCGCGCAGCGAGGCGGAGTCCGCGGAGCCGAGCGAAGTCAACAAGGGAGAGTCGAAGAACGCGAGGCGCCACCCGACACAGCGGGAACACGGAGCGCCCGCACAGCTACCAAACGTTCTTCGACCTCAGCTCGGGCGTCGCGACGTCGAGCCGCCTCGCGAGCTGGTGCAGATGACAGGTCGGCACCGCGGGAAAGAGATGGTGCTCGACGTGATAGAACATGTCGTAGCTGACGAACGACTTGGCCGAGTTGCGCAGGGTGCGCGCGATGAAGTGCGTGCGATCGCAGTCGTGATGCACCGTCCACACTGCGAAGAACGCCGAGAAGCACTGGCCCACCGTCATCGCGATCACGTGATACTGGAGCCACGCGAGGTCGAGCACGCCGAAGGCGAGCACGACCATCCCCGCCATCGCGACGAGCTCGAGCAGGATCCAGTTGCGGATGCGCGGCTTCGCCAGCGTCAGCGCGGCGTGGTGCAGTCGCAGCGGGAACTGCGGGCCCGTCAGCAGCGCCTTCCAGCCCGGCATGCGCGCGCTCATCGCCTCGACGTCGTCGTCGTCCATGCAATGGCGGTGATGACGCAGGTGATTCCACTGCACCGCGTGCATCGCGCTCATCATCAGCGGCGACAGCACGAACATCAGCAGCTCGTGGCCCGCAGGGCGCACGCCGACCGCGTAGTGAAACGCGTTGTGCACTTGGCGCAGGCCGCACAGGAAGAACATGAACGAGCTCGCGAGCGCCGGGACGAACCAGAGCCAGCTGCCCCGCGTGCCGAGCCAGGCAAAGGTGCACGAGGCTACGAGCCAGGGCAGATAGATGGCGACCTCGTAGACGACCTCGAGCCGCGAGAGGTCGCAGAGATCGCGCCACTCCACCTGCTCGAGGCGCGGGTCGCGGAGGATTTCGAGGGCCATCGGGCGCGTGCTCCAGCGTGAGGCCGCGGGAAGAAACCAAGCGCGACCGGGATGCGCCAGGGTGATCGCCCCTCTTTCGGGGTGCGGCGCCGCGAAATGCGGGCGCGACCGGAGAGCCCAGCGCATCCGCGCGCGTCGACCCGAGCCTGCACATTCGATGCGCGTCTCCGCCGGAATGCGAGCGCCACCTTTGCCCACGAGGGGCAACTCCAACTCGCACCCCGCTGTCCGGGATTCGTTGAGGAAGCTCATGCTGGCTCGCTCCGCACTCGCTGGTTTTCTGTTGTCCTGCGCCGCTGCCGCCAGCGCCGTCCCGATCGATTCCGTCGGCGACAGCTTCGCGGTGAGCTTCGACGGCAGCGTGAAGGGCGTCCTGACCCCGGGCCTAACTGCCTCGGCCAGCTTCCTCGTGACCGAGTTCGACGGCGCCGCGGGTCGTGTCGTGCTCCAGATCTCGCTCAGCAACACGACGGATACGACTCTGTTCAAGCAGGCGCGCGTCTCCGCACTCGGCTTCGACGTGGACGCGACCCTCTCGGGCGCGAGCGCCAGCGGGCTGTTCGGCCACGCGCTGCTCGGCAGCCAGTTCCCGAGCCAGTTCGGCCCCGTGGACGTGTGCGCGATCGGAAACCCGAACAGCTGTTCGAGCGGCCGGAATGCGGGCGCGCTGCTCGGCCAAAGCGGCGTCGTGACGCTCACCCTGAGCTTCGCGGGCCCGCTCACGGCGCTGGACCTCTCGAACTTCGGCGTCCGTTACCAGACTCTCGAGCCGGTCGGGCCGTTCATCGAGGACTCGGGTACCGGGCACGGCACCGTCCCCGAGCCGCGCGTTCTCGCGCTGCTCGGCGCCGCGGGCCTCGCTCTGTTCGGGCGGCGCCGGCGCTAGGCGCTCTTCGCGTCGGGCTTCGTCGCCCACCAGACCCAGGCGGCGAACACGAGCTGAAACGGCAGGCGCACGTAGAGCGCGGTCGGTGTCATCTGCGGAAACAGCTCCGGATGCAGCGCCATGTGGATGTTCGCGGGATAGACCGCGACCAGGAGTGCGAGTAGGCCGAAGCCCGCCAGCCGGCGCACCTGCGGAATCAGGACGCCGATCCCACCCGCGATCTCCGCGACGCCGCTCACGTAGACCAGCAGGAGCGGCTCGGGCAGATACGGCGGCACGATCGCCACGAAGAACTCCGGGCCGGTGAAGTGCGTGATGCCGGCGTAGGTGAACGCGGCGGCGAGCAGCAAGAGCGCAATGCGCTTCGGCCACGACGCAGGAAGCCAGGCCATGCGAATTCTCCCTAAGCGCTCGGCGCGAGTACGCTCGCGAGGCTCGTGTAATCGACCGTGAGCCAGCGCTCGGGCCGGATGCGGACGAGCACGTTCGGGTCGCGCTCGTAGCCCTGCCACGTGGCCGCGACGTAGGCATCGCCGCCCTTCACGCCGAGGTAGCGGCGCGCGAGCACGCGCACGACCTCGGCGTCGCGCACCGGCGCGACGCTGGCGACGGGGCCCTCGACGCTCACGTACTGGTACGGCGAGGTCTCGGTCTGCGCGACCAGCGAGACGCGCGCGCCCGGTTGCAGGAGCTTGCCCTTGCGCGAGCCCGCGCCCGTAACAACCCAGACCTCGCCGCCGGGCTCGTATCCGTACCAGATCGGGGCGGTCAGCGGGCCGCGCGCGCCATCCGGGATCGAGATCACGCCGACGTGCAGGCCTGCGAGAAACGCCTCGCGCTGCGCGCGGCTCATGCTGAGCGACATGCGGACTCCTCGGGCGGCGCGCGCTTCATAGCGCAAGCCGCCACTGCCGCGTGCCGGGCAGCGCGGCGACGGGCTCGCGCCGCTCGGGCTCGGGATGGCGCGCATCGCCGTGCCACGTGACGCTGCGCTCCTCGCAGCACTGCACGATGTAGGCCTTGCGCACGCGCGGCGTGTTGTTGGGGCCGGTGCGATGCGGCAGCAGCGACGACATCGCCACCAGCGAGCCCGCGCGCAGCGGCAGCGCCAGCGGCGCCGGCAGGTTCGGCGGGAGCGGATCGGGCAGATCGAGGAAGATGCCGTCGCGCGACGTCGCGTGGGCGAGCGTGCCGAGCGCGTGGAGGCCGGGCAGCACCTCGAGGCAGCCGTTCTCGCGCGTCGCGTCGTTGAGCGCGATCCAGAACGTGAGGTAGCCCTGCGGCGAGACGAAGCCGTAAGCGTTGTCCTGGTGCCAGCCGAACGCGGCCGGCCGCTCGCTCTTCTTGTAGACGGCTTGGTCCCAGTAGAGGCGCACCTCGCCACCCAACAAGTCGTGCGCGAGCTCCGCGAATACGCGCGACGAGATCAGCTCGCGCAGGCGCGCGTCGCGCCCCGCCGGATTCACGGTGAACGTGATCGCGCGCGCGTCGGCGATGAAGGCGCGCTGCTCGGGCTGCTCGCGCAGGAACGCGTCGACGCGCGCCTCGAGCGGATCGATGCGCGCGATCAGCTCCGCGACCAGCTCGGGGGCGAGCGCGTCCTCGATCGCGATGAACCCGTTCGCGTCGTAGTGCGCCGCCTGTTCGCGCGAGAGGCGCACGAACGGGCCCGTGCGCGGCGTCCAGGCGAAAGCGCGCGACCAGGGGTGAGGTCGCAAGCCGGGGTACGGCGTCATGGCGGAGACTCCGCGCGTCACGCGCTCGCCGCGCTCACCTCGACCGGGATGCCCGTCATGTGCGCCTGATTGCTGAGCGGCTCGAAGCTGCCGGGGCCGCTCGGCAGCAGCGCGTTGGCGTTCACGCCCGGGTGCTTCTGCGCGACGCGCATGCCCGTCTTCGCGTGCCCCCAGCCGTGCGTCATCGAGACCACGCCCGGCATGAGGTCCGCGTCGTAGGCGAGCGTCGCGTCGACCGCGCCGTGCGCGCTGCGACAGGTCACGCGCGCGCCGTCTCGCAGCCCCAAGCGCAGCGCGTCGTCCGGATTCATGTGCAGCGGATTCTCGAGCCGTCCCGGACGCTTCATGCGCTCCACGTTGTGATACCAGCTGTTGTGCATCCACGGATCGCGGCGCGTGATCAGCTTCAGCTGATCCGCGCGCTCGGCCTCGAGCTCGCGGCAGATCGTCTCGGCGCGCGCGAGCGCCTCGGCGAAGAGCGCCGGACAGCAGTCCAAGCGCTTGTCCGCGGTCTGCACCCACTCGTCGTAGAAGGCGCCCGTCTCGAGCTCGCCGAACTGAATGCCATGAGGGTTCGCGCGCAGCTCTTCGAGCGAGTGCCCGCGGCTCTTCAGCATGTGGCCGATGCGCCCGAACAGTTCCGGCTCCGGGCCGGCGTCGAGCACGCTCTTCAGCCCTAATTCCTGCTCGATGCGCGCGAGGATCCACCACTCCGGCTTGCGCTCGTCGCGCGGCGCGACGACCGCGTCCGTGTACTGCACGTAAGGCCGGTACTGCATGCCGAGGCCCGTGATGTTGACGTCGGCGCGCTCGAACATGTCGGTCGAGGGCAGCAGGTAGTGCGCGAGCTCCCCCGTCGCGTTGCGGTAGAGGTCGATCACCACCAGCAGGTCGAGCTGCTCGAACGCCTTGCGCAGGTGCTCGCCGCCGCCGACCGAGAGCAGCGGGTTGCCGGCGACGACGACGAGCGCGCGCACGCGCGGCTCGCCCGAGAGGATCTCGTCCGCGAGCAGGTTGCCGGGCAGCGAGCCGCGAATGCGCCGCATCTTCCCGTACTTCGAATCGAAGAAGACCTCGCGCTTGGGATCGATGCGCCCGGCTCTCGCCGCGGGATAGAAGCCGAACGAGTAGAGGTTGCCGCCACGGCGATCGAGGTTGCCGGTGACGAGCGCGAGCATCTGCACGAGCCAGTAGGCGAGCGTGCCTTGGCGGCCCATGTTGAGGCCGGTCGAGGCGTGCACTGCCGCGGCCGGCGCGGTCGCGAACGCGCGCGCGATCGCGCGCAGCTCGCTCGCCGCGATGCCGGTGATGCGCGCCGCGCGCTCCGCCGGATACTGCGCGACGAAGGCGCGCAGGCCCTCGACGTTGCTGCCGTGGGCGCGCAGCGTCGCCTCGTCCGCGAGGCCCGCCGCGAAGATCTCGCAGAGCAGCGCCGCGAGGAAATACGTGTCGGTGTCGGGCTTGATCCAGGTGACTTCGCCGGTGCCGGCTTCCGGCTTCTCGATGCGGCGCGGATTCACGTAGCGCACCGTCGCGCCGCGCTTCACCGCGGCCTTGAGCTCGGCGACCGGGTCCGCGATGCCGAGGAAGCTCATGTGCGAGACGCGCGGGTTCTCGCCGATGATGAGCAGATAGTTCGCGTTCGCGATGTCCGGCACCGGGTGCAGCGTGGCCGTGCCGTAGACCGCCTCGGACGCCGCGAACTTGTTGGTGCAATCCTGCGTGCCCGAACCGAAGCTGCGGCGCGTGCCGAGCTGCCCGAAGAAGGAGCCGAGCGCGGGGCCCGCGAGCGTGTTGAAGGCGGTCGGGTTGCCGATGTAGGCGGCCACCGCATCCGGTCCGCTCTCGTCGATGATCGCGCGCAGGCGCTGCGCCACTTCGCGCGTGGCTTCGGTCCACGCGATCGGCGCGAACGAGCCGTCGTCTCCGCGCTTCAGCGGGCGCGCGAGGCGATCGGGGTCGCGGTGGATGTCGAGGCCCGCGATGCCTTTGTTGCAGGCGAAGCCCTGCGTGACGGGATGCGCGGGGTCGGGCGCGAGCGCGACGAGCTCGCCCGCGTCGACGCTCGCGACCAGCCCGCAGGCCGGCTCGCACACGCGACAGAAGGTGATCTTCTTCTCGATGGGCATGGCTGCCTCCTGCGCCGCTGGCGGCGGCAAGGTAAGTCAGTTCGGCGCGGCGCCGCTCGGCGCTCGCATCAGCGCAGCGCGGCGAAGAACTTGCGCAGGTCGGCCGCCAGCTCGTTCGGGCGCTCCATCGCCGCGAAGTGTCCGCCGCTCTCGAACGTGCTCCAGTGCGTCACGTTGTAGTACCGCTCGGCCCAGGCGCGCGGCGCGTTGTAGAGCTCCTTGGGGAAGATCGCGGCGCCGGTCGGCGTCTCGATGCGCCCGTCCGCGATCGCGAGCTTCGCGCTCTTGCGCATCTCGTAGTAGAGCCGCGTCGACGAGTTGATCGTGCCCGTGAACCAGTAGACGGAGATGTTGGTGAGCAGCTCGTCGATCGTGAACGCGCGCAGTACGTCGCCGCCCGGGCAGTCGGCCCAGGCGCGGAACTTCTCGGCGATCCAGCCCGCGAGGCCGGCGGGCGAATCGCTCAGGCCGTACGCGAGGGTCTGCGGCTTCGTGCCCTGGATCGCCTGATAACCCGTGCCCTCGCTCTGGAACTGGCTCGAGTACGCGAGCCGCTTCTGCTCCGCTTCGCTCAGCGCCTCGGGCTTCGCGTCCGGCGGCGGGATCACGAGCAGCATGTTCAGGTGGATGCCCGCGCAATGCTTCGGGTCGAGCTTGCCAACCCAGGGCGTGACGATCGCGCCCCAGTCGCCGCCCTGTGCGCCATATCGCACGTAGCCGAGCCGGTGCATGATCTCGATCTCGGCGCGCGCGATGCGCTCGGGATCCCAGCCGCGCGAGTGCGTCGGGCCGGAGAAGCCGTAGCCCGGCATCGACGGGCAAATCACGTGGAAGGCTTCCTGTGCGCGGCCGCCGTGTGCCGTCGGATCGGTGAGCAGCGGCAGGATCTTCTGGAACTCGACGACCGAGCCCGGCCAGCCATGCGTGATGAGCAGCGGGAACGCGTCCGCGTGCTTCGACTTCGCGTGGATGAAGTGGAGCCGCTCCCCATCGACGTCGGTGGTGAACTGCGGCCAGCGGTTCAGCGCGGCCTCCTGCGCGCGCCAGTCGTACTGCGTGCGCCAGTAGTCGCAGAGGGCGCGCAGGAACGAGAGCTCGGTGCCGTAGTCCCAGCCGGCGCCCGCGATCTGATCCGGCCAGCGCGTGCGCGCGAGGCGCTCGCGCAGATCCGCGAGTGCGGCGTCAGGAACTTCGATCTTGTACGGGCGAATGGCGGTGGGGTCGGACATGCCGCGTTCTCCTCAGCGAGCGAGCGACGCGAACGCGGCGACCACCTC
>DATBRS010000262.1:0-4180 GCA_036560185.1 Myxococcota bacterium
TTCCCGTGCGGTAGTCGCCGTGCACCACGGAGACTCTCTGTGCTGGCGGCGGAGGGTTCGCGCGCAGCCGGCGGATCACCGCGCGCATCACCGGCTGCGGCTCGAGCTCGTCCTCGTCGATCACGCCTTCCCAATAACCGAGCTCGCGTCGCCAGCACTCCTGCGGTGCCACGTCCTTCATCACCCCGACGAGCCCGAGCGCCTTCGGATCGGCGCGCGCGATCTCGCCGAGAATCCGCCACTTCTGCGCGCCGAGCTTCTCGCGATGCTGCGCGTAGGGCGGCGCGAGCAGCGCCGTCGGTGCGGCCTCGAGGCCGGGCAGCTCCTGCATGACGCAGAACGCGAAGTCGAGATGCGCGGGATCCTCTTCGAGCCAGATCGCCTCGGGCACCGGCACCGAGGTCTCGAAGAAGGCGGCGTAGGCGGCGAACTCGAGGCGGCGCTCGGTATCGATCAGCGAGCCGGGCGGATCGCGGCGCAGGATCAGGCGCCGCGCGATCCGTTCGCCATCCAGCTCGTAGTGCAGCACGAGCCGATACGTCTCGCGCGACGCGCCGCCCGGGATGCGATCGAGATCGCTGACGCGCAGGCCGCGCGCGCCGGGCAGCTTGCGTGCGGCGTAGGCGGCGAAGCGTTCCGCGAGGTCGCTCATTCCTCCACTCTGGCACGCAGAAGGCTCAGACGGCGAGGGGTGCACGTTCACAGCGATCTGCGGAACCATGGCCCCAACGCACCGGCCGAACGCGGCTCGTGAAGCCGCAAGCCGCCCGAGCCGCCCGAGCGGCTCAGGTGGCGCGCAGTGAGCCGAAGGCGAACGGAGCCCAAACGAAATGGACGTCTACGAAGCGCTCTACACCACGCGCGCGATGCGGCGCGTGAAGCCCGATCCGATTCCGCTGGACGCGCAGCGGCGCATCATGGACGCCGCGATCCGCGCGCCGAGCGGCGGCAACGCGCAAGGCTGGCGCTTCCTCTGGGTCGACGACGCGGCACTCAAGGCCAAGCTCGGCCCGATCTACCGCGACTGCCTCTCGCGGCTCTGGACGGGCATCTACAAGGAGCGCGTCGACCACGCCGAGCAGAATCCCGACGCGCCCGGCAGCGCGGGCTTCCGCAAGATGCGCGCCTCGGCGATGTGGCTCGCCGACAACTTCGAGACCTACCCGCTGATCCTTTTCGCCTACGGGCAAGGCGACCCGACCGGCAGCTCGATCTTCCCCGCGGTGTGGAGCGCGCAGCTCGCCGCGCGCGCCGAGGGCGTCGGCAGCGCGCTCACCAGCGTGTTCGCGTTTCGGCTCGCCGAGGTGAACGAGTTGTTGGGGGTCCCGAAGGGCTGGAACTTCCACGCGTGTGTCACGTTCGGTTTCCCGACCGGCAAGTGGGGCGTCGCTCCGCGCGTTCCCGCGCACAAAGTCATGCACCGCAACCGCTGGGACGCGCCGCTCGGCTTCACGGTCGACGCTCCGCTCTGGCCGAAGTAGCGCGGGCGAACTCCGCCAAAACCGGGAACACTGCGCCGCCATGAACAAGAAGGCGCCCCCGAAATCCGATCAGTTCTTCCAGTTCTCAGGCACCAAGGGCTACATCGCGTCGTCGTCGCTCGTCGACGCGGTGAACTGCGCGATCGCGCTCGAGCGCCCGCTCTTGATCAAGGGCGAGCCCGGCACCGGCAAGACGCTGCTCGCGCAGCACGTCGCCGAGGGCCTCGAGCTCGCGATCGAGAAGTGGCACATCAAGTCGACGACGAAGGCGCAGGAAGGCCTCTACGTCTACGACACCGTGCAGCGCCTGAACGACGCGCGCTTCGGCGAAGGCGACGTCGCGAACATCCGCGCCTACATCCGCATGGGCCCGGTCGGCCGCGCGTTCCAGGCCGACGAGCGCAAGGTGCTGCTGATCGACGAGATCGACAAAGCCGACCTCGAGTTCCCGAACGACCTGCTGCGCGAGCTCGACGAGATGCGCTTCACGGTCACGGAGACGAGCGACGAGGTCGCCGCCAAGCACCGGCCGATCGTGATCATCACCTCGAACAACGAGAAGGAGCTGCCCGACGCGTTCTTGCGGCGCTGCGTGTTCCACTTCATCGAGTTCCCCGAGCGCGAGCTGATGAAGCAGATCATCGCCGTGCACCATCCGCACTTGAAGGCGCAGCTGCTCGATCAGGTGCTGATCAAGTTCTATTGGCTGCGCGAGCAGAACGAGCTGCGCAAGAAGCCCTCCACCAGCGAGCTCATCGATTGGATCGCGGTGCTGCAGCGCTCCGGCATGAGCGCCGACGACATCGAGCTGCACATCCCGTTCCTCGGCGCGCTGCTGAAGAACGAGAAGGACACCGACGCGCTCGAGAAATTCCACGATCGCGGCGGGCGTTACCCGAGCGAGTGGAAGGAGCTCGGGCCGAAGTACAACAATTGAGGGCGAGCTGGATGCGCGGCATTTCGCAGCAGCGATGCAGCCGGCGGGCGGGGCGCCCGCGGCTGATCGCTCTCGCGGTTCGCGGTGGGGTGCGCTCGGCTCGCGGCGCGTCGCTGTGCGTCCGTGGAGATCACCCCAATGTTCATTGATTTCTTTTACGAGCTGCGCGACGAGGGCGTGCCGGTGGGCACGCAGGAGTGGTTGTTACTGCTCAGCGCGCTCGAGAAGGGGTTGCACGGCTCGAGCTTGCAGCGCTTCTACTACCTGTCGCGCTCGCTGGTGGTGAAGAGCGAGACCTACTTCGACGCCTTCGACCGCGCGTTCCTCAAGGTCTTCAAGGGCATCGAGGGCTCGCTCGACATCGAGGACGAGCTGCTCGAGTGGCTGAAGGATCCGAAGAACTTCCGCGAGCTGACGGACGACGAGCGCGCGCTGCTCGAGCGGTTGTCGAGCGACGAGCTGATGCGGAAGTTCCTCGAGACGCTCGCGGAGCAGACCGAGCGGCACGACGGCGGCGGGCGCTGGATCGGAACCGGCGGCCGTTCTCCCTACGGTCACGGCGGCGAGCACCCGACCGGCATTCGCGTCGGGGGTCCGGGCAAGAACCGCTCGGCGATGAAGGTCGCCGAGGAGCGGCGCTTCGAGGACTACCGCACCGATGGCACGCTCGACATCCGCCAGACGCGCGTCGCGCTGCGCCGCTTGCGCCAGCTGACGCGCACCGGCCCGAGGAGTGAGCTCGACATCGACGAGACCGTCGACGAGACGTGCAAGAACGCGGGCGAGATCGAGCTCGTGTTCCGCGCCGAGCGCCGCAATGACCTGCGCCTGCTGCTGCTGATGGACGTGGGCGGCACGATGGATCCGTTCTTCGATCCGGTCAGCAAGCTGCTCACCGCGCTCCACCAAGAGCGCGGCATGCGCGCGTTCGAGGCCTACTACTTCCACAACTGCGTCTACGACGAGCTCGGCCGCAACGCTCGCTTGTTACGGCGCGAAGCGGTGCCGACCGGCGACCTGCTGAAGCGCCTCGATTCGAGCTGGAAGGTGCTGATCGTCGGAGACGCAGCCATGCATCCCGCCGAGCTGCTCGAAGCGAACGGAAACATCGACCCGCGCCGCCACACCCCGACCCGCGGCATCGACTGGCTCCACCGCATCCGCGACCACTTCGAGCGCGTGGTCTGGCTGAACCCCGAGCCTCCCGAGGACTGGAATCGCTACCAGACGGTGCGTCTCGTCGAGCGCATCTTCCCGATGTTCCACCTGAGCGTGGACGGCATCGGTGAGGCAGTGAGCGCGCTGATCGGCGCGAGAGTCACGCACTGAGCGCGGGCGAGGGCGCCTCGGCGCGCGTCAGCCCGCCCTCAGCGCCGCGAGCACATCCCCGGGATGCGCCTCCGCTCTTGCGACGCGCCTCCAGTGCCTGCGCACTTTGCCGTCCTTGCCGATCCACACCGTCGAACGGATCACACCCGTCACGCGCTTGCCGTACATCATCTTCTCGCCCCACGCGCCGTACTTGGCCAAGACCGATTTGTCGGGGTCCGACAGCAGCGCGAACGGCAGCGCGTACTTCGCTGCGAACTTCTGGTGCGCGGCCGCGCCGTCGGGCGAGACGCCGAGCACCACGGCGCCGAGCTTCCGCAAGTCCTCCCAGCCGTCGCGGAAGCCGCAGGCTTCCTTGGTGCAGCCGGGCGTGTCGTCGCGCGGATAGAAGTAGAGGATCACGTCCTGGCCGGCGTAGTCGGAGAGCGAGACC
>DATBRS010000263.1:0-29713 GCA_036560185.1 Myxococcota bacterium
GAACGCCGTCGCGTAGTCGGGCGGGCGCACGTCGCGCGAGAGCTCCACCAACGCGAACGGATCGGGCGGCGAGAGCGCGCCCGGGTTCGGGTAGACGAGGCTCGGCGTCGCGGCCTCGGCGCCGCCGCCCGCGAGCCCGAGGCCGTCGCTGAGCACCGCGCCGCGCACGTGCGCGGGGCGCGCGCCGGCGAGCAGCAACGCGACGTATGCACCGAGCCCGCGCCCGAGCAGCGTGGCTTTGCCGAGCTGGCGCAGCGCGGTGTCGGCGTCGCCCATGAGCACCTCGGCGGTATAGCCGCCGCCGCGCGAGGCATCGCTCGCGCCGTGACCGGCGAAGTCGAGCGCGAACACGGGGCCGGGCCACGCAGCCGCGTGGGCGGGCGGCGCCTGCGGAGAGCGCTCGCCGAGGCCGTGCAGCAACAGCAACGCGCGACCGGGACCGGAGCGCAGCTCGTGCAGCGCCAGCTCGATGCGCGCGTGGCGGAGCCGCAGCGTCACGCCGCGTTCCGCAGGAAGTCGAGCACGAGCCGAGCCGTGCGCGCCGGCTGCTCGATGTGGATGAAGTGCCCGACGCCCTCCATCTGCACGAGCTCCGCGCGCCGCGGGAGATAGGGCTTCACGTCGGCGGGCGAGGTGTCCCAGCCCATCGGCTCGTTCTCGGTGGCGAGCAGACCGAGCAGCGGCACGGGCAAGCTCGCGAGCCGCGCCATCGACCACTGCGCGCGCCACGGACCGAAGCCGCCGGGCCGCAGCACGGGGTCGATCTTCCAGCGCCAGCCGTCGGCGTCCTTGCGCGCGCCGCGTGTCACCAAGTAGCGCAGCCACTCCTTCGAGAGGCGCGGATTCATGCGCCCGCGGCGCGCGGCCAGCCCGCTCAGCGTGTCCGCGCGGCGCACTTTCTCGCCGGCCGCGCGCCGATGATCGAGCCAGCCCGAGAGCTCCGTCGCGAGCAGCTTCGTGCGCTCGTGATCCGCGACGTCCGGCGGCGGACGGTGCGAGGGAATGCCGTCGATGTTCACGAACGCTCGCACGCGATGCGGCGCGGCTTGGATCGCATAGGTCGAAATCGATCCGCCCTTCGAGTGCCCCAACAACACCGCCGGCTCGCGGGTGGTCGAGTCGAGCACGTTCAGCAGGTCGCGCACGTCGGCATCCCACGAGTACATCGGCGTGTGCTCGGAGTCGCCGTGCCCGCGCTGATCCCACGCCACCACGCGCCAGCCCGCAGCGGAGAGCAGCGGCGCGAACACGTCGAGGGTGCCGGTGAAGTCGAAGCCGCCATGGGAGCAGAAGATCACCGGCGCGTTCGGGTCGCCCCACTCGGAGACTGCCAGCCGGACGCCGAGCGAGCTCAGCATGCGGCGGCGATCGGGCAGACGCGCGCCCGGATACTGCGCGGCGGCGCGTTCGTCGCCGTCGAGCGTCGAGATCGGATCGTCCACGCGCGTGTTTTAGAAGAGTGCGGCGGAGCGCGCACCCGGCCGCGCAGGATTCTCGCGGCGTGCGCGCCCGGCGCGAATCGCGCGGCGCGACGCCGCGTGCTACGCGACGCGCATGCGCGAGCCCGAGAGCCGCGCGGGCGGTGGCCGCCGCATCGCGCTCTTCACCAACAAGATGGACGCCGGCGGCGTGCAGCGCGCGATCGTGGCGCTCGCGCGCGAGTTCGTGCAGCGCGGACACCGCGTCGAGCTGCTGCTCGCGCGCGCGCGCGGCGAGATGCTGGCGCAGCTGCCGCGCGAGGTGTGCGTGCGCGAGCTGGCGGCGCGCTGGCCACTCGCGGTGCGCCCGCTCTTCGCCTTGCCCGGCGACGTGCGCAAGCTCGCGCCGATCTTCGTCGCCACCACGTTGCCGCGCGCGCTGCGCAGCCTGGGGCCACTCACCGAATACCTGAGAAGCGATCCGCCGGACGCGCTGCTCGCGACGCCGATGACCTGCGCGCTGACGGCGCTCTGGGCGGCGCAGCTCGCGCACAGCCCGGTGCGCATCGTGGCGCGCGAGGCGAACACGCTCTCGCAGCAGATCGGGCAGCGCAGCCTGCCCTACGCCGCGCGGCTGCCCGCGCTCGCGCGAGCGTGGTACCCGCGCGCGGCCGGCATCGTGGCCGTCTCGGATGGCGTCGCCGACGACCTCGCGCGGGTCGCGCAGCTTCCGCGCGAACGCATCGCCACGATCTACAACCCGCTCGACGTCGCGCGCCTGCGTGCGCTCGCCGCCGAGACGCCGAGCGAGCCCTGGCTGCTCGATGCGCAGAGCCCGCCCGTGATCGTGACCGCGGGCAGGCTCGTGCCGGCGAAGGGCTTAGCGATGCTGCTGCACGCCTTCGCGCGCGTGCGCGCGCGGCGCGCGGCGCGGCTCGTGATCCTCGGCCGCGGGCCCGAGCGGCTGCGGCTCGCTTTCATCGCGCGCCGCCTTGGGATCGCGCGCGACGTGCGGCTCGCCGGCTACGTCGAGAACCCGTTCGCCTACATGGCGCGCGCGCGCGTGTTCGCGCTCGCGTCGCGCTACGAGGGCCTCGCGAACGTGCTGCGCGAGGCGCTCGCCTGCGGCGCCAACATCGTCGCGACGGATTGCCCGAGCGGATCCGCCGAAGTGTTGCGGAACGGCGCGCTCGGGCGGCTCGTTCCCGTCGGCGACGCGCGCGCGATGTCGGAGGCGCTGCTGGCCGCCCTCGACGACGCGCCGAGCGCCGAGGCCGTGCGGGCGCGCATCGAGAGCGTCTCGGGCGGCGACGCCGCGGGCCGCTACCTCGACTTGTTACTCCCGGCCGGCGCGTAGCTCGCGCGGCGCGCAGCTGGCGCCCGCGGCCTCCGCGGCTCCGGTCGTGAGGAACGCGTGGATGGCCTGCGCCGCGCGGCGTGAGGAGGGCTGCTCGCGCAGATCGAAGGTGTCGCGCGCGTAGGCTTCCTGCGTGGAGCGGATCAGCGGCTGATCGTGAATCGCGCGCTCGAGCGCCGCGGGCAGATCCTCGACGCGCTCGAACACCGTGCCCAGCCGCCACATCGCGTAGCTCGGGTCGCCCTGCCAGGGAACGCGGCGCGGGTTCGCGAACACGCAAGGCCGCGGGCGCGCGATGAACTCGCACACCTGACTGCTCACGTCGCCCAGGTAGACGTCCGCCGCCTGCGTGTAGGTCATGTCGGTGGAGTACGCGCTGCCGAGGTCGACGTGGATGTGCTCGCACTCGGCGTAGCGGCGCGGAACGCCCGGCACCCAGCGCAGCGCGAGCTTCTCGACCGCGAGCTGCAGGCGCCGCCGGAACAGCATCACGTGGGGCGCGAAGATCAGGTTGTAGTCCCGCGAGCGATGGAAGAACTCGAGGATCTCGCGGCCGGCGTCGTACCAGGACGAATAGTGCGGCGAGAAGTGGGGGTTGTAGAGCACCGTCGGGCGATGGTTCGCGAAGAAGTGCGGCAGCTGGCGATCCGGATCGACCGCGTCGAACTTCGGGTAGCCGACGATCGCGAAGCGCGGCGGCAGCGCGCCGGCGGCGGCCAAACGCGCGCGGATCTTCTCGCCCGAGAGCAGCGCGAGATCGAAGTGGCGGCTCTCGGCGTCGAAGCCCACCGCGCGGTCCCCCGCGCCGTGGCGGGTGTGGATCAGCTTCACGCGGCGCGCGCCATAATGGGTGCGCAGGCGTAGCGTGGTCTTCTCCGGCACGACCAGCGCGTCGAAGCGGTCGAGCTGCGCGGCGTTCGAGCCGAGCACGGCGAGCCGCCGGAACGAGAGCAGCGAGCCGATCACCGGATCGATCCAGGCGAGCGGCCCACTCGCGTGCAGCTGCTGCACTTCGCAGCGCGCGGGGAGGCCTCCGTGCGCCAGCGCGCGGACGGCCTCCTCCTGCTCGCGGCCCGCGACGAGCAGCGTGACCGCGACGTCGGGGAAGGAGCGCGCCAGCTCGAATGCGATGGGCGCGCTGTGCGCGACCTGATGGATGTGATCGTGATTGAACAGGAAGCCGACGCGCAGCGTGCGGCGCTCCACGCTCTCGAGCTGCGGCGCACGCGGCGCGCGCGGAGCCCGCATGCGATGTGTTTCCAGAGCCGTTCCCATCGTCACTTCACTCTCGGCGCCGAGACTCTCGCGGACCCGGGGACGCCTCGCCGCAGTTTATCGCCGTGAAGCTCGAACCCGAGCGCACGATTTCCGTAGCGGCGACTCAGCGCAGGAAGCGTGATAGATCCGGCGGCTCGGGCGCTGTGAGGTGGATGACACCCCCACGCGCGTCCGGCACCGCGAGCTCGGAAGCGTGCAAGAGCACCCGTGCCGCGGCATGCGGAGCGTTCGGCGCCCAAGCGGGACCGTAGAGGTCGTCGCCCGCGATCGGGGCACCGTGCGCCGCGAGGTGGACGCGCAGCTGATGCGTGCGCCCCGTCACCGGAAACGCGTCGACGCGCGCACCGCGCGCGCCGCGCTGCGCAACGTGGAACCTCGTCGCGCTGTCGCGCCGGCCCGCGGCGTGCTCGGCGAACAAGCCGAACTTGAAGCGCGACGGATGGGGCGAGCGTCCGAGAAAGCCCCGCACCTCGAACGCGTCGTCGCGAGGCGCGGGCGAAACGCAAGCCAGGTAGCGCTTCTCGACGCGCCGATCGCGGAATGCCGCGCCGAGGCCGGCGAGCCGCTCGCGCCCGCGCGCGAACAGCGCGACGCCGCTCGTTTGGCGGTCGAGGCGATGCGCCGCGAACAGCGTCTCGTCGCCGAGCAGCGCGCGCAGCCGATCTTCGAGCGAAGCGCGGAAGCTCGCGCGCGTGCGGCCCATCGAGAGCCACGGCGGTTTGTCGACCGCAACGATGCCATCGGCGTCGAGCAGGACGCGCGACGCGTCGAAGCCGACCGGCTCGGGTTCGCGCGCGAAGCCGTAGAGCGCGACCCAGCCGCCCGCGCGCACACTCGCGGGTGGGTCGTCCGGGGACACGGGATGCCCAGATACGTGGAGCCCGCCGTGCCAGAGCGCGCGCTCGAGATCGGCGGAGCGCGCGCCGATGCGCCCGCGCGCGTCTTCCAAGAACTCGCGCCACGCCAGGTCGCGCTGTGGAATCCAGCGCGCCTTCCACACCGCGGGATCGAAGCGCTCCGCCTCGGGCGAACGCGGCTGGGCCGCGGGCTCGGCGACGATGGAGTCGGCAGACATCCGCTGCGCACGGTGCCGCTCGCCAGCCGGGGAGTCCAGCCAGCGGGCCGCGCGCGGATCGGATAACCGTTTCGGGCCATGGCGAGATCCGAGACGGAGAGGCAGATCGCGGTCGAGCTCGCGGCGCGCGGCCTGCGCGCGACGCAGCAGCGCCTGGGCGTGCTGCGCCTGCTGCGTTCTGCTCGCGATCACCCGACCGCCGCGACGCTCCATCGCGCGCTCGCGAAGCGCCAGCCGAGCGTCAGCTTGAAGACGGTCTACGAAGCGCTCGCGTCTCTCGTCGGCGCCGGGCTCGCCGCGTGCGTAACAGATGGCGGCGAGCCCTATCGCTACGAAGCGAACAGCGCGCCCCACTACCACGCGCGCTGCCGCGTCTGCGGCAGGCTCAGCGATCTCTCGGGTAGGGCGGATGGCGCCATCCGCTCTCGCGCGAATTTGCCCGAGGGATTCTCGGTCGAGCGCATCTCGGTGGTGATCGTCGGCCTGTGTGCGCGCTGCTCGGACTCGGTCTGACACCCGTCGTTTCTAATTGACAGTGACTGTTATCTAGAGGAGAGTGCGCGCGGCTGGAGGGTCCGATGCAGAGGCGCGTCGCTCGCACGCTCGCGGTGATTCTGATCGGTCTCTTCGCGCTCGGCGTGGGCGAGCCCGTCGAGATCGGCGTGCCCGAGGGCGTGTTCCCGCCCGAGGTGCCGGCCGACAATCCGCTCAGCGCAGAGAAGATCGCACTCGGTCAGCGCCTCTACTTCGACAAGCGTCTCTCGACGGACGGCACGATCGCGTGCGCGTCGTGCCACGACCCCGCCCACGCATTCTCGGACCCACGCGACGCGAGAACTTCTGCCGGCGTGGGCGGCGCGCTCGGCTCGAAGAATGCGCCGACCGTGCTGAACGCCGCCTTCCTGCTGACGCAGTTCTGGGATGGCCGGGCCCCGACGCTCGAAGCCCAGGCGGTGCTGCCGCTCATCAACACGATCGAGCACGGCTTCGCGGATCACGCCGCCGTGCTGGCTCGGCTGCGCCAGCTCGGTGATTACGGCCCGGCGTTCGCATCGGCGTTCGGCAGCGACGAGCTGACGATCGAACGCGTCGGGCAGGCGATCGCGAGCTTCGAGCGGACGATCGTCGACCTGAATGCTCCGATCGATCGCTTCCTGCGCGGCGACAAGGCGGCGATCTCGGAGTCCGCCGCCCGCGGCTGGGCGCTCTACAACGGCAAGGCACGCTGCAGCACGTGTCACGGCTACGTCGAAGCCGCGCCGCTGTTCACGGACGACGACTTCCACAACCTCGGCGTCGGCGTGATCGGCATCGACTTCGCGGCGGCGGCGCGCAGAGCGGCGGCCGCGGCGAGCGCGGGCCAATCTCTCGACGATCTCGCGCTGGGCAGCACGGAGCTCGGCGAGCTCGGCCGCTTCCTCGTCACGCGCGAGGAGCGCCACCTCGGCGCCTTCAAGACGCCGCAGCTGCGCAACGTCGCGCGCACCGCGCCCTACATGCACGACGGCAGCGAGGCCACGCTCGCGAGCGTGATCGAGCTCTACAACCGCGGCGGCAACCCGAACCCGTACCTCGATGGCGGGATGCGGCCGCTCGCGCTCACCGATCCGGAGAAAGCCGACCTGGTCGCGCTGCTCGAGACCTTCGGCAGCGACGACCTCGCGCGGTTCGAGAAGCTCGCCCCGCGGCCCTAACAAAGGAGACACCGCGATGTATCGCAACGACATGACCAAGAAGGAAATCGAGCGCGCGTTCGCCGAGCGCTCGCGCGAGGACGAGCGGCTGATCCGTTCGCTCGCGAACTGCGATCGCCGGCATTTCCTGCGCACCTCACTGAAGTTCGCCGGCATGGCCGCGGCCGCGAGCCTGCTTCCGGACCACAGCTTCCAGCTCGTCTCCGCCGCCCAAGCCGAGACGCCGGGCGCGGCGCCCAGCGTCAAATTCCGCTTCGCGTACGTCTCCGACGCGCACCTCTACGCGCGCGGCATGACCCATCGCTTCGCGAAAGCGATGGCGAAGGCGGTGGACGACATCAACGCGCTCGATCCTCAGCCGGACTTCGTGCTGTTCGGCGGCGATCTCGCGCAGCTCGGCCGGAAAGAGGAGCTCGCGCTCGGCCGCGAGATCCTGAGCGGCGTGCGCGCGCCGCTGCGCATGATGGTCGGCGAGCACGACTGGTACTACGACATGGGCGATGAGTGGCGCCGCCTGTTCGGGCACGACTACTACACCTTCGAGCACAAGGGCGTGCTGTTCGTCGTGCTCAACAGCGTCGTCGAGAAGGACTTCTGGACGGCGAAGGGCTACTCGCCGGCCGAGCGCATGGCGATCGTCTCGGGCCTCGACGACGGCCGCCAGAGCTCGTTCGAGGTGGGCGAGAAGCAGCGCGACTGGCTGCAGCGAAAGCTGCGCGGCGTGAAGAAAGATCAGCCGGTCGTCGTGTTCTCGCACTCGCCGCTCTACAAGCTCTACAAGCCCTGGAACTTCTGGACGGACGACGCCGAGGAGGTGCAAGCGCTGCTCGCGCCCTTCGACAGCGTCAGCGTGATCCACGGACACACGCACCAGCTGCTCACGAATCGCATCGGCAACATCCACTTCCACGGGATGCTCTCGACCGCATGGCCGTGGCCCTACGCGCCGCAGGGCCTGCCCGAATACACCGTGCAGATGACGCGCTCGGATCCGTTCAACCAGTTCGACGGCTGCGGCGACGGCCGCGTCGACTTCCTCACGAACGGGCGCGTCGACAAGCACTACAACGCCTGGGCGAAACCTCCGCGCACGGTGACCGCCGCGCAGCTCGCGGCGAACGCGCAGCCCGGACAGCCGGGTTATCAGGGACCGTCCTACTAGTTCGCAGCGCGAACGGGAGAATCGAGATGAAGACCAAGATCGCGGCGTTGGGGATCGGGACGGCGTTGGCGTTCGCGGGCGCGCTGGGCGCCGGGTTTCGCGCGCAGACGGCGAGCGCCGGCCCGGTCGAGCTGGGCGCCTCCCCGGACGGCTGGACGGCGCGCACCGTCTGGGCGTGCGATCGCCGCAAGATGGTGGTCGTCGAGGGCGTGCGGCCCGACGAGAGACTCTCCCCCGAGCGCGCACAGCTCGTCGCGGACGTGCTCACGGGCCTGATGCGGTACTGCAACGAGGAGATCGTCGCGCGGATCGGCACGAACCAGCGGATCACGGTCGCGGCGAACGGGATGGTTTACGAGGACTACGTGCCGGGCGGAGACATCCCGACGCTGCGAGTCAGCTTCGGCGAACCCACCGAGCGCGAGAAGAAGATCTGGCAGGCGGAGCTCGACAAGGTGGTCGCGGAGGGCGATCGCCTGTTCCACAGCGACGAGATCGGCACGAACGGCGTGGCCTGCGCGATGTGTCATCCGCACGCGTCGAACACCCACCCCGAGACGTATCCGAAGTTCCAAGCGCAGCTCAAGAAGGTCGCGCTGCTGCGCGACATGGCGAACTGGTGCATCCAGAATCCGCTCGAGGGCAAGCCGCTCGCCGCGGACGATCCGCGCATGATCGCGCTCGAGGCGTACATGCTCTCGCAGCGAAAGGGCGTGGCGCTCGAGGCGGGCAAGCACTGACCGGGACCGCTTGATTCGGGCGCGGCGGCGTGGAACGGTCCGCCTCGCATGAGACGCGCTGAATCTCCGGGAATCGGGCCGTGCAGCCGCTGCGCTTGAAGTGGGGGTGGCTCGCCGCGGGAGGCGCCTTCGTCGCCTGCGTCGTCTATCTCGGGCTCATGCCCGCGACCTCCGTGCCCGATCTCGGCATGAGCGATTTCGTGGAGCACGCCGCGGGCTACCTCGCACTGATGCTGTGGTTCGCGGGCCTCGCGCTGCGCAGCCGCTGGCTGGCCGTCGCGGGCGCGCTGTTCCTGCTCGGCGCCGTACTCGAGGGGCTGCAGGGCGCGATGGCGCTCGGGCGCGTCACGGACCCCGTCGACCTGGCTGCGAACTCGCTCGGCATCGCGCTCGGGCTCGGGCTCGCTCACGCCGGGCTCGGCGGCTGGATGCGCTGGGCGGAGGCGAGGCTGCTGCGCCCCTAATTGCCGCGCGAAGTCCGAGCGCGATTGCTGGCGGCGTGGGCGGCGCGAATCGGCGCGCTGATGCGATGCGTGGGCGCGAGCCGGAGCACCCAGCGCCGCGCCGTTCTGAGCGAGACGCGGTGGCCGACGCTCACGTAGACCGGCGCGACGCCGGCGCGCGTGCGCAGCGCCGAGCCGAGCGTGACGCCGCCGACGCGCAGCGGCGCCGACGCACCGCGCTCGCGCGAGAGCGCCGCGTGCTCGCCGATCAGCAGCGACTTCGCGCAGCCGATCGCGGGTAGATCCAGGGCCACGCCGAGGAACGAGGCGAGCCCGAAGCGGCGCGGATGCGCGCGGCCGTGGCCGTCGCAGACGACGAGGTCGGGCGCCACCCGGAGTCGCGCGAAGGCGGCGAGCAGCGGCGGCAACTCGCGAAACGCGAGGTAGCCGGGCACGTACGGAAAGCGCGCGGGAAGCTCGGCGGTGGCGACGTCCACCAGCTCGAGCGTACGCGCGTCGAGCACCACCACGGCGCCGAACAGCGTCGGCGACGTGCGATCGAAGGAGACGTCGGTGCCGGCCACGAAGCGCACGCGCCGGGGGAACGCGTCGCGCGCGACGACTCGCCCGCGCAGCCGCTCTTGCAGCGCGCGCGCCGCGGCGACGTCGGCCGGCCAGCGCGCGATGCGCACGCGCACGCAGCGCGCTCAGTCGCCGAAGGCGGCGCCGAGGAACGCGTCGAGCTCGAGGCGATGCACGCGCCCGGAGCCCACCGCCGGGCTCGCGCTCGCCGAGCGGCCCGCGTAGGCGAGCTTGGCGAGCGCGGGAATCAGCGCCTGCAGTCGCTCGCGCACGAAGGTCCACGGGCCCATGTTCGCGGGCTCCTCTTGCACCCAGACCACGTGGGTCGCGGATGCGAAGCGCGCGAAGACCGCGGCGAGCTCCGCGTCCGGCCACGGATACAGCTCTTCGACGCGCACGATCGCGACGTCGCCGGCGGCGTTGCCCTCGCCGAGCCGGTCGCGCTCCTCGCGCCTCGTCATCAGGTCGTAGTAGACCTTGCCGCTGCACACGAGCACGCGCCGCACACCCGTGCCGTCGCGGATCGCGGCGTCGTCGATCACGGGCTGGAAGCTCCCGCTCGCGAGCTCCGCCACCGCCGACACGGCGCGCGGCGCGCGCAGCAGGCTCTTCGGCGTGAAGATCACGAGGGGCGCGCGGTAGTTGCGGCGCATCTGTCGACGCAGCACGTGGAAGTACTGCGCCGGCGTGGTGCAGTTCACGACCAGCAGGTTGTCCTCCGCGCAGAGCTGCAGGTAGCGCTCGATGCGCGCGCTCGAATGCTCGGGGCCCTGCCCTTCGAAGCCGTGGGGCAGCAGCATCACGAGCCCGTTCATGCGCCCCCATTTCGCGTGAGCCGACGCGACGAACTGGTCGATGATCACCTGTGCGCCGTTCGCGAAGTCGCCGAACTGCGCTTCCCAGAGCGTGAGAGTCGACGGATCCGCCATCGCGTAGCCGTACTCGAAGCCGAGCACCGCGGCCTCGGAGAGATGGCTGTCGTACGCCTCGAAGCGCGCCTGCGTCTCCGCGATGTGGTCGAGCGAGGCGTACTCCTGGCCGGTGACCTGGTCGACGACCACCGCGTGCCGCTGGCTGAAGGTGCCGCGCGAGGAGTCCTGCCCCGACAAGCGGACGGGCGTGCCTTCCGTGACGAGGCTGCCGAACGCGAGCGCCTCGGCGAGCGCCCAGTCGATCGGCCCGCCGTCCGCCACCACCTTCCGGCGGCGATCGAGCAGCGGCAAGAGCTTCTTGTGCGGCTGGAAACCGGGCGGCGCCGCGGAGATGCCCTCGGCGATGCGCGCGAGCCGCTCCACCGGCACGCCGGTCGCGGTGGGCGCGCTCGGCGGCGTGCGCGAGATCCCCGTCCACGGGCCGCGCACCTCGTATTCCTCCTCCGCGTTCGGCGGCTGCGTCTTGATCAGCTCGAGCGCCTGCGTCAGCTGCTTGCTCAGGTCGGCTTCGATGCGCTCGGCGTCCGCGCGCTCGAGCACGCCGCTGCGCACCAAGTGCTCGGTGTAGAGCGCGCGCAGCCCCGGCAGCGCGCGAATCTTCTCGTAGAGCAGCGGCTGCGTGAAGCTCGGCTCGTCGCCCTCGTTGTGGCCGTGCCGCCGGTAGCAGACCAGGTCGAGCACCACGTCTTCCGCGAAGCGCTGGCGATACGCGAACGCGAGCCGCACGCAGTGCACGACCGCGTCGGGGTCGTCGCCATTCACGTGGAAGATCGGCGCCTGGATCATCTTCGCGACGTCGGTGCAGTACAGCGTCGAGCGCGCTTCCTGCGGCGTGGTGGTGAAGCCGATCTGGTTGTTGACGACGACGTGGATCGTGCCGCCCGTCGAGTAGCCGTTCAGATGCGAGAGGTTCAGCACCTCCGCGACCATGCCCTGCCCGGCGAACGCGGCGTCGCCGTGGATCAGCACGGGCACGATCTGCCGGCCCTTCGGGTCGCCGCCGCGCACTTGCTTCGCCTTCGCGCGCCCCTCGACGACCGGATCCACGGCCTCGAGGTGCGACGGATTCGCCGTGAGCGAGAGATGCACGCGCGCGCCGGAGCGCGTGATGCGATCCGTCGAGTAGCCCTTGTGATACTTCACGTCGCCGGAGCCGAACGGCGCCTCGGCCTCTTCGATGTCCTCGAACTCGGAGAAGATCGAGGCGAGCGATTTTCCGACGATGTTGGAGAGCACGTTCAGGCGCCCGCGGTGCGCCATGCCGAGCACCAGCTCGCGCACGTGATGCCCGGGCGCGTCCTCGACGATCGTGTCGAGCAGAGGGATCAGCGCCTCCGCGCCTTCGAGCGAGAAGCGCTTCTGGCCGACGAACTTGGTGTGGAGGAAGCGCTCGAACAGCTCAGCCGCGCAGATCTTCTCGAGCACGCGCAGCTTCTCGGGCGCCGAGAGCGGGGTCGCGTTCTCCGTCTCCTCCATGCGCCGCATCAGCCACTGGCGGCGGCCGGGATCCTGGATGTGCGTGAACTCGACGCCCACGCGGCGGCAATACGTCGCACGCAGGCGCGCGAGGATCTGCGCGAGCGGCTGGATCGGCCCGCCGGGCAGATCGCCCGCGAAGAACGGCGCCTCGTCGTCCGCCTTGCCGAGTCCATAATGGGCGGAGTCGAGCTCGGGGAAGTAGTCGACGCGGGTGCCGAGCGGATCCGTATCGGCAATGCGGTGACCGCGCGCGCGGTAGGCGTGGATCATGCGCAGCACGCGCGCGTACTTCTCCGCGACGTGCGGGCTGGCGAGCGTCTGCGGCGTTCCCGGCGCTGCGGCGGGAAGAGGCGGCTCTTCGCGCTCGCGATCGGGATCGAACAAAGCCGCCCAGCTCTCGTGGACGGAGTGCGGATCGATCTCGTAGCGCTGGCGAATCTCCGCCACGATGCCGGCGTTCACGCCGAACGTCTCGAGCAGCTCGCTCGCTTCTTCCGCCGGCTCGTCCGTGGCCGCGGCCTCGTCGCCTTCTCGCATCTCCGACTCGTCCTCACCCTCGAAGGCGCGCAACTCTAGCTGGGCGCCTCTCATCGGCGAAGCGCCGCACGGCGCTGCGTCGCGTTCGCTCGCATGCGAGAGCGCGAGCCCGGGGCGCTGCGCGGGTTCGGCGCCGCCTCAGTGGCCCGCCTTCATGAGCGCATCCAGCGCCGCGGTCACCTCGGCCGTCGTCGCCGGCCGCCCCTCGGCCTTCTTCGCCATCAATCTCGCGACCAGCGCCGCGAGCTCCGCGGGGATCGCGGGCACGAGCTCGCGCAGCTCCGGCGGCGGCGTGTGCCGGTGGTGATACGTGACATCGCCGTCGCGGAACGGCACGCGCCCGGCCAGCAGCTCGAAGAGCGTCACGCCGAACGCGTAGAGATCGGCGCGATGGTCGACCTTCTCGCCGAGCGCCTGCTCCGGCGCCATGTAGTACGGCGTGCCACCGATCACGGTCGCGGCCTTGCGCACCTCTTCGACCATCTTCGCGAGGCCGAAGTCCATGATCTTCACGACGCGATCGCGCGTGAAGAACAGGTTCGCGGTCTTGATGTCGCGGTGCACGATTCCGCGCTCGTGGGCGAATTGCAGCCCGGTCGAGATCTGGATGCCCATGCGCACGGCGTCCTTCGGCGAGAGCTTGCCGCGCTTCTTCAGGATCCCGTCGAGCGGCATGCCCTCGAGGAATTCCATCGTCAGGTAGTAGTTGCCGTCCGCCTGATCGGCGTCGTAGATCGTGACGATGTTCGGGTGATTGAGCGCCGCCGCCGATTGCGCCTCGCGCAGGAACAGCGCCACCGCGGTCGGGTGATCGCGCAGGTTGTCCGGCAGGCGCTTCAGCGCGACCACGCGGCCGAGCCGCCGATCGCGCGCCTTGAACACGATGCCCATGCCGCCGCGGCCGAGCTCGCCGAGGATCTCGTAGCGGTCCTCGGCGGGTGCGGCGCTGGCGGCCGCCGTGCTGCGATGCGTCGCCGCAGCGGTCGCGGACGTCGTGGCCACCTGCGACTGGCGCTGCGTCTCCATCGCCGTCACGCGCTCTCGCAGGGCGCGAATCCGCTCGGGCACGCCGGGATACTGGTAGTCGCGCTTGCGGATGCTCTCGAAGGTCTGCAGCGCCTCCGCCCAATCCTCGTTTCGCTCGAACGCGTCGGCGAGCTGCTCGAGCACCTCGAGCGGCGCGGCCTCCTCGCCCACCGATTGGATCGATTCCTTGAGCCGGTCGATCGCGAGCACCCATTCCTCGCGCTTCAGGAAGAGATCCGCGAGCGCGCGGCAGGATTCGGCGTAGTCTGGATCGCGCAGATCCACCTGCTGGAAGTTGCGGATCGCGCGCTCCTCGTCGCCGACCTCGAGCGAAGCGGCGCCCGCCTCGTGGTGACGGCCGACGCGCTCGAGCAGCTCGAGCACCTTCACGCCGTCGCCCGCGCGCCGGTAGGCGTCGATCGCCTCCGCGAAGTTGTAGGCCGTCTCGAACGCTTGCGCGGCGCGCTGGAACTCGCCGGCTTCGAGGTAACCCTCGGCGGCGCGGTGATGATCTCCGGCTTGCTCGTACAGCTCGGCGGATTCGGCGCCGCCGCCGCTCTCCGCGGCGAGCGCGGCCGCCTGCGTGAGGTGGCCCGCCTCGCGATAGAACTTCGACGCCGAGGCCTTGTCGCCCTGCTGCTCGTGGAACTTCGCGCGCAGCTCCGCGGCCTTCTGCGTCATGCCCGCCTTGTCGAGGGCGCGCGCGCACAGCGCGAGGTCGCCTAACAAGAAGGGCTCGATCGCCTCCTTCACGCCCTGGAAGACCGCCTGCTCGGGATCGCCGAGACCCACGGTCACCTGCTGCGGCGAGAAGTCGTGCACGTCCAGCTTGCGCTCGTACACGCAGTCGCCGTAGCCGACCACGACCGTGTACTCGCCGCGGCCGACGTAGAACACGGTGTGGTCGTCCTTCACGAACTTGAGGCTGGTCGGCATCCCGCGCAGCGCCACGCGCGCGACGCCGCCGGCGTCGCCCTCGGGCCGCAGCAGCCGCACTTCGAGCGGCGCCTCCTTCGGCCGGAAGTCGAACGTGACCTCGGCGGTCTTGCCGCGCTGGATGCGCAGCTTGCGCTCCTCGAGGTAGTTGCCGACGACCTCGCCGCGCTCGTCCTGCATGATGCCGTGCACGCACACGTAGTACTCGCGCGCCGGCATCATGCGGAAGACGTTCTCGCGCTGCGCCATGAAGCGCTTGAAGCGCGACCACGCGACGCCCTTGCGCTGATAGATCGCGGTCTTGCTCTTGCCGCCTTGATCGCGCTCGCGCCTCGCCTTGGCGGGCCGGCGCAGGATCTCGATCGAGAAGAAGCCCTTGACGTTCTTGCGCATCTCGTACTCGAGATGAACCGTGAGCTTTCCCCAGCCGCGGATCAGCGGCGCGAGGAAGAGCGCGAACAAGATGCCGTAGGGCAGCAGCGCGCGCTGATTCCAGCGCATGTACTTCTCGGGCGTCGGCACGTTGGCGGCGATCGCGAGGATCGCCACGCCGTCGAGCGTGCGGCCGATGTGCATGCGCACGTCGAGCTGCAGATCCTCCGGCGTCATCGGCGCGTTGATCGCGACCGCTGCCTTGGGCTTGATGCGTCCCACGAACGAGGCCTCGACGCCGAGCTCGTCGTTCACCAGCGAGAGGTCGGCGCGCTCGGTCGAGAACGCGCGCGTGCGCTCGAGGGCGGGCCGCGCCAGCTCGCTGACCGCCGCCAGCGGCTCGAGCTCGTAGCGCGCGGCGAAGGCCTCGCGGAGCTCCGCCTCGAACGCGGCCGCGTCGAGAGTCCTCGGCAGCAGCCACGAGCGCGCCAGCTCGATCGGCGTCGGCTGCGTGGTGACGCCGATGAAGGCGACGCCCTCGAAGGGGCGGCCGTCGCGGCGTGTCGCGGGGAAGCTCTCGGCGACCGGCGCGAAGCCGGCGCGCACGCCGACGTGCTTGCCCTCGGCCTCCGGCTTGTGATCGGCCGTCGCCTCGCTGGTCGACACGCCCGTCAGCGCCGAAACGAGCGCCTCTTCGCGCGCCGCGGCTTCCGTGTCGCCGCTCTCGGCGTACACGGTCGCGAGCGCGGAGCGCAGCGGCGTGTCGTCGGGCGCGATCTCGACCGCCTTCTGCAGCGAGAGCTGCGCCCCCGCGAGGTCGCCCTTCTCGCGCTGAATCTTGGCCGCTTCCATCAACACCTGCGGCTGATCCTCGAGCGGGACCGCGTCCGCCTGCAGCGTCTGAAGCGCCGCGTCCGGGTCGCCCGCCGCCTGATAAGCGCGCGCCAGCGACGAGCGCGCCGCGGCATCGGCGGATTCGAGGTCGACGGCGCGAGCGAGCGGCGCGACGGCCTCGGCGGGCTTGCCCGCCGCGAGCAGCAGCTCGCCCTTTCCCTGCAGCGCGTCCGGCTGATCGGGGTCGATGCTCAGCGCGGTCGTGTAGGCGTCTGCAGCGCCCGCCGCGTCGCCCGCCGTCTGGCGCGCCGCGCCGAGGCCGGCGTAGACCTCGCCCGCGTGCTCGCCGAGCCCTGCTGGGCCCGCGGCGCCGAGCTCCTCGTACACCAGCAGCGCTTCGTCACTGCTGCCCATGCGCTCGTGGGTATGCGCGGCGCCGAGCTTCGCGGCGGAGCCGAGCTGCTCGGGCGCGAGCGCAGCGGCCTTCTCGTACAGCTGGAGCGCGCCCTCGGGATCGAGCGCGCGCGAGTGGGCATCCGCGAGCTCGACGACTTGCTGCGCGCGCTCGATCGGGCTCAGCGACGGATTGCGCGCGAGCGCGTTGCGGGCGGTCAGGTTCTCGGGATCCGCCGCGAGCACACCCTGCCACGCCGCGCGCGCCTCGGCGTGGCGATCGAGCTCGCTGAGGGCGGTGGCGCTGCCGATGCGCGGGCGCACGTCGTCGGGAGCCAACGCCGCGGCCTGTTGATTCAGCTCGAGCGCGCGCGCGTGCTCGCCGCGCGCCGAGGCGTTCGCAGCGCCCGCGAGCAGCAGATCCACGTCCTTGCCGTCGATGATGCCCTGCCGCACCTGCAGCCAACCGGGATCGTTCTCTCCGGTCGCGCTGGCGAGCCGCGAGCGCTCGGCGAGCGAGATCGCCTCGTCATCCGCCGCCTGCAGGGTCCGCTCGCGCAGCCAGTCGGCCGTGCGCCCTTCGGCGCCCGCGAGCAAGGGCAGGCTGTCGGCCGGCCGACCCGCGTCGAGCGCAGCGCCGGCGCGCTCGAACAAGCCGAGCTCGGAGAGGCGAACCGCCTCCGGCTGCCCGGTGAGACCGAGCGCAGTGCGCAGCGGTTGCGACGCCGTGGCGAGCAGCTCGCCCAGCTTCGCGAGCTTCCCCTTCGCGTGACCGACGGCGAGCGCCTTGCCGCCAGCCGCCGCGTAAGCGCGCATCCAGATCTCCGCCTCGCCGTGCGCGTAGCGGAGCTGCGTGGTGAACACGTGGGTCGCGCTCGTTTGCTTGGCGACGGCGCCCGCATCCGCGGCGTGGAGCGTGCGCTGCTCGGGCCCGGCGAGCGCCTCGAAGGCCGCCAGCGCCGCACTCCGCGGCACCAGCTCGAGGCCCCCGACCGCGAGCTCCGCCATCCACCACTCGCGAACTCCGCCGTCCACGCTGCGGAAGACGGCGCCGGCGTCGACGGGCAGCACGATTGCGCGCGGCTCTGCGGCTGAAGGCGCATTCTCGGTTGCGACCGTGGCCGAGGCCGTAGCGGCCGCTTGGGCGTGTCCGACCCCGGCGGCGAGGAGGACTCCGACGAATGCGATCGCAGCGCGCGCGTGCACGGGCATGACGCCCCTGCATCGGCCGACAGCGCGCGCGGATTAACTGGGAACCTGCCGGCGCGATGCGATCGCGCGAGGCCCGCCGGCTCAGGCCGAAACGAAGCGCAGCGCCTCGCGCGCGACCACGTCCGGGCGCTCCATCACGACCAGGTGCCCGACCGGCAGATCGAGGTAGGCGCAAGCGCGCATGCGGCCCGCGAGCGACTGGCACCACGCGGCCGGGAAGTTCCCTTGGCCGGCGCGAATCCAGAGTGCCGGCGTAGGGTGCGCGGCCGTCATCTCGAGCACGTCGAGCTCGCGGCCGAGCTCGAAGATCGCCGCCTCGACGGCGCTCGGGCACTTGAGCGTCACGCCCCCCTCGGGCAGCTCGCGCAGGCCGTCGAGCGCGTACAGGTCGAGCACCTCGGGGCGCCAAGTCGAGAACACCGAGCGGCGGCCCCAGAGCGCCCGCGCCTCGGCCCGGCTGGCCCACACTGTGCGCCGCCGCCGAGCTCCCTCCGCGAGTGCGTTCGGGCGCGCGGTGGCTTCGGGCGGAGCCGTTGCCGCCGGCGGCGGCACGACGGGGTCGACGAGCACCAGGCGCTCGAACAGCTCGGGGCGCGCTCGGCTCGCGCCGAGCATCGCGGTGCCGCCGAACGAGTGCCCCATGCCCAGCGCGACCCGGCCGTGCTGGGCGGCGAGCGCCTCCGCGACCGCCTCGAGATCGCGCGCGAACTCGCGCCAGGCGTACGCCCCTGCGCCGCCGGGCTGCGAGGAATCGCCGTGCCCGCGCGCGTCCATCGCGATCACGCGGAAGTGTCCGCGCAGCGCTTCGGCCACCGGTGCCCACACGCCCTTGCAGAAGCCCGTCGCGTGATGGAGCAGCGCGAGCGGCCCGTCGCCGCCCCAATCGAGCAGCGCGATCTCGACGCCGCGCGCGGGGAGCGACAGCGTCCTCGCCTGCGCGCGCGCGAGCAGCACTCGCGCCGCGCGCATCTCGTCGGCTTCGTCCGCTCGCGTCCCGTCCCGCACGTGTGCTGCTCCCCGGCGCGGCGCTCTAGGTAGCTCGCGCCGCGCGCGCGGCGCCCCCGCGCGCGAATTTCCGCCTACGCTGCGCGGCGTGGAAACGCTGATCGAGGTCGTGCGCGCGAACCTGTCGCGCTTCGCGCCGAGCCGGCGGAGCGTGCCGCTCGATGGACGCAAGCACGCTGCGGTCGCGCTGGCGCTGATTCCGGGCGACGGCGGCGCGCCCAGCTTCGTGCTGACGCGCCGCGCGGCGAAGCTGCGCCGGCACGCCGGGCAGTGGGCGCTGCCGGGCGGCCGTCTCGACGCCGGCGAGACGCCGGAGCGCGCAGCGCTGCGCGAGATGCGCGAAGAAGTCGGGCTCGCGCTCGACGAGAACGCGGTGCTCGGGCGCCTCGACGACTACCCGACGCGCTCGGGCTTCGTGATCACGCCGATCGTGGTCTGGACCGGCGAGCATCCCGCGCTGCGGCCGGATCCGAGCGAGGTCGCGGCGATCTACCGCATTCCGCTCGCCGAGCTCTCGCGCCCGGGCGTCCCGCATCTGCGCCGCATTCCCGAGAGCGAGCGGCCGGTGATCTCGATCCCGCTGCAGGGCACGCACATCCACGCGCCCACCGCGGCGATCCTGTTCCAGCTGCGCGAGGTCGCAATGCACGGCCGCGACACGCGCGTCGACCACTTCGAGCAGCCGGTGTTCGCCTGGAAGTGAGGCCCGGTGCGAGCGCGTTCAGCGAACCCGGCCGACGCGCGAGCGAAAGAACGAGCCGAGGTCGAGGCCGGTGATGCGCTCGGCGGTCGCGCGGAAGCCCGCGGTCGTCACGGGCTCCGCCTGGCGCGCCAGCACGGCGACGACGGCGTCGAGGCCGAGCCGGCCGCCCGTCTCGTCCTGGATGTGCGCGTCGAGCGCGCGCAGCACCGAGACTGCGCGCGCCGTCGCTGCGCCCGACGAGCGCGCGCCGGCGAGCGCCGCGCTGCGGCCCTTGCGCTCGATCGCGTCGAGCGCGCGCGCGTGGCGGCTGCGGCTCACCGAGCGCGAGCGCACCAGCAGCTCGAGGCCGTAGTACTCGGCGAGCCCCTCGACGACCCAGTCGCCGTCGCTGCCGGCGCGCGCGCGCGTCACGGCGTGGAACAGCTCGTGGAGGATCGGGCTGGTGAGATCCGGCGTGATCAGCGGGCGGTCGGAGTGTAGGAACACCGAGTTCGGCCCGGACAAACCGCCGCGCCACATCGGGTCGCCGGCCGAGACGATCAGGATGCGATCGGGCAGCTCGCCGAGCACCAGCTTCAGCTTCGGCAGCGTGAAGCGCAGCAGCGCGAGAATGTCGTTGCGGCGCACGCCTTGGCCGACCGGGCCCGCGACCGCGACGTGGGAGCCCGCGATCTTCTCGCGCAGCACGCCGATGCGCCCGAGCGAGTACCAGCCGACGGGGCGATCGAACGAGCGCCCCGGGTTGTGCACCTGATAACTGCCGTCCGCGAGCAGCGCGTACGGCACCGCGATCTTCCAGCCCTCCGGCACGCGCAGCCGCAGCGTCGAGCGCGAGACCGCGCCGAGCGTCGCGCGCACGCGCGCCGGCGGAAACAAGTCGTCGCCCCGGAACAGCGCCCAATCCTCGGCGCAACGGGCGTCGTAGGCCGACGACGTGCGCAGGTTGTCGATGCGGAACGTGTATCGGAGCGCGCCCCCGCGCGCGGGGGGCTCCCAGCGCACCACCGCGCCGTTCACGCTGAGCTTGCCGTCGCCGCGGAAGTCGACGTGACGCTTGGGATCGATCTGGAACTCGATGAAGCGCACCGCGATCGCACCCGTGCCGATGCGGATCGAGGCGTGCGCGAGGCGCTCGCTCGGGGCCACGCGCGCCTCGAAGGCCACGACGTAAGCGGTCTTGTGCGGTGCGGCGCTCTGCGCGAGCGCGGAGCTCGCGAGCACGAGAAGTGCGAGGAGTGCGAGCCCCGGGGCCGACGGCCGCGCGCGCATCAGGCGGCCTCGGACTGCACGCTGCGCGTGACCTCGCGACCGAGCGCGACGCGGGCCGCCGTCGACAGCTCGTTGCGCTCGCCCCGGCGCCACGCTCCGAGCGCGGCGTCGACGGATTCGAGACGCGGCCCGAGCCCGGCGCGATTCGCGAGCTGAATCGCGAGCCCGGGCCGCGCGTTCAGCTCGAGGATCGCGGGGCCGAGGTTCGCGTCGATCACGACGTCGGCGCCGACGTAGCCGAGGCCGGTGTGCCCCGCCGCCGAGACCGCGGTGGTCAGCACCTGGTCGAAGCTCGGGATCGCGATGCCGATCAGATCGCGCTGGTTGTCCGGGTGCTTCGCGATCGACTGGTTGCGGAGCATCGCGTGCGTGGTGGTGCCGGCCTCGAGGTCGATGCCGACGCCGAGCGCGCCCTGGTGCAGGTTCGCGCGGCCGCCGGAGCTGCGCGTCGGTAGGCGCATCATCGCCATCACCGGAATGCCGCGATACACGATGACGCGCAGGTCGGGCACGCCGTCGACGGCGAGCGGCGCGATCGCCGGGTGCGTGACGAGCTTCTCCTCGACCATCGCGGCGTCGGCGTGGCCGGCGAGCGAGTACAGGCCCGAGATGATGCCGGCGGCGTGGTAGATGAAGTCGTCGGCGGAGACGACGCGATTGCCGCGCATCATCTTCCCGTCGCGCACGTCGATCACCAGGATGCCGTTGCCCATCGCCCCGCGCGCGGGCTTGAGCACGAACGCGCTCTCTCCGGCGAGCTGCGGCAAGAGCCGTTTCGCCTGCGCGTGCACCTCGGCCACGGCGAGCAGGCGCGGCACCGGGATGCCGGCCTCGTGGCACATGCGCTTGGTCGCGAGCTTGTCGTCGACGAGCGGGTAGAAGCGGCGCTCGTTCACGCGCAGCGTGTACTTCTGGTTTCGCGCGTTGATGCCGAGCACGCCGCGTGCGTACAGGCGCCGCGGCAGCATCAGGCCGCCTCGGCGCGCGGATCGGCGGCGAGCGAGCGGAAGCGCAGCAGGTCGCTGACGCGATAGCCGGTGTAGCCGCCGATCCAGACCAGCACGCCCATCGCGCAGAACGTGAGCTCGGGGAAGGTGAACATCAGGTACTCGGCGCGCGCGCTCTGGAAGATGGGATGGATCGTGGCGGCGACGCCCGTCGAGATCAGCGCGCGCACGAGCGCCTCGCGCACGCCTTCCTCCGCGCTGGTGATGAAGATGCGCTCGGTCAGCATGGTGAGGATCACCATCGGGAACAGCACGCCGGCGAACAGAGAGGAAGTCTGGGTGTCGTCGCCGATCAGCGCGAACGAGGAGACCAGCAGCACGACCGTGCACAGCATGATCGAGAGCCGCGGCACCATCAGCAGCCGCAGGAACTCGAGCAGCCTCCGTAACAACAGCGCGAACAGGATCACGCCCGTCACGAGCAGCAGGCTGCGCCCGAGCGAGTACTCGCGCAGCGCGAGCGAGATCAGGATCGGCATGAAGGTGCCGTAGGTGGTCACGCCGATCACGTTGCGGAACAGCGCGATCATCACGGCGCCGAGCGGAATCAAGAGCAGCACGCGCAGCGCGGCCTGCGTCGGCAGCGGCAGCCGGTAGAACGAGAGGCGCTCGAACACCGGATTGTCGGGCGTCAGGAGATTCGCGACTTCCTCGGCGCGCAGGTGCTCGCGCAGCGCGCGGTAGCGGTGCCCGATCGACTCGACCGAGGTCGCTTCGACGCGCGCCACGCTGCCGCGGCCGAGCGCGAGGAAGCTCTCGGGGCGGCGCGCGAAGAAGCCGTCCTGGCTCGTCGACATCGGCGCCCACTCGCCCGCGATCCACGCCTCGCTCCAGGTGCGCTCGCGCGGCGTCGCGTCGGCGCGCAGCTCGAGGCCGTGCACGATGCGCGCCGGCACGCCGCCCGCGCGCAGCATCGTCACGAGCAGCTGTTCCTTGCCCGCCTCGCTGCCGTCGCGATTCGCGAGCACCAGCAGCGTGTCGTCGCTGCCCTCGCCCACGGTCGCCACCTCGTTCGAGACGGCCTGATAGATCGTGCGAATGCGCGCCGGAAGATCTCTCATCGGCGGCAGCTCGAGCGTGGCCAGATGCTGCGCGATCTCCGGCGCGTCGACGGGCAACGCAGCCGTGGGCGCGAGATAGAGCGCCGCGATGCTCACCGGCGGCTCCGGATACGGGCCCGCCGCAGGCAGCGGCGTCTCGACCGTGCTCATCTGCACGTGGAACGCGTAAACGACCTCGTGGATCGCGCCGATCGCACCCGACCACACGCCGATCCGATTCGCGCCGTCCGAGTCGCGCATCGTGAATTCGAGCCGATCCACGGTCGGGTTCTCGTCGAAGATCGTCTGCCCCGCTTCGTTCCCGGGCAGCAGCGCGCGCACGCTGCCGCGCGCGCCGGAGCCGCGCACGTTGATGCGGAGCTCCACTTGCCAGGGGCCCACGCCCTCGGCGATCGCGAGCGGAATGCCGTAGCGGATCGTCTTGACGCCGAAGACGCCGAGGCCGAACGCGATCAGGAGCAATCCGACGACGAGGGCCGAGCGGCTCATTCGGGCGCGACCTCGGGATCCATCTCGCGCTCGGCCTCCTCCCCGCGCGCGGACTCGGCGTCGGGATCGGGCAGCCTCGGCGCATCGTCGGCCGGGTTGGCGGCGAACGGCTGCGTGGCGTCGACGCCGAGATGGAACGCCGCGTAGCCCGGGATCACGACCTGCGGCACCGCCATGCCGATGATGCGCCCGCGCACCGGCGCCTCGACGCGCTTGCTCTCGTTCGTCACGGGGTCCGTCACCGTCCCCAACAAGTCGCCCGCGTTCACGGTCTCGCCGAGCCGGCGCCGCGTGAAGAAGATGCCGCCGTCGTCGACGCGCACCCAGCGCGTGCGCTGGTACACGCGCGGCGTGCCCGCGACCGGCGCGTCGTCGCTCATGCCGAGCGCCGCGAGCACGTTTCGCACGCCCTCGACGCCGCGCGCGATCTCGCGTTCCTGGAAGCGCAGCGGCTCGCCCGCCTCGTAGGTGATCGCGCCGATGCCGGCGCGGCGGGCGGCGCGGCGCAGCGTCCCGTCGATGCCCGGGTCGTGGATGATCAGCGCACTGCCGAAGCCCCGCGCCAGCGCGAGCGAGCGCGCGTCGGTGGTGTCGATGCGCACCTGCGGGAGATTCGTGCGGTGGAATGATCCCGTGTGCAGGTCGATCACCGAGCTGCAGTGCCGGATGGCTTCGGTCCACAGCGAGTTCGCGATGCGCGAAGCCGAGCTGCCCGTGGCCGTGCCGGGGAAAAAGCGGTTGAGGTCGCGGCGGTCGGGCAGGTAGCGCGAGGAGCGGCGGAAGCCGTGCAGGTTCGCGACGGGAACCGCGATCACCATGCCCGAGAGCCGGCGCGGCGTGAGCCCCTCGACCACCTTGCGCACGATCTCGATGCCGTTCAGCTCGTCGCCGTGGACGCCCGCGATCAGACAGACGGTGGGGCCTGGCGTCGCGCCGCGCGTCACGAGCACCGGCAGCTCGGAGTCGGAGCCGCTGAACGACTCGCTCGTGCGCAGGAACAAGCGGCGCTTGTCGCCCGGCGCGATGCGGCGGCCGAGTAGCACCACCTCGTCCCACTGGGTCGAGGTGACGGTGACGGGCTGTGGCGCGGGCTCACTCGGGGGAGCGGGCACCACCGCAGCGGCCGCGCCGGGCGCGTCCTGCGCGATCGCGCGCGCGGCGCCGAGGACGCAGAGCAGGGGAAAAATGGCGAGGGCGCGCGTCACGAGGAGCAGACACTAGCCACGGGCGGCTCTGCTTCTAGGGGCGTGGCGCGCGCTCGCGACGCCGAATCGGGCCTAACGTGAGCGGATGCTGCGCGCGGGTGGACACGGCATGGAGGCGGCGCTCGCCGCGGAGCCGCCGGGCGCGTTCGACCCCGAGCTCGCGGCGCGCGTGGACGCCTGGCTGGCCGGCGTGATCGAGCGGGCTGCTCCGCTCTCCTTCAGCGAGATCCGCCGCGGAGTGCAGGCGCTCTCGCAGCGCTACGTCGCGCGCCGCGAGCCCAGCGACGCGCTCGGGAGCTCCGCCAAGCGCGCCGCCTTCGCGAGCTACTTCGCGGGGCTCCACCTCGCCACGGCTCACGGCGCGGTGCGCGCGTTGCCCAGTGCAGCGCTTGCGGGCGTCACGCGCATCGTCGACCTCGGGGCCGGCAGCGGCGCCGTCGGTGCCGGTGTCGCGCTGGCGCTCGCTCCCGAGGCGCCGCCGATTCTCGCGCTGGATCGCTCGGGCTTCGCGCTCGCCGAGGCACGGCGCACGTATCGCGCGTTCGGCCTGCAGGGCGAGACGCAGCGCACGCAGCTGCCGGCGGGCATGGCGAGACTCGCGCGCGGCGATCTCGCCGTCGCCGGCTGGTTCCTCAACGAGTGCGACGACGCGGCGCGCGAGCGCCTGCTCGCCGCGCTCGAGCGCGGGCTCGACGCCGGCGCGCGCGTTCTGGTGCTCGAGCCGCTCGCGGGCCGCGCCGTGCCGTGGTGGGACGAAGTCGCCGCGCGCTTCGCGGCGCGCGGCCTCGACAGCGGCTCGGTGCGCTGGCGGATGCAGCGCCCGGCGTGGATCGCGGAGATGGACAAGGCCGCGCGGCTCGATCACCGCGAGCTCGGCGCGCGCATCGTGTTCGGGCGGGCCCCGTCTTGAGGAGGCCGCGCGTTTCCGTGCTGCTGCCCGTGCGCGACGGAGCGGCGACGCTCGCTTGTGCACTTGCCTCGATCGCGCGACAGAGCGAAGGGCGCTTCGAGTGCGTGATCGTGGACGACGGCTCGGCCGACGAATCGCGCGCGATCGCGGAGCGCCTTGGCGCGAGCGATGAACGCTTCCGCGTGATTGCGGCGCCGCGGGAAGGGCTGGTCGCCGCGCTCAACCGCGGGCTCGCCGAATGCCGTGCGCCGCTCGTCGCGCGCCACGACGCCGACGACATCATGCGCCGCGAGCGGCTCGCGAAGCAGTGTGGTGCGCTCGACGCCGACGCTTCGCTCGCTGGCGTCGGCTGTCACGTGCACCTGTTCCCGCGACGCGGGATCACGGATGGGCTGCGCGCCTACGGCGCGTGGCTGAACTCCCTCGCGAGCGCCGCGGATGTGCGCCGGGACGCGTTCGTGGAGTGCCCTCTCGCGCATCCGACGCTGGTGATGCGCCGCGAGGCCCTCGATGCGCTCGGCGGCTACCGCGAGCGCGACTGGCCCGAGGACTACGACCTCGTGCTGCGCGCGCTTGCGTCCGGACGGTCGCTCGGCGTCGTCGCCGAGCGGCTGCTCGCGTGGCGCGACGGGCCAGCACGGCTTTCGCGCACGTCGACCTCGTACGCACTGGCTGCGTTCACCGCATGCAAGGCCGAATTCCTCGCGCAAGGTTTTCTCGCCAGTCATGAACGCTACGCACTCTGGGGCTACGGCGGCACGGGCCGGGCGCTCGCGCGCGCGCTCGGGGCGCAAGGCAAGCGACTAGGGCTCGTGATCGAGCTGCACCCGCGCCGGCTCGGCCAGCGCATTCATGGCGCCGAGGTGGTGCCTCCCGCGGCGCTGCGCGATCCGCTCGCGCGCGCGCTTCCGCTCGTCGTCTCGGTGGCGGGCGCGGGCCCGCGCGCCGAGATCCGCAGCGATCTCGCCGCGCTCGGCTACACCGACGGCCGCGACTTCGTCTGCGCTGCGTGAGACCAGCTCCCGCCGCGCAAACGGAGCCGGCGGCCGAACGCGCGCTACTCGCTGGCGCTCGCCGCGCCGGCGGCGCCGCCCGCCGCGATCGCGATGGATCGCGCGAACAGGTACGAGCGCTCCGCCGTGTAGGTGACCTCGACCCGGTCGCCGCGCTTCAGATCGGCGAGGCTCACCACCTGGCCAGCGCGCGTAACCTGCCCGCCGCGCGTGAGGAAGAACTTCTTCTTGCGCAGCGGCTCGCCGCCCTTGACGACGACCGCGTCTGCCGAGCGCTCGAGGCTGGTGACCTCGCCGCTGAACACGAGCGGCAGCGGCGTTTCCGCCGACGCGACTTGGACCCCCGATACGACGAGCGCCCCGAACAACAATCCAGCAATGAACAAACGCACCGATGACTCCTCTCGGGCGCGCGACTTCCCAAGGACGAACGAAGGACTTCGAAACAGACACGGTAGCGGCAGCGAAACCACCTGAGCCCGGTGGATGACGATCTAGGAGAGATCGTCGTACTCGACGGCCCGTTCGCCGAGACCTGGAGGTGCTGACTGGGCCCGTGCGGCTCGAGTGCGCCGACCGCGACGCAGCTCTCGCCTGGGCGAAGCGCTGCCGATCCTCGAGATCGGCACCAGCGAGGGGCGCCCCGATACTCTCGCCCGATGCCCGAGCTGCCGGACATCGAGACCTATCTCGGCGCGCTCGAGCGCCGCGTCGTCGGGCAGCGGCTCCAGCGCGTGCGGCTGCAGAGCGTCTCGCTGCTGCGCAGCGTCGACCCGCCGCTCGCCGAATTCGCTGGGCTGCTCGCGACGGGCGTGCGCCGGCTCGGCAAACGTGTCGTGCTCGGCTTCGAGGGCGAGCGCTTCCTGGTGATCCACCTGATGATCGCGGGCCGCCTGCGCTGGCGGCCGCTCGGGGCGAAGCTGCAGCGCCGCTACGCCCACGCGGGCTTCGACTTCGCGAACGGCACGCTGCTGCTCACCGAAGCGGGCACCCAGAAGCGCGCGACGCTGCACTGCGTGCGGGGCGAGGCGGCGCTCGCGCTGCACGATCCCGGCGGCATCGACGTGCTCGCCTGCGGCGCGGCGGAGTTCGCGGCGGCGCTCACGCGCGAGCGGCACACGCTGAAGCGCGCGCTCACCGATCCGCACGTCTTCTCGGGCATCGGCAACGCCTACTCCGACGAGATCCTGCACACGGACCGCCTCTCGCCGGTGCAGATGACGACGAACCTCGACGCGGACGAGCTCGCGCGCCTCTACGCCGCGGTGCAGACGACGCTGCGCGACTGGACGGAGCGGCTGCGCGCGCAGGCGGGCGACGCGTTCCCGGAAGAGGTCACGGCGTTCCGGCCCGAGATGGCGGTGCATGGCAAGTATCGCCAGCCCTGCCCGGTGTGCGGCGCGCCGGTGCAGCGCATCCTGCACGCCGAGAACGAGACCAACTACTGCGCGCGCTGCCAGACCGGCGGCCGCGTGCTGGCCGATCGCGCGCTCTCGCAGCTGTTACGGAAGGACTGGCCGCGCACGCTCGAGGAGCTGGAGGCGCGGCGGCCGAGCATGCGCGCGGCGCGCGAGGCCGGCGCGGAGAGTCAGCGCGCGAGCAGGAGCGTGCGCAGATCCGCGAGCACGAGCCGCACGTCGAGGAAGCCCGTCGAGTAGATCTGACGTACGGCGCCTTCCGAATCGACGACGAACACCTTCAGCACGTGGCGCAGCGAGTCGGGTGCGTTCTCGCCGCCCGGGATCCACACCGCATCCTGCCCGAAGTCCGCGAGCACCGGGCGCAGCGCGCTCGCGCTCGCGGCAGTGAGGAAGCGCCAACGCCCCCTCGGCGCGAGCCGCTCGCGCAGCGCGCGCATCTGCTGGGGCGTGTCGCGCTGTGGATCGAAGCTCACCGTCACGAGCTCGACGCGCTGCGCGAGCGCCGGATCCTGCGCGAGCTCGCCATCGAGCCGGTGCAGCATCGCGGTGGCGAGCGGGCAGGTCTCGCCGCACTGCAGGTAGACGAACGAGATCAGCGCGAGCTCGCCGCGCTTCAGCCGGAGCAGCGGCTCGGCGGCGCCGCGCGTCCCCAACAACTGGTGCTGCGAGACGTGATCGATCGCGGGCAGCTCGTAGCTGCCCGGCGCCGGCGCCTCGAAGCGCGCCGGCGGAGCGGGCGGAGCGTCGTGGGCCTCGTGGGCGAGAGCCGACGCGGGCCAGGCCAGCGCGCTCACGGCGAGCGCCGCACGCGCGCGCTCCGCCCAACGCCGCGCTGTGCCCTCGCGCATCGCGCCGGCGCCTACTTCGCCGCGACGTCGCCCGCGCTCGCGGGCATGCCCCAGAAGCCGAGCTGCCCGAAGTGCATGTGATGCGGGCGGCCGAGCTTCAGGGCGGTGAAGTCGAGGGCGAAGGTCGGCGTGAGCTTCGCCCCGTCCCACGTGAACGCCTTCAGGAACTGCTCGTCGGGATGCCCGGTGCCGTCCCAGTTCCCGAGCAGCGAGCTCGTGAAGTACAGCCGCTTCCCGTCCCAGCTCTGGCTCACCATGTTCACCTGCGAGCCGATCTTGAGTTCGTAGACCTGCTTCGCTTCGCGCGGGTTGCTCACGTCGAACACGCGCACCATGCCGTCGAAGAAGGTGTCGACGAACAGGTGCTTGTCATCGCGCGAGAGGCTGATGTCGACGGGCAACGGCACCTTCGCGGGATCGCCGATCGTGCCGATCTCCGCAGCCTCGAAGCTGCCGTCGCTCTTGCGGAACACGCCCCACAGCTTCGAGGTGAGCGCGGCGCTCGTGAACGCGTACTCGGCGTCGGGCGCCAGCGCCCAGCGGATCTCGAGCGGCGCGCCCGGCACGCTGAGCGTCTGCAGCGCCTTCCGCGCGTGGAAGTCCCACACCACCATCGTGCTGCCGAAGTTCTTCATCGCCTCGGGGTCGGCGAGCAGCTCCGGCATCTTCCGCATGTAGTTCTGATGGCCGGTGAATGACGACGACAGCATGCGATTCAGGTTCGCGTTGATGCGCAGGTCGTAGCCGTACTCGGCGCCAGCCGGCATCGGCACGGTGCGCACGAGCGAGCCGTCGTTGTTGTACTCCGCGAAGCCCGTGTGGCCGCTCTTGTCGGCGGCGTTCGAGAGGCCGGTGATCAGCATGCGGCCGGGGATCGGATAGAACGTGTGCGGGCCGACCCAGCCGGTCTTCGCCGGGAAGTCCGTGATCTTGCTGACGAGCTTCGGCGCCGCCGGATCGCTGCCGACGTCGAACACGAAGATCACGCTCGAGTCGAGGCCACCGGCCCAGAGGTAGCGGCGGTCGTCGGTGAAGCCCGCGTGGTGCGCCTCGTTGCGGCCGCCCACCGAGAGGCTGTTCACGACCTTTCCGTAGTCGCTGCGCGCCGGGTTCGCGCCCACCGTGACGAGCTTGTCTTGCCCGTCGCCGAGGCCTTCGACGCCGAGCGTCCAGACGTAGAGGAATTCCTCCTGCCCTTCGATGCGGACGAGGTAGGGTGAGGAACAGGTCTCGTCGGCGCGGGCGGATAGACCGGCGAATTGAACGAGGCCGCCCAGCATGGCAGCGATGATGAATGATGATTTCATAAGTG
>DATBRS010000264.1:0-9383 GCA_036560185.1 Myxococcota bacterium
GTGGTCCCGATCACGAGTGCGACATCGCGCGCGCTGCCTGCGGCGATCGCGCGCAGCGGCGGTTCGGGCAGGGTGGCGTCGCCGACCACGGGTGCGAAGTACATGCCGATCCGCCGCGGGCCGGGCTCCGCGCATTGCGCCTGCGCCGCGATCAGTCGCTCCGCCGGCAGCGAGCGCAGCCACGCGAGGTCGCGCACGTCGCCCCCTAACTCTTCGCCGAGCCGCCGCGCGCGCGCGGCGGCTTCGTCGAGGCCGAGCTGTCCCTCGGGCGCGGCGCTCTGCACGATTGCGCGCGCGAACGACCCGCGCGCCGCGGGCATCGCCAGCAGCGCGACGATGCTGCCCGCGCCCGCGCTCTCGCCGAACACGGTGACGCGCGCGGGATCGCCGCCGAACGCCGCGATCTCGCGCTGCACGAAGCGCAGCGCCGCGATCTGATCGAGCAGGCCGAGGTTCGTGTGCCCTGGGCCGAGCGCGAGGAAACCGAGCGCGCCGACCCGGTAGTTGAGGCTGACGACGATCACGTCGCCGCGGCGCGCGAGCGCCGCGCCCTGATAAGCCGGCCCCGCGGCGCTGCCGCTGGTGAACGCGCCGCCGTGCAGCCACACCATCACGGCGCGTAGCTCGCGCCCCGGCGCCGCGGGCCGCCACACGTTGAGCGTGAGGCAGTCCTCGCTCTGCGGATGCTCGGCCAGCAGACCGAGCTGAAACGACAGACCGTCGCGGGGCTGCAGCGGTGCCGGGCCGTGCGCAGTCGCTTCGCGCACGCCGCTCCACGGCGCCGGCGCGTGCGGAGGCTCGAAGCGGAGCGCGCCGATCGGAGGCGCCGCGTACGGAATGCCGAGGAAGGCGTCCACGCCGCCGAGTGCGACCCCACGCACACAACCGAGGCTGGTCGTCGCGTTCGGTGCCGGCATCCGCGGCAGCGTCGCCCAAATTCGCGCGCCGAAGCAAGCGCGCGCGCTCGCCATCGCACTAACGTTCACGCTCCACCGAAGGAGCGATGCAATGGACTTCGAGATCCCCAAAGAGATCAGCGACTACCTCGGTGTGCTCGACGCCTTCATCGAGCTGGAGATCAAGCCGCTCGAGCGCGAGAACATCCAATACTTCGACCACCGGCGTGAGCACGCGCGCACCGACTGGGACAACGACGGCGAGCCGCGCAAGGAGTGGGAGCTGGTCCTGCGCGAGATGCGCCGCCGCGCCGACAAGGCGGGCCACCTGCGCTTCGCGCTGCCCAAGGCGCTAGGCGGCAAGGACGGCTCGAACCTCGCGATGGCGATCATCCGCGAGCACCTCGCCACCAAGGGCCTCGGTCTGCACAACGACTTGCAGAACGAGGCCTCGATCGTCGGCAACTTCCCCACCGTGCTGATGATGTGGCACCGCGGCACCGACGAGCAGAAGAAGGAATTCCTGACCGGCATGATGGACGGCACGAAGCGCGTGGCGTTCGGGCTCACCGAGCCGAATCACGGCAGCGACGCGCTGTTCCTCGAGACCACCGGCGTCAAGCAGGGGAACGAGTGGGTCATCAATGGCATGAAGCGCTTCAACAGCGGCATGCACAGCGCCACCCACGACATGGTGTTCGCGCGCACCAGCGGCAAGCCCGGCGATCCGCGCGGCATCTCCTGCTTCCTCGTGCCCACCGATTCGCCCGGCTTCAAGGTCGAGTTCCAGTGGTGGACCTTCAACATGCCGACGGACCACGCCGAGGTCTCGCTGAAGGACGTGCGCGTCGACGACTCCGCGATCCTCGGCGGCCTCGGCGAAGGCCTCGACATGGCGCAGATGTTCGTGCACGAGAACCGCATCCGGCAGGCGGCGTCGAGCCTCGGCGCGGGGCAGTACTGCATCCTCGAGGCGGTGAAGTACGCGAAGGAGCGCAAGACCTGGGGCAAGCCGCTGGCGGTGAATCAGGCGATCCAGTGGCCGCTCGCGGAGCTACACACCGACGCGGAATTCATCCGCAACACGATCCGCCGCGTGGCCTGGGCGCTCGACAACCGCAAGGACCCCTCGCGCGTCGACGCGAAGCTCTCGGCGCAGATCGCGATGGTGAACTACCGCGCGAACCAGTTCTGCTGCAAGGCGGCGGACCAAGCGATCCAGACCCACGGCGGGATCGGCTACACGCGGCACAAGCCCTTCGAGCACATCTACCGCCATCACCGGCGCTATCGCATCACCGAAGGCTCGGACGAGGTGCAGATCCGCAAGGTGGCGCAGCAGTTGTTCGGACGGATCACGCCGTAGCCATCGCCTCGCTCAGCCGGGGCTCGCGCGCGCCGCGCGCTGCAGGAAGCGGCGGAACGCGCGGATCGCCGGCTCCTCGGCGCGCGCGGGGAGACACGCGACGTAGTAGGCGAACGGAGCGGGCTGCGCGGCGGCGAACGGCTGGACGAGGCGGCCCGCGCGCAGGTCCGCCTCGGCGAGGCGCAAGCGCGCGAGCGCAACGCCGTGTCCTGCGACCGCGGCCTGCACGAGTTGCCCCGAATCGTCGAAGCTGAGGCCGCGCTCCGCGTCGACGCCGCGCACGCCCGCGGCGGCGAGCCAGTCGCGCCAGCCTGCGCTCGTGCCGTCGTGCAGCAGCGTGTGGCGGCGCAGCTGATCGGGGCGCGTGAGCGCGAGGCGCGGGCTCGCGACCGGGGCGATCGCGTCGGTCATCAGCGGCTCGACGTGCAGTCCCGGGTAGTCGCCGCGGCCGTAACGGATCGCGACGTCGACGGGATCGCGCGCGAGATCCGCGAGCTCCGCGGAGGAGTGCAGCGCGAGATCGATGCGCGGATGCCGCGCGTGAAACGCGCCGAGCCGCGGCACGAGCCAGCTCGCCGCGAAGCTGGGCAAAGCGCTCACGCGCAGCCGCGCGCGGCCGCCGCGCTTCGGCGCGAGCGCGCGCGTCGCGGCGTCGAGCGCGTCGAATGCAGCCTGCAGCGCGGGCGCGTAGCGCGCGCCGGCCTCGCTGAGGCGCAGGCCGCGATGCAGCCGCACGAACAGCTTCACGCCGAGCGCGTCTTCGAGCGCGCGCACCTGATGGCTGATGGCGCCCTCGGTGACGTGCAGCTCCGCGGCGGCGCGCTTGAACGAGAGCTCGCGCGCGGCCGCCTCGAAGGCGCGCAGGGCGTTCAGCGGCGGCAGCGATCGGCGCGGGCTCACGCGAGAAAAACTAGTCCAGCGCGCGAGAACTTTTCCTTCGACGCGCGCGCTCGGCGCGGGTATCTGCTCTGCGCATGATCACGCTCTACGACTACCTCGAATCCGGTAATGCCTACAAAGTGCGGCTGCTGCTCCACCTGCGCGGCATCCCGTTTCGCCGCGTCGAGCTCGACATCCTGAAGGGCGAGACGCGCACTCCGCAGTTCCTCGCGAAGAACCCGAACGGCCGCATTCCGGCCGTCGAGCTCGAGGACGGCCGCGTGCTGTTCGAATCGAACGCGATCCTCGGCTACTTCGCGGAGGGCACGCCGCTCGCCGGCGCCGACGCGTGGGAGCGCGCGCAGATTCTCCAGTGGATGTTCTTCGAGCAGTACAGCCACGAGCCCAACATCGCGACGCTGCGTTTTTGGCACCTCGCCAAGCTGCTGCCCGCGAAGATGAGCGCCGAGATCGAGGCCAAGCGGAAGTGGGGCGACGCGGCGCTCGCGATCATGGACGCGCACCTCGCCGCGCACGGGTATTTCGTGGGCGAACGCTTCACGACCGCGGACATCGCGCTGTTCGCGTACACGCACGTCGCGGGGGAGGGCGGCTTCGAGCTCGCGCGCTTCCCCGCCGTGCAGCGCTGGATCGCGCGCGTCGAGGCGACGCCGCGCTTCGTGCCGATCAGCGAAGACTTCGGAGTGCCGGCCTCGCCGATGCCGTGAGGCGGGCGGCGGGCCGCGCGTCAGCCGCGCGTGAGCATCCCGCCCAGGATCCCGCACGCGGTCACGAAGCCGAACAGCGCGCAGGTGAGCGCGACGCGACCGGCCAGGCGGTGGCGCGAGAGTGCCTCGCGCGGCGCGGGCGGATCGCTCTCGCTGCGCGTGACGCGTCGCGTGCGCGCGAGCCGCCGCCCGAGCACGAACGCGCTCCCGCCCGCGATCAGCATGGACGCGACGAACGCCTCGTGGACGTAGAGATTCGTGCGCGCCGCCGTCGACCACACACTTTTGTCTTCGCCGCCCAACAGCGCGACCTTCGCGAGGTACCCGACCAGGAAGGCGACGACGAAGAACCCGGCCCACACCATCGAGCGCCGGTGCTCTTCGATGCGGTTCGCGCGGATCGCGCGCCAGCCGCGCACGCCGAACCCGAGCACGAGCGCCATGTTCGCGAGCGCCCAACACCAGAAGAGCAGCTTCGGATTCATCGCGGATTTACGGTAGAACAGACTCGCGCTCCCCGATGCGGCGTGCGCACGAATCTGGAGAGGGAAGTGGCACAACCGAGCCCGCCGATGCCGATCGATCTGCTCGACGGCGACTTCTACGCGCGCGATCCGTTCGCAGCGTTCCGCTGGATGCGCGCGAACGCGCCGATCTTCTGGGACGAGAAGAACCGGCTGTGGGGAATTTCGCGGCACGCGCACGTGCAGGAGGTCGCGAAGGCACCGCAGCTGTTCTGCAGCGGAGGTGGATCGCGTCCCGACTCGCCGCCGATCCCGTCGATGATCAACATGGACGACCCGATGCACCGGCGGCGCCGCGCGCTCGTGAACCGAGGCTTCACGCCGCGCCGCATCGAGGAGCAGGAGCAGATGGCGCGCGCGGCGAGCCGGCGCCTGCTGGACGCGGTCGCGGCCCGCGGTGCGTGCGAGTGGGTCCACGACGTCGCGCGCCACCTGCCGATGATCATGATCGGCGACATGCTGGGCGTCGCCGAGGAGGATCACGAGAAGCTGCTGCAGTGGTCCGACGACATGCTGCTCGGGACCAACGCGAACGCCAGCCCCGAGGCGCGCGTCGCGGCGATGCAAGCCGGCGTCGCGTGGATCACGTATCACGCGCAGGTCGTCGCGGATCGCCGCGCGAAGCCGCCGGGCGAGGATCTGATCAGCACGCTCATCCACGCCGAGATCGACGGCGAGAAGCTCGACGACGAAGCGCTGCGTCAGGAGGCGCTGCTGATCCTGATCGGCGGCGACGAGACCACGCGCCACGTGCTGGTGGGCGGGCTCTACGAGCTGCTACGGAATCCGCAGCAGAAGGCGGCGCTGGTGCGCGACCCGAGCCGCATCCCCACTGCGATCGAGGAGATGCTGCGCTGGGTGACGCCGATCCAGAACATGAACCGCAGCGCGACGCGCGACCTCGAGTTCCACGGGACGAAGATCCGCAAGGGCGACAAGCTGCTCTTGCTCTACCCGTCGGCGAACCGCGACGAGGCGGTGTTCGAGGAGCCGGACCGCTTCGACTGCGCGCGCGACCCGAACGAGCACCTCGCGTTCGGCGGCTACGGCCCGCACTTCTGCCTCGGCGCTTCGCTCGCTCGCCTCGAGCTGCGCGTGATGTTCGAAGAGCTGCTCGCGCACTTCCCGGACGTCGAGCTCGCCAGCGACGCCAAGCCCGAGCTGCGCAAATCCAACTTCATCGTCGGCTTCGAGAAGCTGCCGATCCGCTGGAACCCGAGGCGCTAGAGCCGCGAGCCGCGAAACGATGCAACGAACGCGGCGAGGCGCCCCCGCGCTCAGCCTCGGCACTCGCGGCCGCAAGCCGACCGAGCGAGCGAAGCTCGCTCAGTCGGCGCGCAGTGAGCGCAGCGAGCGAAGCCCAAACAGGTGTGCAGCAAGCCGACCGAGCGAGCGCAGGTCGCTCAGTCGGCGCGCAGCGAGCGCAGCGAGCGAAGCCCAAACGGGTCTGCCGGGAGGATCCGCCTCGCGAAACAGAAGTCAGGGATGCGCACCCACTTCGCAGCGCGTGTTCGCCAATCCAGGGGCCGCTGGGTCGACGTCGCGCGTGTTCCGAGGCGGTCTCCTCCCGGCATCGGCATGACACCGCAACGAAGGGCCGTCAGGCTGTGAATCAGTTCACATCTGGCGCACTTTTCGGCGCTCGCACCGATGGAGCCCCCGCTTGTCCTACCACACGCTGCGCGTACGCGAGGTCGTGCGCGAAACCCACGACACCCTCTCCTACGTGCTCGACGTCCCCGGCGAGCTCGCGGAGCGCTTCCGCTATCGCGCGGGCCAGTTCCTGACCTTCAGAGTTCCCGCCGCCGAGGGCGAGCTGCTGCGCTGCTATTCGCTTTCGAGCGCCCCGGAGACCGACGCCGCGCCGAAGGTCACGGTGAAGCTCGTTCCGGGCGGGCGCGGCTCGGGCTGGTTCCACGCGAGCGTGGCGGCGGGCACGCCGCTCCAGGTGATGCAGCCGGCCGGCCGCTTCGTGCTGCACGAGGGCGACCGCCCAGTTCTTCTGTTCGCCGGCGGGAGCGGGGTCACGCCGATCCTCTCGTTGGTGAAGGCGGCGCTCACCACCACCCCGCGGCGGCTGCGCGTCTTCTACGCCAACCGCGACGCGGCTTCCGTGATCTTCCGCGCCGAGCTCGACGCGCTCGTGGCCAAGCACGGCGCGCGGCTCGAGCTGATCCACCACCTCGACGCGGAGCAGGGCCTGACCTCGCGGCCCGAGGTCGAGCGCGCGCACGTGGGCTTCGAGCAGGCCGACGCCTACCTGTGCGGCCCCGGCCCCTTCATGGAGCTCGTGGAGCAGGCGCTGCTCGCGCGCGGGCACTCGCGCGATCACCTGTGGATCGAGCGCTTCGAGGGCGTCGGCGAGCACTCGCAGGCGGGGGCCGTCGGCGCGGCGGCGAGCGCGACACCGAGAGCGCCGGCCGCCGGCGACGTGCCGCGCGAGATCTTGGTGCAGCTCGACAAGACGCTGCATCGCGTTCCCTATGCGAAGGGGCAGAGCCTGCTCGCGGCGGCGCGCAAAGCCGGGCTCGGCGCTCCCTTCGCGTGCGAAGAGGGCTACTGCGGCTCGTGTGCCGCGAAGTGCGTGCGCGGCCACGTCACGATGCTCGCGAACGACGTGTTCACGCCCGAGGAAGTCGCCCAAGGCTGGATCCTCACCTGCCAGGGCCATGCCGAGGGCGACGAGTGCGAGATCAGCTGGGACGTGTAGGCCCGCCGACCCGAGCACTCAGCGTCTGAACGTCTCGCGGCAGAGCGAGTTCGTCGAGTGCGGCGTCCAATCGGCGGCGTTCCGCGCGGCATGCGTGCGCGTCCTCCGCCCACCCCCAGAATTCGAATGCAGCGCGCGCGAGTGTGCGACGCTGCTGGAGCGCTGACGGCTTCACTGGATCGTCGAGTGCCGCTGGCGACTGAGGAGCGCACGACCATGAGACCTGCATGTCTGGCGAAGATTGTCGCGGCCGCGCTGGCCGTTGCGGCTGCCACGGCGTGCTCAGCTCCGGAGGAGGCTCCGCCGGCGACGACGGAGGCGACACCGTCCGCGACCGACGCGCCCATCCCGGCAACGGCCTCGCCGTACGATGCCCTTCCAAACGCCGTGCAGCTCGCGTTGGGCAAGCCTTTCACCGGCGACTTCGACGCGATGGTCGAGCGCCGCGCCATTCGCGTGGCCGTGACCTTCAACCGCACGCACTACTTCATCGACGAAGGGCAGGAGCGCGGGCTGACGTACGAGTCCTTGAAGTCATTCGAGAACGATCTGAACACCGACCTGAAGACGGGCAACCTAAAGGTGCACGTGGTAATCGTGCCGATGTCGCGTGATCAGCTGTATCCCGCCCTCGCGAGCGGCGAGGCAGACATGGTCGCGGCCATGGTGACCGTCAGGCCCGAGCTGGAGAAACTCGCTTCGTTCTCGGAGCCGACGCGCGCCAACGTAAGCGAAGTCGTCGTCACCGGTCCAGGCGCGCCGCCAATCACCAGCACAGACGATATGGCCGGCCAGGAAGTATTCGTTCGCAAAGGGAGCATCTACGACGAGAGCCTCGCCCGTCTGAACGTTCAGCTGAAAGTACGCGGCAAGCCGCCCGTGATCATCACCATCGCGCCCGATGTGCTCGAAGACGACGACATACTCGAGATGGTCAACGCCGGACTCGTCCCAATCACCGTCGTGGACGACTATCTGGCCGAGTTCTGGAGCAAGGTATTCACTGACATCACTGTGCACCCAGACGTCACCGTGCGATCTGGCGGCACCTTGGCCGTCGCGTTTCGCAAAGAGAACCCCAAGCTCCGCGAGGTCGTCAACGCGTGGCTCCGCAAGCACGCCAAGGGCGACGCATTTCGGAACGTGGTCGAACGCCGCTATCTCGAGAACACGAAGTACGCGAAGAACGCGCTGGCTCAAAGTGAGCGCTTGAAGCTTGCTGCGGTGGTCGCCCTATTCCAGAAGTACGGAGAGCAATACGACATCGACTACTTGCTCATGGCGGCGCAGGGCTACCAAGAGTCGACTCTCGACCAAGGCGTCAAGAGCCCCGTTGGAGCGATTGGCGTGATGCAGATCATGCCGCCGACCGGCAAGGAGCTGAACGTCGGGGACATCAACGAGATCGAGGCCAACATTCATGCAGGCGTGAAGTACATGCGGTTCATGATGGACCAATACTTCAAGGATGAGCCCATGGACAATCTGAACAAGGGCCTCATGACGTTCGCGGCCTACAACGCCGGGCCGGGACGCCTGAGACAGCTTCGGCGCGAGACCGAGAAGCGAGGGCTGAATCCCAATGTGTGGTTCGGCAACGTGGAGCGCGTCGCCTCGGAGCGGATCGGCCGCGAAACGGTCACGTACGTGAGCAACATCTACAAGTACTACATCACCTACCGGCTACTCACCGATCAGCTGGAGAGACGCGAAGCGGCGAAGGCGACGGTTCGAGAGGCGGGCAAGTAAGTATCCCATCGCTCCGCAGAGTCACTTCTGCTCGACGGTCACCTTGACGATCGTTCCCGTGAAGGCGTTGTCGCCCTGCGCGTAGTCGGTGGAGACGTTCGTCTCGCCGTCCACTCCGACGTCTGCGCCCTCGTCTGCCGAGAAGGCGAACGGCTGCGTCTTCGGGATGTGCGCCTCGGCGGACTTCTGGCCGTCGACACTCAGGATCGACTTGCCGCCGGTGCCCGGCTTGTCCCCGTCCGGGATGAACTCGTAGAGGATCGAGTGCTTGCCGGGTCCGAGCGGGGAGGCGGTTGCCACGTTCGTGTGCTCGAGACCGAAGTAGTTGTAGTCGTGGTGAACCGCGCCGTCCTTCATGTAGAGGGCCCAGCCGCCGAAGTAGCCGGCCTGCGCGAGGATGACGCCGTCCGTGCTCGCGTCCTCGAGCACGACCTCGGCCGTGACGGTGTGATGCACGCCCTTCACGTTGATGAAAGCGTTCTCGAGCATGCCCGTCATGCCCGGATAGACCGTCAGCGTCTTGCGGCCGCC
>DATBRS010000265.1:0-35271 GCA_036560185.1 Myxococcota bacterium
ATTGCGCTGCCCGCGCTCCGACTCCCGCCGCTCTCGACTGGGACCGGGCGAACGGGCGGCGCAACCTAGCGATCGGCCCCGTGCGCAGCGACGCCGCCGGCGCGTTCCGCGCGCAGCTTGCGCACCTCCTCGGCAACTCGCTCGGCGGCGCGCTCGACCTCGGCCTCGGTCGTGAAGCGGCCGAGGCCGATGCGCAGCGAGGCCTGGATGCGCTCGGGCGGCAAGCCGAGTGCGGCGAGCACATGGCTCGGCTCTGGCTTCGCCGAGCTGCACGCGGAGCCGGTCGAGAGCGCGAGGTCGGGCAGCCGCGCGATCACCGCGTCGGCGGAGATGCCCTCGAGCGCCACGTTCAGATTGCCCGCGAGCCGCGCGGACGCAGCGCCGTTCAGCAGCACCGCGCCCGCACGCTCGCGCAGGCGCGCGAGCAAGCGATCGCGCAGGCGCGCGAGCCGCGCCGACTCGGCGGGCTGCTCGGTCACGGCGAGCGAGATCGCACGCGCGAGGCCGACGATCAGCGGCGTCGGCAGCGTGCCGCTGCGCAACCCTCGCTCCTGCCCGCCGCCGTGCAGCAGCGGCGCGAGCGCGATGCGCTCCCCGCTCCGCCGGCGACGCCGCACGTACAGCGCGCCGATGCCCTTCGGGCCGTACAGCTTGTGCCCGGAGATCGAGAGCAGGTCGACGCCGAGCGCCTCGACGTCCACGGGGATCTTGCCGAGCGCCTGCGCCGCGTCGCTGTGCAGCAGCACGCCGCGCTCGGCGCACACGGCCGCGATCTCCGCGAGCGGCGCGAGCGTCCCGATCTCGCCGTTCGCGGCCATCACGGAGACGAGCAGCGTCTCGCGCGTGATCGCGCGCGCGACATCGGCGGGGTCGACGCGCCCTTCGGCGTCCACCGGCAGCACGCTCAGCGACGCGCCCTGCTTCGCGAGCGCGCGCGCCGTGTCGAGCACCGCGGGATGCTCGGTCGCCACGGTCACGACGTGCGCGCCCGCGCCGCCGCGCGCGCGCAACGCGCCCTGCAGCGCGAGGTTGTCGCTCTCGGTGGCGCCGCTCGTGAACACGATCTCGCGCGGGTCCAATGCACCGATCGCGCGCGCGATCGCCTCGCGCGCCTGCTCCACGGCCGCCTCCGCGCGCCAGCCGTAGGCGTGCGACGCGCTCGCGGGGTTGCCGAACTCCTCGCTCCAGTACGGCTGCATCGCCGCTGCGACGCGCGGGTCGCAGGGCGTGGTCGCGTGATGGTCGAGGTAGATGGGCCTTCCGGGCGTCATCCCGCGCTGCCGGCCGTGCGCATGCGTCGCGCGCCTACGCCGAGAACGACTGCCCGCAGCCGCAAGAGTTCTTCGCGTTCGGGTTCTGGATCTTGAAGCCCGACTCCATCAGCGAGTCGATGTAGTCGAGCGTCGTGCCCACCAGATAGAGCGCGCTCTTCTCGTCGACGACCACCTTCACGCCCGCGCTCTCGATCGTGTTGTCGTTCTCTTTGCGATTGGGATCGAACGACAGCTGGTACTGCAGACCCGAGCAGCCGCCGCCCACCACCTTCATGCGCAGGGCATGCGTGGCGGCTTTGCCCTCCGCGTCGAGCAGGCGCTTGATCTGCGCGGCCGCAGATTCGGTGACTTCGATGAGCGACATGACGTGGGCTCCTGAACGCTGAAGGCCGCAAGCTAGCAACGCGATTCATATCGGACGAGATCAGTCTAGTTTGAGCGGGCACTTCGCGAAGGCGGCGCAAGCCACAGGAACACCTCGCGATTCCCGGCGGGCCCCGCGAGCCGGCTCTCGGCCTCGCCGCGCGCGGCGTAGCCGAGCTGCTCGCCGGCGCTGCGCACCCGCGAAACCGCGGCCGCACGGTCCGCGTCGTCACGCACCACGCCGCCCTTGCCCACGCGCTCGCGCCCGACCTCGAACTGCGGCTTCACCATCACCAGCACGTCGGCTCCCGGCGCGAGTGCCGCGATGCGCGGCAGCACGAGCGTCGCCGAGATGAAGCTCACGTCGACCACCGCGAGCTCGACCGGAGGCTCGGGCGGCACCTGCTCCGCGCTCATCTCGCGCGCATTGACGCGCTCGATCACCGCGACGCGCGGATCGCCGCGCAGCCGCACGTCGAGCTGGCCGTAGCCGACATCGAGCGCGATCACGTGAGCCGCGCCGTGCTGGAGCAGACAGTCCGTGAAGCCGCCGGTGGATGCGCCGACGTCGAGGCAGCGGCGGCTCGTCACCGGAACGCCGAGCTCGGCGAGCGCGCCCGCCAGCTTCTCGCCGCCGCGCGAGACGTAGCGGCGCTCCGCGCCGCGCACGCGCAGCGCCGCGTCCGCCGCGACGCGCGTGCCGGGCTTGCCTTGCGGCGCGTCGTCCACGAGCACGCGGCCGGCGAGGATCAGCGCCTGCGCCTTGCTGCGCGACTCGGCGAGCCCGCGCGCGACGACCAGCTCGTCGAGCCGCGCTCTCGCGCGCTTGACGCTCACGGCCGCACGGCGCGCGCGAGCCGCTCCGCGAGCGTGGCGATCTCTTCGCGCATCGCGAGCCGCGCGAGCCAGGCGGCGGGGATGCCCGCCTCGCCGTAGTGCGCGCCCGCGAGCTGGCCGCACACCGCGGCGGTCGTGTCCGCGTCGTCGCCCAGATTCGCGGCGCGCAGCACGGCGTCCGCGTAGCTCGCGCCGTGCGCGAAGCAAAAGAGCGCGGCCTCGAGGGACTCGACCACGTAGCCGCTGCCGCGGATCTCGCGCTCTGGCTTCGCGAGGTAGTCGCCGCGCGCGAGCGCAGCGATGCGCGACGCGCCGCGGAAGCTCACGGCCGAGCCGCGCAGCACGGCCTCCTTCGGCTCGCCCGCGAGCGCGCGGCACAGCATCGCCGCGAGCAGACGGCAGGCGTCGAGCGCCTCCGGCGCCGCGTGCGTCGTGCGCGAGCTCTCGGCCGCGTAGTGCGCCGCTGCCAGGGCGTCGGGGAAGAAGAACATCGCGACCGGCGCGAGCCGCATGATCGAGCCGTTCCCCGCGCTGTCGGGCGCGGCGCTGCCTGCGAACGGATCGCCGCCGTGGGCGAAGCGCGCGAGCGCGCGGCGCGTGGTGTTCCCGATGTCGAAGCACTCGCCGGTCGAGCTCAGGTATCCGCTCCGCCACCAGCGCACATAGCGCTCCATTTGGTCGCGGGCGTCGAAGCCGCCGCACTCGACGAGACTCGTCCCGAGGCAGAGCGCCATCGACGTGTCGTCGGTCCACTGGCCTGCCTGCAAGCCGAACGGTCCGCCGCCGACCAGATCCGTGAGCGGCGCGAACGAGCCGCGGCGCTCGAACTCGAGGGGCGTCCCCAGCGCGTCGCCCAGCGCGAGACCGAGCAGACAGCCGGTGAAGCGCTCGAGCTCCACGCCTGTCAGGCGCGCGGGCCGAGCAGCTCGCGCGCCGCGCGCGACATGCCCGGCACGTCGAGACCGTGGGCGGCGCGCTGCTTCGCGACCGCGCCCTGCTCGTGCGGGCGATCGCTAAGCGCGAGCGTGCGCAGCGGAATCGCGATGCCCTCGCGCGCGAGCAGCTCGAGCACCGCGCTGCCGAAGCCGCCCATGCCGGCGTGCTCCTCGACCGTAATCAGTGCCCGCACCTTGCGCGCGAGCGCGAGGATGCGCGCCTCGTCGAGCGGCTTTGCGAAGCGCGCGTTCAGCACCGCGCACGAGATGCCGTCGGCCGCGAGCTCGCCGGCGGCTTCGAGCGCAGCGTGGGCGAGCGTGCCGTAGGCGACGATCGCGACATCGGCGCCGTCGCGCAGCAGCTCGGCCTCGCCGAGCGGAATCGCCTTGATGTCCTGATCCATCGGCACGCCGAAACCTTCGCCTCGCGGGTAGCGGATCGCCGCGGGCCCGGGGTACTCGACCGCGGTGCGCAGCAGGTGCTGCAGCTCGTTCTCGTCCTTGGGCGCGAGGCACACCATGTTGGGGAGCGTGCGCAGGAACGCGATGTCGAACATCCCCTGATGCGTCGCGCCATCGGCGCCGACCAGGCCGGCGCGATCCATCGCGAACGTCACGTCGAGATTCTGCAGGCAGACGTCGTGCACGACCTGGTCGTAGGCACGCTGCAGGAACGTCGAGTAGATCGCCGCGACCGGCTTCATGCCCTCGCTGGCGAGGCCCGCCGCGAACGTCACCGCGTGCTGCTCGGCGATGCCGACGTCGTAGAAGCGGCTCGGAAATTCGCGCTGGAACAGATCGAGGCTCGTGCCGTCGGCCATCGCCGCGGTGATGCCGACGATGCGCGGGTCCTCCTTCGCGAGCCGGATCAGCGTGTCGGCGAACACGCGCTGGTACTTCGGCGGGCCGGGCTTGCTGGCGTGGAACTTGCCCGACTCGACGTCGAACGGATTCACGCCGTGATACTTGAACGGGTCGTTCTGCGCGGGCTCGTAGCCGTAGCCCTTCGCGGTCAGCGCGTGCACCAGGATCGGGCCGTCGCCCGCGCGCACCATCTGCCGCACGTTCTCGAAGGTCTCGAGCACCACCTCGATGCGGTGGCCCTGGATCGGCCCGACGTACTTGAAGTTCAGCGCCTCGAACAGCAGGCCGGGCGAGAAGAACACCTTCAGCGATTCCTCGGCCTTCTGCGCCCAGTGCAGCATGTCGCCGGGCATCGAGCTCAGGAACTCCTTCGCCCAGTGCTTCACCCGCCGCACCATCGGCGCCGACAGCTTGCGCGACAGGTAGGACGACATCGCGCCCACGTTCGGCGAGATCGACATCTCGTTGTCGTTGAGCACGACCACGAGATTCTTCTGCTTGAGATCGCCAGCGTGGTTGAGCGCCTCGAACGCCATGCCGGCGGTCATGCCGCCGTCGCCGATCAGCGCGATCGCGACGTTGTCGCGCTGCTGATGCTGCATTGCGCGCGCCATGCCGAGCGCCGCCGAGATCGAGGTGCCCGCGTGGCCCGCGCCGAAGTGGTCGTAGGGCGATTCGCTGCGGCGCAAGAATTTTCCGATGCCGCCATCCAGGCCGATGCGATCGAAGCCGGTGCGGCGGCCGGTCAGCATCTTGTGCGCGTAGGCCTGATGACCGACGTCGAACACCAGGCGGTCGCGCGGCGTGTCGAACACGTAATGCAGCGCCGTGATCAGCTCGACCGCGCCGAGGCTCGACGCGAGATGTCCGCCCGTCTTGGCGACGGTGCGCACGATCTCCGCGCGCAGCGCCTCGGCGACCGCCGCGATCTGCTCGCGCGGCAATGCGCGCAGCTCCTCGGGCGAGCCGATGCGCGCGAGCAAGCTCTGCTCCACGTCTCCTGCGTTCATCATGCCTTCCTCCGCACTGCCAACTCCGCCAGCATGCGCAGCGCAGCGGCCCGCTCACCCAGCTCGTCGACGCGCCGCAGCGCGCCCGCGAGCAGCGCCTCCGCGCGTTCGCGCGCCGCGGCGAGCCCCATCACGGAAACCGACGAGCACGCCTCGTTCCGATCGGCGTCGAGCACGTCGTCCGCAATTTGGAACGCCACGCCGACTTCTTCGCCGAAAGCGGCCAGGTCCGCCAGCAGCGCAGTCCCCGCGCCCGCGAGGCGCGCGCCGCACGCGACCGAGGCTGCGATCAGCGCCGCTGACTTGCGCCGATGCACCGATTCGACGCGCGCGAGCGTGGCTGGCCCGCCCGCTGCGAACGCGAGGTCGTCCGCCTGACCGCCGACGAGCTGCCGCGAGCCCGCCGCCACGGCGAGCGCGCGCGTGCACCACGCGACCGCGCCGGCCCCCGCCTCGGCCTCTGCGTCCGCCAGCGCTTCGAACGCGAGCGCGAGCAGCGCATCGCCCGCGAGCACGGCGTTCGCCTCGCCGAACGCGACGTGCACCGTGGGCCGTCCGCGCCGCAGCGTGTCGTCGTCCATGCACGGCAGGTCGTCGTGGATCAGCGAATAGGTGTGAACGAGCTCGACCGCGGCCGCCGCGGGCAGTGCGCGTTCGGCCGTGCCGCCGGCCGCTTCGCAGCCTGCGAACGCGAACGCGGGCCGCAGCCGCTTCCCGCCTGGAAACACGAGGTGCCGCATCGCGCCGTGCAGCGCCGCCGGGGGCTCGCTCGCGGGGGGAAGGCGCGCGTCGAGGAAGCGGTCCACGAGCGCCGTGCGCTGTCCCAGCCAGGCGCTCGCGTCCATCAGCTCTGGTCGCCCGCGCCGCCATCGAGCGGCTCGTCGAAGGGCTCTGTCGCGAGCGCGCCGCCCTGCTCGACCAGCACCTCGATGCGGCGCTCGGCGGCGTCGAGCTCGCCGGCGCAGCGCCGCGAGAGCGCGACGCCTTCCTCGAACGCAGCCAGCGCCTCCTCGAGCGGCAGCTCGCCGGATTCAAGGCGATCGACGATGCCCTCGAGCCGCTCCATCGCGCTCTCGAACGAGAGCTCGGCGGCGGAATCGGCTTCGGGCTTCGGCGAAGTGCGGCGGGCCGGCATGGCGGATCACTCTACCAGTGAAGCGAGCCTCAATCCTCGCCGCGCACACCCGTGACGGCGGCGCTCAGCGAGCCGCGCGCGAGCCGCAGCGTCAGCTCGTCGCCGACGGCCACGCGGCGCGCGTCGCGCAGGATTTCGCCGTGCGGGCCGCGCGCGAGCGCGTAGCCGCGCCCGAGCACCGCGAGCGGGGAGAGCGCGTCGAGGCGCGCGGCGCCGGTGCCGAGGCGCGCGCGGCGCTCGGGCACGACGCGGCGTGCGGCCGAGCCGAGGCGGGCGGAGAGCGGCGCAAGCGACGCGCGGCGTGCCCGCGCGAGCGCGCTGCCCGCGACCAGCAGCGAACGCGCGAGCCCGGCGAGGCGCACGCGGCGCGCAGCCAGGCGCGCGGTCGGCGCCTGGGCGCGCAGCGCGCGCGCGAGGCCGGAGAGGTCGCGACGCAGCTCGCGCGTATTGCCGAGCGCGGCGCGCATCAGATTGTGCAGCAGCGCGTCGAGCTCCCCGGCGACCGCGCCGCGATCCGGCAGCGCGAGCTGCGCGGCCGCGGACGGCGTCGCCGCGCGCGCGTCGGCGGCGAGATCGGCGATCGTGATGTCCACCTCGTGCCCGACGCCCGCGATCACGGGCACCGGGCAGGAGCGGATCGCGCGCGCGACGCGCTCGGTGTTGAAGGCCATCAGGTCTTCCAGCGAGCCGCCGCCGCGCACGAGCAGAATCACGTCGACGTCGGGCACGCGCGCCAGGCGCGCGAGCGCGCCGGCGATCTCATCCTCCGCGCCCTCGCCCTGCACGCGCGTCGGCGCGAGCAAGAGGGGCGTCGCCGGGAAGCGCCGTCCGGTCACGTGGATCACGTCGTGCAGCGCGGCGCCGCTCGGCGAGGTGACGACGCCGACGCGCCGCGGGAATCTCGGCAGCTCGCGCTTGCGCTCGTCGGCGAACAGCCCCTCCGCTTCGAGCCGCGCGCGCAGCTGCTCGAACGCGAGCTGCAGCGCGCCGCGCCCGCGCGGCTCGAGCTGGCGCACGATCAGCTGCAGGTCGCCGCGCGCGCCGTAGACCGTGAGCTCACCACCGGCGATCACCTCGAGGCCTTCCTCGGGATCGAAGGGCAGGCGCACCGCGTTGCCGCGGAACAGCACCGCGCGCAGCTGCGCGTCGTCGTCCTTCAGCGTGAAATACGCGTGACCCGAGCCCGCGCGGCGCAGGTTCGAGATTTCGCCGACCACCCAGACGGGCCCGAGCTCCTCGACGAGCTCGCGCACGCCGCCCACCAGCTCCGCGATCGAGAGCACGCGGCGCGGACCGAGACGGCCGCTCTCGACGATCCGCACCGCCTACTCCGGGCCCTGCGCCGCGGGCGGCGCAGAGGCGCGCAGCGCCTCGAACAGACCCGGGCTCTTCAGCGCCTCGACGGCGCGGGCGAGCTGCGGATCTCCACTCGCGCCGCTCGCCGCGGCCGCGACCGGCAGATCGGGGGTGACGCCGGCACCCTCGAGCGCGCGTCCGGATGGCGTCGTGTAGCGCGCGGTCGTGAGCCGTACGCCGGCGCCGCCGGGTAGCTCGAACACGCCCTGCGCCGAGCCCTTGCCGTAGCTGGTCTCGCCGACGATCAGCGCGCGCCGCTGGTCTTGCAGCGCGGCGGCGACGATCTCGGCCGCGCTCGCGCTGCCGCCGTCCACGAGCACGACGAGCGGCAGCCGGGCGTCGCCGCCGGGGGTCGCGTCGAAGCGTTCGCTGTCTTCCGCGCTGCGTCCACGCAGCGTCACGATCTCCCCGGAATCGAGCCAGAGATCCGCGACCGCCACCGCCTCGTCGACCACGCCGCCAGGGTTCGAGCGCAGATCGAGCACGAGGCCGCGCAGCGGCGCGCCGTTCTCGCGCTCAAGCTGCGCGATGCGCGCCGCGAGCTCCCGCGCGGCGCCCTCCGAGAGCTCTGCGATGCGCGCGACGCCGATGCCTGGCTCGAGCCGCCGCGCCCGCACCGCCGGCGCTCTCACTACGCCGCGCGTGAGCGCGAAGGCGCGCGGTGCCTTCCAGCCGTCGCGCAGCACGGTCAGCGTGATCGCGCTGCCGGCCGGGCCGCGCAGTCGCGCGGCCGCCTCGTCTGGATCGAGGCCGCGCGCCGGCTCGCAGGGCGTCCCACACAGCTCGACGATGCGGTCGCGCGCGCGCAGCCCCGCTCTCGCGGCGGGCGAGCCCTCGAGCGGCGCGACCACCTCGAGCGCGCCGTCCGCGCCGCGCCCGATCTCGAGCCCGACCCCGACGAACTCGCCGGTCGTCGCCTCTCGCAGGCGCGCGTTCGCATCGGCGTCGAGATACGCCGAGTGCGGATCGAGATCCGCGAGCATGCCGCGCACCGCCGCGCGCACGAGCAGAGCCTCGTCGACGGGCTCCACGTAGACCTCACGCACGAGGCGCAGCACGCTCGAGAAGATCGCGAGCTCCTGGTACGGGGCGGCTGCGCTGCGCTGCCCAGCGGCCGACAGCACGAGGATGCCGGCCATTAGGCCGCAGGCGAAGCCGAGAGCGAAGCGCGGGCGCGCGCGAAGCATGAGAGCTCCGAGGTCGAGCGGGGCGAGTGGGCGCGCAGTCTATCGGCGAACGCGCGCGCGTCCGCGGCGTGCGCCGGGAATCACGGAGTCGGGGAGAGCTCGAGCCACTCGGCGGGATCGAGCGCGGCGGCGTCCTTTCGAATCTCGAAGTAGAGCCGCGGGCCGGAGAGCGAGCCGGTCTCGCCGGCGGCGCCGACGCGGTCGCCCCGCGCGACGCGCTGGCCGAGCGCGACGTCGATGCTGTCGAGATGACCCGTCACGCTGAAAAAGCCGTCGCCGTGATCGAGGATCAGCGTGCGCCCGTAGCCGCGAAACCAATCGGCGAAGCGGACCTCGCCGGCCGCGATCGCGCGCACCGGCTCGCCGACCTCGACGCGGAAGTCGACGCCCTTCTGGAACGTCTCGGTGCGGTACTCGGCGTCGATCAGCTTGCCGAAGCCGCGCAGCAGCTCGCCCGGCACCGGCGGCGCGAGGTGCCCGCGCTGCGCGCGAAACGAGAGCGTCTCGGCGCTCGGCGGCGGCGCAGGCACGCTGCTCGGCGTGCGCGTGATCTCGGCGAGCTTGCTCTCGAGCGCGCGCGCGGAGGCCTCGAGCTCGCTCAGCATCGCGCGCTCGCGCGCCTGATCGCGGTGCACTTGCTCGAGCAGCGTGCGCTTCTCGCGGCGCTCCGTCTCGAGCTCGGCACGCCGCACGCGCAGCGCCGCGCGCGCCTCGTCGCGCGTCTTCGTCGCCGCGGCGGCCGCGAGCCGCGCCTCCTCCAGCGCCGCGCGCGCGCTGCGGGCGCGCGCGAGCAGCGCACCGTCCTCGTCGAACAGGCGCTGCAGGACGCGGATCCGCGTCAGCCGGTCGCGCAGCGTGCCGGGCGAGAACACGAGCGCGAGCGGGCCCGCCTCGCCCGCCTTGTAGAGCGCGACCGAGCGCCGCCGTAACAGCTGCTCGGTGCGCGCGACCTCGGCCTCGAGCGCGCTGCGCTCGCGCTCCAGCGCGCGCAGTCTCAGCGCCGCGTCGCGGGCGGCTCGCTCCGCGCGCCGCACCTCGCGCGTGAGCGCGCGCGCCGCGCTGTCCACCGCATCGATCGCGTCGAAGATGCTCTGCTCGTCGCGCTCGTAGGCGGCGACGCGCACGCGGCGCTCCTCGATCGCGCGCTTCAAAGCGCCCAGATCCGCGCCGCCCTCCTGCGCGAACACCGCGCCTCCCGCGAGCGCCCCGAGGAGCGCCGCCGCGAGCGCGCGCCTCATCGCCGCGACTCTCGGCTCTGGAGCAGCGCCGCCGCGGAGCCGGCCAGCCCGAGCAGCGCGCCCGCTGCCACCAGCCGCGCGCAGGCCACGGCCGACAGGAAGCTCGGCGTGGTGTCGCCGATCAGCAGCGTGAGTCCGCCGCGCAGCAGGGGCGCGAGGCCGAGCCAGCCGCTCCAGAGCAGCACCAGCCCCATCACGCCTCCGGCCAGACCCTCGATCAGCCCTTCGAGCAGGAATGGCGCGGCGACGTAGCTGCGGCTCGCGCCGACCAGGCGCAGGATCTCGATCTCGTCGCGGCGCGCGTAGATCGAGAGCCGAATCGTGTTCGCGACGATCAGCAGCGTCGCGAGCGCGAGCACCGTGCCGATCGCGACGCCGATGCTGCGGATCAGCGCGACCGCCTGGGCGTAGCCCTCGATCCACTCGTTGCCGCTGCCGATCTCGGCGACGCCCGGCAGCGCGGCCAGCGTCTCCGACACCGCGCGCACGGCCTCGCCGCTGCGCTGATCGGGCGCGAGCCGCAGCTCGACCGACGCCGGCAGCGGGTTCTCGTCGAGGCCGTCGAGTAGCGCCGCGCGCTCGGGTTGCGTGCGCCGAAAGCGTTCCGCCGCCTCCTCCGAGCTGACGTACGCGACCGTCTCGACGCCCGGCTGCGCGAGCGCGCGCTCCATCAGCGCGTCGAGCTTCGCCGGCGCGATCTCCGGCTCGAGGTAGGCGACCACGTGCAGCTCGTCGCCGAAGCGCGCGAGGATCGCCTCCATGTTCGCGACCAGCAGCGCGAACGCGCCGGCCAGCAGCAGACAGACGCCGATCGTCGCCGCCGCCACGCCGCTCGTGACCGGGCTGCTGCGCAAGCCCACCAGCGTGTTGGCGAACGCGGAGCGCAGCTGCGCGAGCGCGCTCATCGCGGCGGGGCGCCGTCGTGCGCGATCGCGCCGCCTTCGAGACGCACGAGCCGCTTCGCATAGCGCGAGACCAGCGCGTGGTCGTGCGTCGCGACGAACACCGCGGTGCCACGCGCCGCCGCGTCGGCGATCAAGTCCATGATCTCGAGCGTGAGCTGCGGATCGAGATTGCCGGTGGGCTCGTCCGCGAGCAGCAGCTCGGGTTCGTTGACCAACGCGCGGGCGATCGCGAGCCGCTGCTGCTCGCCGCCGGAGAGCGTGAGGGGATGGTGGTGGCGGCGGTGATGCAGGCCCACGCGCTTCAGCATCGCGAACACGCGCGCCTTGCGATCGCGCGCTGGCACGCCGACCACGTCGAGCGCGACGCCCACGTTGTCCTCGACCGTGCGCCGCGTCAGCAGCTTGAAGTCTTGGAACACGACGCCGATGCGGCGCCGCAGCGCCGGCAGGCCGGCCGGCCCGAGCCGCGCGACGTTGCGCCCGAGCACGAGGATCTGCCCCTCGTTCGGCTGCTCGGCACCGAACATCAGCTTCATCAGCGTCGACTTGCCGGCGCCGCTCGGGCCGGTGAGAAACACGAACTCGCCCTTCGCGAGCTCGAGCGTCACGTCGCGCAGCACGGGCGCGCCCGCGAGGTAGGACTTCGTCACGTGGAACAGGCGCACCAGGCCGCCGCCCGCTTGCAGCCCGGCGTCCGCCTCGCTCACGGCTTCGAGCGGCGCTTGCGCGCGTTCTCGATCAGGTAGCCGAGGATCACGTCGTCGAGCGGCCGCTCGGAGACGATGCCCTCGCCGAAGGAGCGCGGCGCCTCGGCGGGCGCAGCGTCGACGAGCGAGCTCTCGCTGGGCGCGTCGTCCGAGAGCGGAGAAGTCTCGGTCGGCTTCGTCTTCGCCTTCGTGTCCGCGTCGCTCGGCGAGAGCACGTCGCCGAGGCGCTCGCGGATCGCGTCGTTGAAGTCGCCCGCCCGCAGCCGCTTGAGCACCGCCTTGTGCTGGCCTTCCATCAGCTCCCGGACGACGTCCTCGAGCTTCGCCTCGCTCACGCGGCTCGCGTAGCTGCTCTTCTCGGAGAAGATGATCGTCCCGCCGTGGTACAGGTGCGTGATGATGTGCGGATGCGCGAGGCCGCTGTCTTCACTCTGGACGTGAAACAGCACCCCGCGGTGGCGGATGTTGGTGTTGAACCCGGTCAGCATCTTCGCCTTGGGGTTCCTTCATGGCTTGTTAGGCACTTGCGCGGGGCGCCGCGCATTCTGCGCGACCCCTGAGCCCCTTTCAAGCAAAGCGGCCCGACAGCGCTCTTCGGCCCGCCAGACGGCGCGCTCCAGTCCAAAGCCCGGAGCCGCGCAAGCGTGCGAGCGGCACGGCGCAGGCAAAACCCCTCTCACGCCCACGCGCGCGTCCAGCCCCGGCGCGGGCGAGAGGCCGTGCGCGCCGGGGCGGATGCGCGGGCGGTGCGACTACGCGGTCGCAGCTGCCGAGAGACGCCGGCGCAAGAGCAGCGCGGCCGCGGGCCCGAACAGCAAGAGCGGGCTCGGCTCGGGCACGGGCCGGAACGACGCCACGCCGGGAGTCGGCGCGCCGCCGAGCCAGTCGGCGGCGTTGTCGCCCGTGTCGAGGTCGGCGAAGCGCCGCGCGATCGAGCTGCCCGGCGCGGGGTCGGGCGCGGAGGCGCCCTCGCCCGCGAACACGTCGCCCGCCGCGAAGACGCCGTAGCCGACCGCATCCAGCACGCCGGTCGCGTTGCGTAGGACCACCGAGTCGGGGCCGTTCTGGAAGTCGAAGTCGAGCACCAGATTGGCGTTCGCCACGGACGTGCCGCCCGCGGTCGCGCCGTCCGCGATCACGAACAGCCCGCTCGCGCCGATCGTGCCGCTGAGCGCGAGCGAGTGCGTGACGCCACCGCCCGCTCCGTTGATTGCCTCGATCGTGAGGCCGCTGAGCGATGTACCCGGCGCACCCCAGATCTCGATGAAGCTCTGGCCGTCGTCGCTGCCGACCGCGTCGTAGAAGACCTCGGACAGCAGCGGCGCGGCGCCGGCCGGCGCTGCCCCCAATAACAAGACCGCGGCGAGCGCGGCCAACTGCGATTTCATGGCGTGATCTCCGGAGCGGGACGCTCGGGGGAGGAAGAAGCGGCGAGCGACGCGCTCCACCAGCCGCCGGTCCAGGCGTCCAGCCCGGCGGCGAGCTCGGCGGCGCGCAGCTCGAGGCGCGCGGCGGCGTGCGGATCCGGCTCGCGCGCCGCGTCGAGCTGCGCGCGGCGGCGCTCGAAATAGAGCTGCGCGACCTCGTCGAGCACCTCGTCACGCAGCTCGATCCACTCGCGGGCCTCGCGCGACGCGTCGATCTCTTCGGGGTGGTAGATGGCGCCGCCGAGATTCCAGCTGAGGCGCACACCCGCGTCGTAGTCGCTGCCCGTCTCTCGGTGCCGATCTCGAAAGGTGCGGTCGAGGCCCGAGGTGAAGGTCTCGTCCTGATCGCGCTCGTGCGAGCGATCGCCGCCGTAGGCGCCGAACAGCTCCAGCACCGGCGCGTAGGCGCTCTGGCGCGTGCGCGCGCGCAGCGATGCCATGCGCTGCGGCTCGAGCGCGAGGTAGCGGAGCGCGGCGCGCTGCACCGCGAGCACGCCGGGCTCGCGCGCGGCCGTGCTCGCGAGCTTCGCGCGCGACTCCTCGCGCGCCGCTGGAAGCTGCGCGCGCAGCGCACCGCGCAGCACGCCGCGCGCGCCGGCAACCACCAGCTCGTCCGCGTGCGCCGAGAGCGACGCGATCGCCGCGCCGCCCGCCGGCGCTCCCGCGCGCTCGAACGGCCCGCTCACGTCGCGCGCGAACAGGAGGCCCGCGTCGGTGGCGAGCCAGAGCCCCTGCGCGAGCGCGAGCAGGCGCAGCGGCAGCGCGCCGGGCGGCAGCGCGATCGGCACGCGGCGCCACACGCCGCTCGCGTCGCGGCGCGCGAGCCCGCTCTCGCGCAGCGCGAGCGCGCCGCCGCTCGGGAGCGGCGCGAGATCGAGCGGCGGCCCGTCGCCGGTCGGCAGCGTCTCGCGCGCGATCTCGCGAACGACTCGCCCGCTGGCGTCCAGCTCGATGCGCGCGACTTCGCCGCCCGCGATGGCGAGCGCAGTGCGGGGACCGAGGGCCGCGAGCGCGAGCACCGCGCCCTCCGGCGCGCTGCCGTCGACGCGCGTGAACGCGCCGCCCGGCGCTCGAAACGCGAGGCCGTCCTCGGAGCCCACGAGCAGCGATCCCCCGAGCCACAGCAAGCGCGTGGCGCGCCCGCTCGCACCGGGGCCGATGGCGTGGGGCGTCGCGGCCGTTCCGGCCAGCTCGAAGAGGCCGCGCTCGGAGGCGACCCAGAGTGCGCCGCCTGGCTCGAACGCGAGATCGCGGACCGCCCCGACGCGCAGCGCGCGCTGCGCCACCTCGCCGGGGGCGGCGACCCAAACGCTGCTGCCGGTGCCGACCGCGATGCGCGGGCTCGCGCCGTCGAGCGCGAGCGCCGTCGCGCCGCGCACGCGCTCGAAGCCTGCGAGCGGCGCAAACTCTTGGGCCCACGCCGGAGCGGCGCCGAGCAGGAACAGGCCGAGGAGACAGCGAGAAGCGCGTGCGGCGAGCGAGTCCATCGGAGCGATGGATTCGCAAGCGCCATGCCGCTCACGGGTTGAAGATCGAGGGCGAGAAAGCCCCGTGTTGGCAGGGAGTTGTCACGGCTCGGCGAATCGTTCACGCGAAGCGCGAGAACGCCGCGCGTTCACGGCCCAGAGGCGCCGCGTCCGCCTTGACCCGCGCGAGCGCGCCGACAAGACTCCGCGCCATGCGCTCCATTGCCTGGCTCGCTCTCGCCCTGCTCGCGATCACGTCCAGCGCTCTTGCCGACGACACCGCCGAGACCCCGCGCATCTATCGCTGGATCGATGAGAACGGCATCGCCCACTACACCACCACGCTGGATCGGGTGCCCGAGGGCCTGCGCGATCAGCCGCTGCGGCGCGACGACGCGTCCACCCAGGCGCCGGCCTCTGTCGACGCGTGGGTGCAGCGCGAGCGCGTCGCCGACCCGCCGCCGCCGAGCGCGAGCGCTCCGAGCAGCGCCGCGGGCGACCCCATGAGCGTGCTGAACGCGCGCATCGCCGAGCTCGAGCAGGCGATCGCGGCGGACGAGGCGCTGCTGAAGGGCGAGCTCACGGATGCGGCCGCGCCCGCCTCGAACGACGCGCTCGAAGAGGTCGCCGAGCGCATGCCGCAGCGCATCGCGGAGCTGAAGAAGCTGCAGGCCGAGCGCGACGCGCTCGCAGCGCCTCCCAGCGAGTAGCCGCTTGATCGCGCCGCTGGATTGGCGGCTCGCGTGAACGTCGTCGCGCTCGCCGGCGGCGTCGGCGCCGCGCGCTTCTTGCGCGGCCTCGTGCGCGCGATCCCCGCCGAGCGACTCGTCGTGATCGGCAACACCGGCGACGACCGCGAGTTCTACGGCGTCCACGTGTCGCCGGACCTCGACATCGTCACCTACACGCTCGCGGGCCGCGTCGACGCCGAGCGCGGCTACGGCCTACGCGGCGACAGCTTCGGGGTGATCGAGGCGCTCGGCGCGTACGGCCACCAAACGTGGTTCAAGCTCGGCGACCGCGACTTCGCGACCTGCCTGCATCGCACGCAGCGCCTGCGCGCCGGCGCCGGACTCGCAGCGGTCACGGACGAGATCCGGCGCGCGCACGGCCTCGCCTGCCGCATCCTGCCGATGAGCGAGGACCCGTGCCCGACCCTCGTGCGCATGCCCGGCGGCGCGCGCGTGCACTTCGAGGAGTACCTGGTGCGCGACGGCGCGCCGAACGACGTCGAGGGCGTCGACCTCGCCGCCGCCGCCGCCGCGCGCCCGGCGCCGGGCGTGTGCGACGCGATCGTGGCCGCAGACACGATCCTCGTGTGCCCGAGCAACCCGGTGGTCTCGATCGGGCCGATTCTCGCCGTGCCCGGCGTGCGCGAGGCGATCGCCGCGAGCCGCGCGCCGGTGGTCGCGATCTCGCCGATCATCGGCGGCATGCCGGTCAAAGGCCCCGCGGATCGGTTGTTACGGGGAACCGGCGCGGAGGTCTCGGCGCGCGGCGTCGCGCGCCTCTACGCGAGCTGGTGCCACGGCTTCGTGCTCGATCAGCGCGACGCCGCGCAGCTCGCCGACGTCGCTGCGCTCGGGCTCGCCGCGCGCGCGCTCGAAACGCTGATGCGCGACGTCGCGATCTCCGAGGCGCTCGCGCGCGCGTGCCTCGCGCTGGCGCAGGAGATCCGCGCCAGCGGGCGCCTTCAGATGGGGCGAGGCAGCGCGTGAGCCTCGCGCTCGTGCCCGTGAAGCGGCTGGGCGCCGCGAAGTCGCGGCTGCGCGGCGCGCTCGGCGAGCGCGCGGACGAGCTCACGCTGGCGATGCTCACGGATCTGCTGGCTGCGCTGATCGGATCCGCGCCAGCGCTGCGCGTGTTCGTGGTGACGCCCGACGCGGCCGTCGCCCAAGTGGCGCGCGCGTGCGGGGCGGAAGCGCGCGTCGCCGACGACGCCGGCCTCAACGAAGGGTTGGCCGCGGCCAGCGCCGAGCTCGCGCGCCCGGGCGAGCCGGTACTGGTCGTGCTGGGCGACGTGGCGGGCGCGACGCCCCAGGAGATTCGCGCGCTGTTCGACGCGCTCGCTGCGCTCGGTGGCCGCGGCGCCGTGCTCGCACCGTCGCGCGACGGCGGCACGGCGGCGCTGCTGCGTGCACCCCACGAGGCGATGGCGACGCGCTTTGGAACCGGCAGTGCGGCGGCGCACCGGGCGTTGGCGGAGGCGAGCGGCCTCGCCTTCCGCGAGCTCGCCCTGCCCGCGCTCGCGATCGACCTCGACCGCCCCGAGGATCTCGCCGTGCTGCTCGCGACCGACTCGGCCGCGGCGCCGCGCACGCGGGCGCTGCTCCAGCGCCTCGGCTACCGAGCCGCCTCCTCGGAGGCGCGATGAGCGACGCGATCACGCTGACGCCGCTGCGCGGCATGCCCGAGGTGACGCCGGGCGCCGACCTCGCCCTGCTCGTGCGCGAGGCGGCGCAGCGCTCGGGCATCGCGCTGCGCGGCGGCGTGCTGTGTGTGTGCCAGAAGATCGTCTCGAAGGCCGAGGGTGCGCTGGTGGATCTGCGCACGCTCGCTCCGCGCGCCGAGGCGATCGCGATCGCCGCCGAGGACGCGAAGGATCCGCGCCACATCGAGCTGATCCTGCGCGAGAGCGTGCGCATCGTGCGCCGCGCGAAGTACGTGTTGATCACCGAGACGATCCACGGCTTCGTGTGCGCGAACGCGGGCGTCGACCTCTCGAACGCGCCGGACGACGACACCGCGGTGATCCTTCCCCGCGATCCCGACGCCTCGGCGCGGCGGCTGCGCGAGTCGCTGGCGAGCGCCGGCTGCGCTCCGCTCGCGGTGATCGTCACGGACACCTTCGGCCGGCCTTGGCGTGAGGGACTGGTCGACGTCGCGCTCGGCGTCGCGGGCATCGCGCCCCTCGACGACCTGCGCGGCAGCACCGACCGGCGCGGCCGCGAGCTGCAGGTGACGATCCCCGCCACCGCGGACGCGCTGGCCGCGGCCGCGGGCCTGCTCATGAAGAAGGCCGACGGCGTGCCCGCGGTGTGGATCCACGGCGTCGAGCTGCGCGGCGACGGGAACGCGCGGCAGCTCGTCCGCGACGCGAAGCTCGATCTGTTCCGCTGAGCGGTGGCCGCGCGGGAAGCGGCGGGCGCGATCGTCTACCGTGGCCCGATTCCACGAGGTGAGCCCATGACCGCTGCTCCGCCGCTGCGCTTCGGCGCCTTCATCGCGCCGTTCCATCCCGACGACGAGAGCCCGACCGAGCAGATCCATCGCGACCTCGCGCTCGTCCAGCACATGGACGCGCTCGGCTACCACGAGGCGTGGATCGGCGAGCACCACTCGGGCTCGTACGAGATCATCGGCGCGCCAGAAATCTTCATCGCGCACGCGGCGGCAATTACGCGCCAGATCCGGCTCGGCACGGGCGTCACGTCGCTCGCCTACCACCACCCGTTCCTCGTGGCCGATCGCATGCAACAGCTCGATCACCAGACGCGCGGGCGCGTGATGCTCGGCATGGGGCCTGGCCAGCTCCCGAGCGACGCGTTCATGCTCGGCGTCGATGTCGCCACGCAGCGGAGGCGCATGAACGAGGCGATCGAGGTGATCGCCGCGCTCTTCCGCGGCGAGACGGTCACGCGCAAGAGCGACTGGTTCGAGCTGAACGAGGGCCGGCTGCAGCTGCCGCCCTACTCGTACCCGCACTTGGAGCTGGCGGTGGCGAGCGCAATCTCGCCGAGCGGCGCGCGCGCGGCCGGGCAGAACGGAATCGGGCTGCTCTCGGTCGCGGCCAGCACGACCGAGGGCTTCGAGCAGCTGCCCAAGCACTGGGACGTGTGCGAGGAGAAGGCGCGCGAGCACGGCAAGAGCGTCTCCCGTAACAACTGGCGCCTGGTCGCGCCGCTGCACATCGCCGAGACGCGCGCGCAGGCCGAGGCCGACATGGCCCACGGCACTCTGCGCCTGCTCCGCTACACGACCAAGCTCGGCGGCATCGAGCCCGAGTACGCGCGCTCCCACGATGCGGCGCTCGACGCCTGGGTGAACAAGGGCATCGCCACCTTCGGCAAGCTCACGCTCGGTACGCCGGACGACGCGATCGCCGCGATCGAGTCGCTGCGCGAGCACAGCGGCGGCTTCGGCACGCTGCTCTTGCTCGCGCACAACTGCGCGAACCCCGAGGCGACGCGCAAGAGCCTCGAGCTGATCGCGCGCTACGTGATGCCGGCCGTGAACCGCGCCAACGCGCCGCGCCACGCGAGCATCGACTGGGCGAGCGCCAACAGCGGCCGCTTCATCGGCGCGATGGTGAGCGCGATCGGAACCGCCATTCAGCAGCACGAGCAGGAGCGCAGCGAGCGCGGCGGCCGAGGCACGGCGTGGGGCAACGCCGTGAGCAGCTTCATCCCGGATGGGAAGAACTGAGCGAGCGGCGCGGCCGAGGCACCCGAGAGCGGATCAGGGCGCCGCGTCGCGCGCCACGAGCGCGTCGATCTCGCGCCAGAGCGCGTCGATGCCGTCGCCCTTCTCCGCACTCGTGAGCAGCAGCGCCTCGCGCGGGATGCCGAGCTCGCGCGTGATCCCGCGTAGCCGCGCCTCGCGCTCGGCGGGGCGCAGCTTGTCGAACTTGGTGACGACGAGGCGCACCACCAGCCCGCGCTCGGCGAGCCACGGCAGGAAGTCGCGCTCGTCATCGCCCGGATCCCGGCGCGCATCGATCAGCAGCAGCACGCCGCGCAGCGGCGTCCTTCCAGCCAGGTAGCCCTCGATCAGGCGCTGCCACTCCGCGCGCTCCTTGCGCGCCACGCGCGCCCAGCCGTAGCCGGGCAGGTCGACGAGCAGCAGCGGCGCGCGCTCGCGGCGCTCGATCCGGAAGAAGTTGACCAGCCGCGTCTTGCCCGGCGTCGCGCTCGTGCGCGCGAGCGCGCGGCGACCCGAGAGCTTGTTGAGCAGGCTCGACTTTCCGACGTTCGAGCGCCCGACGAACGCGATCTCGGGCAAGCCATCCCGCGGAAAGCCCTCGCGCGCCGCGGCGGAGGTCACGAACTCGGCGCGCAGCACCTGCATGGGCGCAGCATAGGCGCAGCGCCGCGCGCATCGATCGCGGGACCGCGTCCGGCGGCGCAACGCCGTTACACTGCGCGCCCTTCGCGAGGCGCAGCGCTCATGTCGATCCCGGTTCACATCGTCGCCGGCTTCCTCGGGACCGGGAAGACCACCGTGATCCGGCACCAGCTCGCCTCGCGCACGCACGAGCGAGTCGCGGTCATCGTCAACGACTTCGGCGACGCCGGCCTCGACGAGGCGGTGCTCGCGGGCGAGCGCTCGTTCGCGATCCGCAACATCCCCGGCGGCTGCGTGTGCTGCACCGCGCCGGAGGGCTTCATCGACGCACTCGGGGCGGTGATCGCCGAGCGGCCCGATCGCCTGATCATCGAGCCGACCGGCCTCGCGCGGCCGCAGGACATCGTCGACACGATCCGCCGTTCGCCCCACAAGGACGCGCTCGCACTCGGGCCCCTCGTCGTGCTGGTGGATCCGGCGCGGCTCGGCACGAAGTCCGACGACGAGGCGGAGCTGATCGCGCTGCAGGCCGGCATCGCCGACGTGCTGGTCGCGAACCGCACCGATCTCGCGCCGCCCGAGGCGCTCGCGCGCTTCGATGCGCTCGCGGAGTCGCTCTGGCCGCGCCCGCTCTCGGTGCACAAGACGACGCGCGGGAAGCTCCCGGCCGAGGCGTTCGAGTGGCCCGCGAACGAAGGCGCGCGCCTGCCGCGCGCGGAGGGGCACACGCACGCGCCCGGCGACCCCGCGCACGCCTCCACCTCCGCGCACCGGGTGCGCTCGTTCCGCTGGTCGCCGGAGACGATCTTCTCGCGCGAGCGCGTGTCGCGGGCGGCGCTGCGCGCGAGCGAGGGCCTCGCCGGCGCGCGACTCGCGCGCTGGAAGGGCATCTTCCGCACCGATCAAGGCGTGCTGCTGGTGGAGGTCGCGGGCGGCCAGATGCACGAGGAGCGCAGCCCGTTCCGCCGCGACAGCCGCCTCGACGTGATCCTCGAGGGCGGCGGCGAGGACGCCTTCACGCGCATCGCGAATTGGCTCGGCGGCGCGGTGCTCAGCGACAGCGAGCGCGAGGCCCGCGCGACGCGCGTCGAGCTGGTGTTCCCGAACGGCCGCACGCGCTTCATCGAGCGCGAAGAGCTGGTCGCGCTGCCGGGTGGCGTCGCCGACGTCTCGGCGCTCGTGCCCAAGCGCGCGGGCGCCGCGGCCCGCGTCGCCGCACTGCTCGACGCGCACAAGGTGCCGAGCGAGGGCGCGGCGGTGGTGTGCGCGGCCGACGGCTTCGCCAGCGAGCCGGTGCCGCTGCGCGCGCTGCGCGAAGGCTTGCTCGTGCACTCGCTCGACGGCGCGCCGCTCGACGCGAAGCAGGGCGGCCCCTACCGGCTGCTGATCCCCGAGGGCGTGCCGGACGCGCCGACGGCGTGCGCGAACGTGAAGGGCGTCGTGCGCATCGTGCTGCGATGAAGGGCCGCATGGCATGAGCGCGCTCGCGGTCACGCGCTTCGCGCCCTCGCCCACCGGGCACCTGCACGTCGGCGGCGCGCGCACCGCGCTCTTCAACTGGGCGCTCGCCCAGCGGCTCGGCGGGCACTTCTTGTTACGGATCGAGGACACCGACCAGGCGCGCAACTCGCGAGACGCCGTGCGCGGCATCCTCGACGACCTCGCGTGGCTCGGCATCCACTGGCAGGAAGGCCCGCAGCACGACGGCGTCGGCGGCGACCCGCGCGGCGTGGGCCCGTTCTTCCAGAGCGAGCGCCTCGCGCGCTACGACGCGGCGATCGCGCAGCTGATCGAGAAGGATCTCGCCTACCCCGCGTTCGATACGCCCGACGAGCTCGAGGCGCTGCGCAAGCGCGCGAGCGCCGAGAAGCGCGCCTTCCGCTACCTGCGCGACGCGCGTTGGGACCGCGCGGCGGCGCTCGCGCGCATGGCGAGCGAGCCGCACGTCGTGCGGCTGCGCGCGCCGGACGAGACGATCGTCGTCTCCGATCAGATCCTCGGCGAGGTCGCCTTCGGCCCCGAGCAGATCGACGACTTCGTGCTGCGCAAGCGCGACGGGTTCCCCACCTATCACCTGGCCGTCGTGGTCGACGACGAGGCGATGGGCGTCACCCACGTGCTGCGCGGCCCCGAGCACCTGAACAACACCCCGAAGCACATCGCGCTGCAGCGCGCGCTCGGCTACGGCTCGCCGATCTACGCGCACATCCCGCTGATCCAGAACGCCGACGGCTCGAAGCTGAGCAAGCGCGACAAGGACAAGGCGGCGCGCGCGCTGGCCCAGCGAGCGTTCGCCGACGACGCGACGCAGCGCGCGCGCGCGGACGCTGCGCTCGATCCGAAGCGGCTCGCCGCGTGGCTCGGAGACACCAAGTCGCAGCTGGAAACCCGCGAGATCGACGCGCTCGAACGCGCGCTCGGGCTCGATCTGCCGAGCGTCACGGTCGAGGACTTCCGGCACGCGGGCTACCTGCCGGAAACCGTCACCAACTATCTCGCCCTGCTCGGCTGGAATCCGGGCGAGAAGCTCGCCGATGGCCGCGATCGCGAGCAGTTCTCGATGGACGATCTCGCCGCGAAGTTCTCGCTCGCGCGCGTCGGGCGCGGCAACGCGAAGTTCGACCGCGCGAAGCTGCTGGCGTTCTCGCAGGAGGCGCTCGCGGCGCTCCCCGACGCCGAGTGGCTCGCGCGTTGGCGCGTCTGGTGCGAGCGCTACGCCGCCGAGGTAGCGACGAGCGGCGCCGACCCGCAGCGCGTGCTCGCCGACCCGGCGCGCGCGCTCGTGTTCGCCGCGTCGATGAAATCGCGCTGCGCGACGCTCGCCGCCGCGAGCGCGCCGAACGGACCGGGGCGCTTCGCGCTCGTCGCTGACGGCGCCTTCGCCTACGAGCCGCAGGCCGTCGCGAAGTTCCTCGCAAAGGGCGAGCCGAGCGGCTTCGCGCTGCTGGAACGCGTGCGCGGGGGGATCGAAGCGATCGCGCCGTTCGCGCCGGCCGCGATCGAGGCGGCCGTCGCCGCGTTCTGTGCCGCGAACGGCGTCGGCATGGGCAAAGTCGCCCAGCCGCTGCGCGTCGCGCTCACCGGTTCCGCCGCGAGTCCGCCGCTCGGCGAGACGCTCGCGCTGCTCGGGCGCGCCGCCGTGCTCGCGCGCATCGATCGCTGCCTGCGCGAAGCGCGCCCCCACTAACAGGAGGTCTCTCATGTCGAACCGCCCGCTCCGAATCGCCGCCGCGTGTCTCGCATCCGCGGCGCTCGCGGCGCCCGCTCTCGCCTCCGTCGAGGAGTCGCTGCGCGCCGCGGTCGCGTCGCCAGAGCGCGCCGAGGCCGACCGCGCGCGCGACCCGCACCGCCATCCGGTCGAGACGCTGCTGTTCTTCGGCCTGCGGCCCGACCTGCACGTGCTCGAGCTGTGGCCCGGCCGCGGCTGGTACACGGAGATCCTGGGGCCCGTGTTGAAGGACGCCGGCCGGCTGACGGTGACGAACGCCGACCCGAACGGGCCGCAGGACCAGTACCAGCACAAGATGGCGCGGGCCTACGCGGACTGGCTCACGGCGAACGAGGCGCGCATCGGCAAGGTGAACGTGGTGCAGGTCGCGCCGCCCGCGGGCCTCGCGCTCGGCGAGGCGAACAGCGTGGACCTCGCCGTCACCTTCCGTAACAACCACACCTGGCTGAACGGCGACTATCAGGACGCGCTGTATCGCGAGCTGTTCCGCGTGCTGAAGCCCGGCGGGGTGCTGGGCGTGGTGCAGCACCGCGCGCCGGCCGGCGCCGACGCCGCGGCGAGCGCGAAGACCGGCTACCTGCCCGAGGCGGAGGTGATCGCCGCCGCCGAGGCCGCAGGCTTCGTGCTCGACGCGAAGAGCGAGATCAACGCAAACCCGAGCGACACGAAGGACTACCCGAAGGGCGTGTGGACGCTGCCGCCGAACTTCGCGGAGGGCGAGAAGGATCGCGCGAAGTACGCCGCGATCGGCGAGAGCGACCGCATGACGCTGCGCTTCGAGAAGCCCCTGCCCAAGGAGTGAGCGTACGCCGGGCGCGCCGCGCGCCACGGATCTGCTCCCGCCGCCGTGAACGCTGCGCTGCCGCTCTCGCACTTCCTACTCGCTCTGGCCGTGGTCGCGGTGTGGGGCTCGAACTTCATCGTGATGAAGCTCGCGCTGGCGCAGCTTCCGCCGCTGCTGCTCGCCACGCTGCGCTTCGCGTGCGCCTTCCTGCCGGGCGCTCTGTTGTTACGGCGGCCGCGCGTCCCGCTCGCGACGCTCGCGGCCTACGGCCTCGCGATCGGCGTCGGCCAATTCGCACTGCTCTACCTCGCGATGACGCGCTTCATCTCGCCCGGCCTCGCCTCGCTCGTGCTGCAGACGCAGGTGTTCTTCACGATCGGCATCGCGCGCCTGGCGCTGCGCGAGCGCTTGTTCGCGCACCAGGCGGCCGGGCTCGCGCTGGCCGCGGGCGGCGTGGCGCTGATCGCCGCGCACACCGATGGCGACGCCACGCCGCTCGGCCTCGCGCTGGCGCTGGCCGCGGCGCTCGGCTGGGCGAGCGGGAACGTGATCGGCAAGCGCGCGCAGCCGGACGACATGCTCGCCTTCACGCTCTGGTCGAGCGCGTTCGCGGTGCCGCCGCTGCTCGCGCTGTCGCTCGCCTTCGAGGGCGTTCCCGCGATCGCGGCGAGCCTGCGCGCGGCCGACGCCGGCGCGTGGGCGGCGGTGCTCTTCCAAGGCTGGGGCAACACGCTGTTCGGCTACGGGATCTGGAACTGGCTGCTCGCGCGGCACCCGGTCGCGACGATCGCGCCGCTCTCGTTGCTCGTGCCGATCATCGGCATGAGCGGCTCTGCATGGCTGCTGGGGGAGTCGTTGCCCGGCTGGAAGCTCGCCGCCGCGGCGCTGGTGCTCGCCGGCCTCGCGCTGAACGCGCTCTGGCCGCGGCTGCGCGCGCTGCTCTGAAGAGAAGTGGTGGAAGCAAAGGGGTCAGACCCCTTTGCTTCCACGCAGCGCCGCCTAGGCGTTGGCCGGCGCGCGCGCGGCGGGCCCGCGCAGCGCCAATGCCGCGATCGCCACGCCGGCGAGGCACCACACGATCAGCGCGCCCGTGGGCAGATCGAACAGCGCCGAGAGCACGAGCCCGGAGCCGTAGCCGAGCGCGCCGATCGCGTAGGCGACGGCGAGGCCGCGCCCGGCCGCGAGGCCGCGCGTCGCCACGGCGGGCACGATCAGCGTCGCGAACACGAGGTAGACGCCGACCAGCTGCACGGACGCGGTGATCGTGACCGCGAACAGCACGTAGAACAGCCCGCGGCTGCGCGACTTCGGCACCGCGAACCAAACCGCGAGCACGAGGGCGTAGAGCGCCGCCACCGGTGCCAGGCTGCGCACGTTCACCCAGAGGATCTGGCCGACCAGCAGGTCCTTCAGCTCCTCGCCGCCGTGGGGATCGTTGGCCAGCAACAAGATCCCGCCGGTGGCCGCGAGCGCGAACAGCACGCCGATCAGCGCCTCGAGCACGTCGGGGAAGACGCGCTCGAGCCAGGTGAGCAGCAGCCCGCCGAGCAGCGCCGCGACGCCCGCGCCGGCCTGCGGGCCGAAGCCGCCGAGCTCGAGGTGCAGCTGATCCGCGGCGATCGCGCCGAGGCCCGAGATCTGCGCGATCGCGAGGTCGATGAAGATGATGCCGCGCGAGAGCACCTCGCGGCCTAGCGGCACGTGGGTCGCGAGCACCAGCATGCCGGCCAGCAGCGCCGGCCCGAGGATCGACGGATCGACGGCGTCCCAGCTCATCGCGCGGACCTCGCGCGCAGCAGCTGATCGATCACGTCGTCGAACACGCCGAACAGGTCCTTGGCGGCGGGCGTCGCGCCCGGCGCGTGCGGCAGCGCGAGCGCGGGCACCGAGAGCCGCTCCGACAGCCACGCCGACGGGCGCTCGGGTTCGTAGGCGAGCCGCACGACGGCGCGCGGATGCCGGCTCGCCAGCCTGCCCAGCAACTGCGCGAGGCTGCTCGCGCTGGGCGGAATCCCCGGCTTCGGCTCGAGCTGCGCGATGTCCACCAGACCGAGCCAATGCACGAGATAGGCCCACGCCACGTGGTGCGTGACGATCTCCATCCCGCGCAGCGGCGCCGCCCGCTGCTCCCAGCGCGCGATCGCCGCCGTCCAGCGCGCAGCGAAGTCGTCGCGGCGCGCCCGATAGCTCGCCGCGCCGCTCGGATCGAGCGCGCCGAGCCGCTTCGCCAGCTCGTCGGCGACGCGCGCGATGTTGTGCGGATCGGTCTCCACGTGCGGGTTTCCGTACGGATGGATGTCGCCCTGCGCGCGATCGAGGCTGGTCGGCACGTCCAGCATCGGGACGATCTTCGAGACGTCGAGATTGCCCGGCTGCCCCGCCGCGAGCCTCGCATTCGCTCCCTGCCGTAACAGCACCGGCAGCCAGCCGACCTCGAGGTCGGCGCCGCTGCAGACGAGCAGATCGGCCTGGCGCACTCTCGCGATCAGGCTCGGCTTCGCCTGGATGTAGTGCGGATCTTGTTGGGGCGTCGTCGCCGAATCGACGCGGACGCGCTCGCCGCCGATCTCTTGGACGACCGCGGCCCAGACGGGCTCGCAGGTCAGCACGCGCAGCTCGGCGCGGGCGCCGACCGCGGAGGCGAGGCAAGCGAGCAGCGCGCCCGCGCCGCGAAGGATCGAAGCTCTCATGCGAGTCTCCTGGCGCGCACGCCGCGCGCGAGCTGCGGGTGTGCGCTCAGAACTCGTGGGCGCCGTGGGAGCCGACGCTCAGGATGTATTGGAGGAAGATCGCGTCGTCGCCATCGAGGCCGCCCCACTGGTGGTTCCACTGCAGGCGCAGCCGGCTGAACTCGCTGTTGGAGAAGTCGAGCATCGCGCTCACGCGGCTCGGCTCCTCGTCGTCCGGCAACCAGCTCGCGGGGATGCCGGTGAGCGTGTCGTCGGACCACAAGCGGTCGTAGCGCAGCCCCACGCGCCAGCGCGGGACGAACTGGTAGGCGGCCTGCACGTACACGCCGTCTTGGTCGCCCTGATAAGTGCCGAACAGGCCGCTGACGTCGAGCGCGCCGCGCTCGTGGCGATGCAGCAGCTCGGTCTGGAACACCAGGTTGCGCTCGCGGAAGTTCCCCTGCGGCGCCCACTTCCAGACGAACGCGGCGATCCAGACGTCGCTGTCGCCCGAGAAGTCGAAGACGCGCCCGCTGCGATCCTCGGATGCGCGGCCGCGCGGATTCGCCGAAAGGTAGGAGACGCCCGCCTGCCAGGTGTTACTGGCACCGAGCTCGCCGGAGACGCGGCCGAACAGCGACCAGGCGCCGAGGCCGTCGTGCGCGGCGCCGCCCGCCGGGAAGCTCTCGCCGCGCAGCAGCTCGGCGCCGAGCTGGAGGTACGTGTCGGTCGGCGCGACCCAGCTGAGCTGGGCGCCGGCATCGCGCAGCTGGCCGCCGAGCAAGGCCTCGTAGGCGAGGGGCTGGTCGACGAAATCCCAGGCGTGGGAGTGCTTCCCGTTCTGGTAGCCGATGCCGGAGAAGAACTGGCCCGCTCGCAGCGTGAAGCCCGCGGGCAGCGCCAGCGTCTGGAGATACGCCTCCTCGAGCTCGACCTCGGTCTCGCCGTCGTCCGCGGCGAGCGAGACCGTCACCAAGCCGAAGAATTTGTCGTCCGCGTTGGCTGAGAGCGCGAGCTCGGTCTCGCCGAGCGAGAGCCCCTCCGGGCCGACGCCCGCTTCACCGCCTAACAAGAAGCCCGGGATGTCGCGGCTGCCGTCCGGGCCGCCGATCGCCGCGGCGCGTCCCTGCAGGATCGCGCTGATCGCGGGGTTGAAGGCGGACGCGGACGAGGCAGCCGCCGGCGCCGCCGTGGGCATGGGCTCGGGTGCGGCGCTCGCGGGACCCGCGGCGGCCGTCTGCAGCGCCGACTCCGCCGTAGCGAGCCGAGCTTCCAGCTGCGCGATGCGCGCTTCGTAGTCCGCGCGCATCGCCGCCACGTCCCTTCGCAGGGCGGCGATCGCGTCCTCCTCGCCGCTGGCCGCGAGCGCCGCGCTGGGATTCGAGCAGGCGAGCGCGAGCGCGAGAGAGCCGAGCCAGCCGCGCAGGCGGCGCAGCCCCGAGGGCTGCCTCCGGGCGAGCGGACCCGGCGGGAGAACGCGCGCGCGTACGCGCACGGAATGAAGTCGCATGACGTGCCTCGGTGCGAGGAGGGCGAGAGCCGCGCTTCGCCGCTACGCGCGGGAAGCGCTGCGCGCGCCGCGAGGCGCGCGCGAGGGGCGCTCAGCCGAGCCGAGGAGGTGCGCGCGCTTCGGTGCGAGAGAGGTCGACGCGCAGCGGAGCGATGTCGCCCGCGCGCGGCGTGTGGAAGCGGCGCAGCGCGACGTCGAACAGCGCTGCGGGGACCGCGACCGCGCCGTGCGCGAGCCGGGAGCCCGCCGCGCACAGCGCACAGTCGAGATCGCTGCCGGCGAGCTGCGCCTCGTGCTGCGCTTCGGCCGCGAACGCCGCCGCGTGCCGCGCCGCCGCCGGGTGCGCGTGCGCCGCGCTGGCGAGCGATACGCACAGCACCAACGCCGCGAGGAGCGCGGGGCCGAGGCGGCGGGTGTGCGGCGCGAGAGCCATCAGGCCGCGCAGGAAAGCCGAGCGCTGCGGCTCCGTCAACCCGGCCCCGCTAGCGCGGCCCGCGCCCAGCGCGGATGATCCGAGCGCATGCACGCGCACGCGCACTCCGACCCCGCGCACGCACACGGCGTGCACGCGCACGCGCCGAGCCGCGCGGCTTCGCGCCGCCGGCTCGCCGCCACGCTCGCGCTCGTGACGAGCTACCTCGTCGCCGAGCTGCTCGCCGGGCTCTGGACCGGTTCGCTCGCGCTGCTCGCGGACGCGGGGCACATGCTGGCGGACGCGGGCTCCCTCGCGCTGGCACTGTTCGCGCTCTGGCTCGCGGAGCGCCCAGCGCCGAGCGCGCACACCTTCGGCTACCGGCGCGCGGAGATTCTCGCGGCGCTCGCCAATGGCGTGGCGCTCGTCGTGGTCGCGATCTTGATCGCGGCGGAGGCGGCCTCGCGCCTCGGCGCGCCGCCCGCGGTGAACGCGGCGCCGGCGCTCGCGGTCGCGGCGGGAGGCCTCGCGGTGAATCTCGCCGGCCTCGCGCTGCTGCACGGCGCGCGCGACGCGAGCCTGAATCTGCGCGGCGCCTGGCTGCACGTCGCCTCGGACGCGCTCGGGAGCGTCGCGGCGATGGCCGCGAATGCGGCGATCTGGCTGGGCGACGTCCGGATCGCCGATCCGCTCGCGAGCCTCGCGCTCGCGGCGTTGGTCGGCCGCTCGGCGTGGCGGCTGCTGCGCGAGACCGTCGACGTTTTGCTGGAAGCTGCGCCGGGCCACGTCGATGTGGATGCGCTGCGCGACGCGCTGCACGCGCAGCGCGGCGTCGTCTCCGTCCACGACCTGCATGTGTGGACGATCATGAGCGGCATGACCTCGCTCTCGTGCCACGTCCACGCGGCCCCCGACGCCGACGGCCCCGAGTTGTTGGGGCGGCTCACCCAGGCGCTGCGCGCGCAGTTCGCGATCCAGCACGTCACGATCCAGCTCGAGCCCGAAGGCTTCCGCGAGCAGGAGGAGGTGTGCTGACGCGCTCGCTCCGCGCCGTGCTCGCGGCGGGCGCGGTGCTCGCGGTCGGCGCCGCGGCCGCATCCGCTGCCGAACGTGCGCCGCTGCGCGTGGTCGCGACGATCGAGCCGCTCTGCATGCTCGCGCGCGCGGTCGGCGGCGCGCGCGTCCGCTGCGCTGCGCTGGTGCCGCCCGGTGCGAGCCCGCACGCCTTCGAGCCGCGGCCGAGCGCGATGGCGGCGGTGGCGAACGCGCAGCTGCTGCTGCGCGCCGGCAACGGCATCGACGACTGGGCGGCGCGCCTCGCGTATGCCGGCACCGAGCGCTGGGTCGTGCTCGGGCCCGAATGCGGGCACGGCGACTCCGGCTGCGCACACTTCTGGCTCGATCCCTACGCGGCGATCGCCGCGCTCACGCCGCTCGAGCGAGCGCTCACGGCGCGCGCCGCTGCGCCAGAACGGACCGCCTTCGCGGCGGGGCGGATCGAAGCGGCGCTCGCGCTCTTCGCGCTCGACGAGCAGACCGCGGCCGCGCTGGCCCGGGTCCGCGGCGCGGGCTTCGTCGCGTTCCATCCCGCCTGGGGCGGCTTCGCACTGCGCTACGGACTGCGCGACCTGGGCTCGATCCAGGCGCACGGCGCCGAGGAGCCGACGCCGCGGCGGCTCGCGGAGCTGATCGCGGCCGCGCGCGGCGCGAACGTGCGCGCCGTGCTGGTCGAGCCCCAGCTCGATCCGCATACCGCGCGCATCGTGGCCGAGGAGCTGGGCGCGCGGGTTGTTACGGTCGATCCGCTCGGCGACCCGCGCGATCCCGCGCGCGCGAGCTATACCGCGCTCATGCGCTGGAACGCGCGCGCGCTGGCGGGTGCGCTCGCGGAGGAGAAGCCGTGAGCGCGGTGGTCACGCTCGAACACGTGCGCGTGAAGCGCGGCCCCGACGTGGTGCTCGAGGAGATCGGCTTCGCGGTCGAGCCCGGCCAGTTCGTCGGCATCTGCGGCCCGAACGGCGCCGGCAAGACCACGCTGCTGAAGGCGATCCTCGGCCTCGTGCCGATCGACTCGGGCGAGATCCGCGTGCTCGGTGCGAAGCCCGGCGAGCATGTGCGGCGCGGCATCGGTTACGTGCCGCAGCGCGTGGCGCTCGCGGAGTCGTTTCCGGCGAGCGCGCTCGACGTGGTGCTGCTCGGCCGGCTGGCCGGCGGCTTCGCGTTCCGCGCGAGCGCCGACGACCGCGTCGCCGCGCAGGAAGCGCTGGAGCGGGTCGGCATCGCCGAGCATGCGCGCCGCCCGGTGGGCCAGCTCTCCGGCGGGCTGCAGCGCCGCGTCACCCTCGCGCAGGCGCTGTGCGCGAGCCGCGCCCTGCTCGTGCTCGACGAGCCGACGATCGGCCTCGACTTGCCGGCGGAGCACGAGTTCTACGCGCTGCTGCGCACGCTCCAGCGCGATCTCGGGCTGGCGGTGCTCGCGGTCTCCCACGACTTGGTCGCGCTCGCCGGCCAAGCCGACCAGCTCGTCTGCATCAACAAGCGCATGCACGTGCACGGCCGCCCCGACGAGGTGGTGCACAGCCACGCGCTGAAGGCGGCGTACGCGTGCGAGTTCGACTTCCTGGCCGGCGAGCTCGACCATCACGGCCGCCACGGGCCCGGGCACTGAGGTGCGCGTCGCGCTCGGCTGGAAGGCGCACTCGGGCTGGGCGGCGCTCGTCGCCCTCGGCGGCGACGCTCGCGCTCCCGCGTTGATCGAGCGCGCGCGGGTCGAGCTCGTCCCCGAGGACGGCGCCGAGTGGGCCAAGCAGCCGTACCACGCGGCGGAGGGCCTCGAGCCGGAGGACGCGCGCGAGGTCGTCGCACGCGGCGTCGCGTCGGCGCAGCGGCTCGCGCGCGAGGCGCTACGCGCGGCGCGCGATCGCTGCGCCGCGGCGGGGCACGAGCTGTGCGGCTGCGGGGTGCTGGTCGGCCGCGGCATGCCGGCGTGGAGCACCGACGAGATCCTCGCCGTGCACTTCCGCATGCACCAAGCCGAGGGCGAGCTGTTCCGCGACGCATTGGTCGCGGGAGCGAGCGCGTGCGCGCTCGCGCTGACGGCGCTGCCGGACAAGTCCGCGTTCGAGGCGGCCGCGCAGGCGCTCGGCTGTACGCGCGCACGACTCGAGGCGACCGTCGCCGCGCTCGGGAAGGTGGCCGGCGCGCCCTGGGGCAAGGATCAGAAGGACGCCGCGGCCGCCGCGCTGGTCGCGCTCGGCAGCGCGGCGTCCTCCGCGCGCCGCGCGCGCGCCCCCCGGACGTGAGCGGAACGCACGCGATGCTCGAGTACGCCTTCATGCAGCGCGCGTTCGCCGCGGCCGTGGCCGTCGGCGTCGTGTGCGGCGTGCTCGGCTTCTTCGTCGTGCTGCGCCGCCTCGCCTTCATCGGCGTCGGGCTCTCGCACTCCGCGCTCGGCGGCGTCGCGCTCGGCTTGGTGCTGGGCGTGTCGCCGCTGCTGACCGGCGGCGCGTTCGCGGGCATCGTCGCGCTCGCGATCGCGCTCACCAGCCAGCGCAGCGGCCTCGGCCGCGACACCGTGATCGGCGTGTTCTTCTCGGGCGCGATGGCGCTCGGCGTCGTGCTCGCGAGCCTCGAGCACGGCGCGCAGCAGGAGCTGTTCGGGTACCTGTTCGGCAACGTGCTCGCCGTGACGAACGGCGAGCTGGCCGGGCTCGCGCTCGGCGGCGCCATCGTCGTCGCCGGACTGCTGGGCCTGCTCCGCCCGCAGCTGTTCCTCGCTTTCGACGAGGAGATCGCGCGCGCCTACGGCCAGCGCGTGCAGGCGCTCGACATGGCGCTGCTCGCGCTGCTCGCCGCCACGATCGTGATCGGCGTGCGCCTGGTCGGCGTGCTGCTGATCGAGGCGCTGCTGGTGGTGCCGGCGGCGAGCGCCGCGCTGCTGGCGCACGACTACCGCCGGCAGCTCGCACTCAGCGTCGGGTTCGCGGTGGCGAGCGCGCTCGGCGGCCTCGCGCTCGCCTGGGAGCTCGACGTCGCCCCGGGCGGGATGGTGGCGCTGACGGCCGTGGCGTTGTTCTTCGCGAGCCTGCTCGTGCGCGCGCGAAACGCTTAGGGCTCCGGCGCGTACGAGCGGCGGTGGCGCCTGCGAAGCGAGGTAGCGGATCAAACCCGAGCCTCGTCCCGCTCCATCCGCGCATCCAGCCCGCGCAACGCCGCGCTGCCGAAATAGAACGCGACCGACGCCAGCATGGCGAGCGCCGCGAACGCCGACACGGCGAACGGCGCACCGAGCTTCTTGGCAGCGGCGCCGATCACGAGCGAGCCGGCCATCGGCAGCGAGAACGACATCATCAGGAAGCTCGAGACGCGGCCGCGCATGTGGTCGGGAATCAGCAGCTGGATGGCGGTGTTGTTGGTCGTCTGGAACCAGCTCGCACAGCTGTTCGCGACGAACAAGATCGGAATCGCGACGCCGAACGACGGCGACGCGCAGAACGCAATCAGCAGGCTGCCGAACGCGAGCATGCTCACCAGCATTCGCAGGGAGCGGCGCGACGTGGCCGGCCAGCGCGCGACGATCACGGAGCCGACGATGCCGCCGAGGCCCATCGCGACGGAGAGCTGGCTGAGCCCCGGCGTGCCGACGCGCCAGACCTTCTCGGCGAACACGACGAGCAGGTTCATGAACGGCATCGCGAGGAACATCGGCACCAGGCCGAAGGCGAGCAGCACGAGGATCGCGCGATCGTGGCGCACGTAGCGCACGCCCTCGAGCACGCGCGCGAATACCGACGCGCGCGCGGCGACCGGCGGAGGCCGCACCGGGTCGAGGCGCAGCGCGCACAGGAACGCGACGGCGTAGAGCGCGACCGAGAACGTGTACGCCCAGCGCACGTCGAGGTAGCGCTCGATGAAGCCCGGCAGCGCCGGCCCGACCACGCGCGTCACGTTGATGGCCGTCGTGGTGAAGCCGATCGCGCGCCCGAGCTGTGCGCGTCCCACCAGATTCGCGACGACGGCTTGCCGCGCCGGCATCAGGAACGGAAACACGGCGCCCATCACGACCGCGGTCGCCATCAGGTGCCAGAAGCGCAAGTGTCCCGTCCATAACAACACGAGCGTCGCGGACTCGCCGGCGAGGGCGACGAGCTGCGCGCCGAGGATCAGACGGCGGCGGTCGAAGCGGTCGGCCGCGACGCCGCCGAACGGACCGCACAGCAACATCGGCACCGCCATCGCGAAGCCGACCAGGCCGAGCAGGAACTCGTCCTGGGTGAGCGCGAACGCGAGCGACGGGCGCACGATCGTTTGGCTGCCCATCGCCAGGAAGAACGCGAGGTTGCTGATCGTGAGCCAGCGGAACTGCGGCATCGCGAGCAGCGATGCGCTCTCGGCGCCCGGCGCGGCGGCGGTGAGAGCGGGCTCGCGGGCGTCCATGCCCGGCAACGTAGGCCAGCGCGTGCGCCGCTCGGCGCGACCGCCTCAGCCCGGTACGAGCACGACCTCCGCGATCTCCGCGTAGGAGCGCGCGACGCGGTGCGCGCCGGCGGCGCTGAGGCGCTCCGCGTCGCCGGGCCGGATGTGCGACGCGGCGACGAGGCCGATCACGTGCATGTTCGCGGCGCGCGCGGAGGTGACGCCGATCGGCGAATCCTCGATCGCGATGCAGCCCTCGGGAGCCACGCCCAGGCCGGCGGCGGCGCGCAGGTAGATGTCCGGATGCGGCTTGCCTCGCGCGAGGTCGGCGGCGCTGAACAGGCGTCCGCCGAAGTGGTGATCGAGCCCGAGCCGCGCGAGCGCCGCCGCGAGGTAGTCCTCGCGGCTCGACGATGCGATCGCGCGTGCGAGGTGCGCGGTGCGCGCGAGGAAATCGGCGACGCCGGGCACTGGCGCGAGCGCGCGCTCCATCTGCTCGTGGGTCCTCGCGTAGCAGCGCTCGAGGAATCCCGTGGGCAGGGGGGCCGCGAGGCGCGTCTCGATCTGCGCGACGCACTCGGACCAGCGCCGGCCGCAGTAGACGTCGAGCGCATCCTCGTACGACGTCGCGAGCCCGATCTCGCTGAGGCAGGCCGCCAGCACGCGGTTCGCGATCGCCTCGCTGTCGGCGATCACGCCGTCGAAGTCGAACACGATCGCGCGCGCGCTCCCCGGCCTCATCCGCGCGCGGCGCGCAGCTCCGCGAGCACCGGCTGCATGCGCGCCAAGGCCTCACTGAGATCGGCCTCGCTCGCGGCGTAACAGAAGCGCAGGTAGCCCTCGCCTGCCGCGCCGAAGTCGACCCCCGGCGTGCAGGCCACGTGGGCGCGTTCGAGCAGGGCGCTCGCGAGCGCGACCGAATCCGCGCCGAACGCGCGCGCATCGGCGAACACGTAGAACGCGCCCTCGGGCTCGCGCGCGACGCCGAAGCCGAGGGCGCGCAGGCCGCCGACGAGCAGCGCGCGGCGCTGCGCGTACGCAGCGCGCGCGGCGGCGACGGTGCTCGCGCCGTGGCGCAGCGCGGCGATGCCCGCGTGCTGAACGAACTCGCTCGCCGAGATGAACAGGTTCTGCTGCAGCGTCTGCAGCCTGCGCATCGCGGGCTTCGGCGCGATCGCGTAGCCGAGCCGGAAGCCGGTCATCGCGTAGCGCTTCGAGAAACCGTCGAGCACGTAGGCGGCGTCGCTCACCGCGAGCGCGCTGGTGACGCGCGCGTCGCCGTAGACGAGGCCGTCGTAGATCTCGTCGCTGACGAGCGGTACGCCCAGGCTCGCGAGCGCGGCCAGGGTTTCGCGCGACTGAATGGCGCCCGTGGGGTTCGCGGGCGAGCCGATCACGATCGCGCGCGTGCGCTTTGTTCTCGCGCGCTTCACGGCATCGGGATCGATCGCGTAGCCCGCGGCCGGGTCGCACGGCAGCGCGAC
>DATBRS010000266.1:0-7012 GCA_036560185.1 Myxococcota bacterium
AGCAGAAGGAGTTCGTCGGCGAGTTCACCGAGTATCTGTCGGCGAGCTACGGCACACGCATCGCGCGCTATGCGAACGAGCAGGTCGTGACGCTGGGTGCGCGCGCCGAGGTGAACGAAGACGTCACGGTGCAAACGGCGATCAAGGGCGGCCAATTCGACGGCGCCGCGATCGATTACCGCATGCGCCTGCTCGGGGGAAAGTGGCAGGTGATCGACGTCGTGATCGAGGGCATCAGCCTGGTCTCGAACTTCCGCTCGCAGTTCGCCGATGTGATCGCGCAGGGCGGCCCGCAGGAGCTGCTGAAGCGCATCCGCGCGAAGAACGACGCGGGCGTGGTGGACGCGCCGCCGACCGAGAAGCGCGCGCCCTAGTGCCTCGGCGCTAGCCGCGCGCGCGCCGCCGGCGCACCGATTCGGCGAGCTCCGCGAGCACGGGCAGCGTGCGGTCCCACGACATGCAGGCGTCGGTGATGCTCTTGCCGAAGGGCATCTGCGCGTCGTACTCCTGCCGCCCGTCCTCGAGGAAGCTCTCGAGCATCACGCCGACGATCGCGCGCTGACCGCCGCCGACCTGTGCGGCGATCGCGCTCGCGGCCGCGGGCTGCTTGAGATGGTCCTTGCCCGAGTTCGCGTGGGAGCAGTCGACCAACAGGCGGCGCGGCAGCTTCGCCTTGTCGAGCGCCTCGCACACGCGCGCGACGCTCGCGGGGTCGTGATTCGGTCCACCGGTTCCGCCGCGCAGGATCACGTGCGTGTCCGGGTTGCCCTTGGTCGCGACGATCGCTGCGACGCCCTGCTTGGTCACCGACAGGAACTGGTGCGGGTTCGCGGCCGAGCGGATCGCGTCGATCGCGATCTGCACGTTGCCATCGGTGCCGTTCTTGAACCCGATCGGCATCGACAGGCCCGACGCGAGCTCGCGATGGACCTGGCTCTCGGTCGTGCGCGCGCCGATCGCGCCCCAGCTCACGAGGTCGGCGATGAACTGCGGGATGATCGTGTCGAGGAACTCGCAGCCCGCCGGGAGGCCTGCTTCCGCGACGTCGAGCAGCAGCTTGCGCGCGACGCGCAGGCCCTCGTTGATCGCGTAGCTCTCGTCGAGGTGCGGGTCGTTGATCAGCCCCTTCCAGCCGACGGTCGTGCGCGGCTTCTCGAAGTAGACGCGCATCACCAGGAACAGCTCGCTCGCGTGCTCGGCCGCCGCCTTTGCGAGCCGCCGGGCGTACTCGCGGCCGGCGTCGGGATCGTGGATCGAGCACGGACCGGCCACGACGATCAAGCGGTCGTCTTGGCCGCGCAGGATCCGCGCCGTGGTCTCGCGCCCGTGGGTCACGACTTCCGAACCGCGGTCGGTGAGCGGCAGCTCCTCCATCAAGATGGCGGGCGGCAGCAGCGGGCGCAGGCTCTGGATGCGGAGGTCGTCGGTCTCGAAGTGCATAGAGCGGAGGACTCTACGGAATGGGCTCGGCGACCGCTGGGGACGCGGGGAGCGAGATTCGCGCGGCTCTACGCACCCAAGTTTGCGCGGCGTGCCTCCGATGAACGGCGCCATGTCTGCCGCTCCGCAACCGCTGCTGGGTCGTATCGCCGTCCACCTGAAATTCATCACCGACGCGCAGCTCGCCACGGCCACGCGCCGGCAGGCGGAGCTCGGGGGAACCAGGAACATCGGCTCCCTGCTCTGCGAGATGGGGCTGCTCACCCAGGCCCAGCTCGCGCAGGTGCTGAAGACGCGCGACCAGCTGGCGGCGAAGCAGAAGGCCATGCAGGCCGTCGCGAGCGCGGATCGCGAGCCCGAAGCGGCGAGCGCGCCGGCGCGCAGCGCAGCAGCGCCGCCCGCTGCGAGCCCCGCCGCGCGCAGCGCGAGCCCTGTCCGCAGCGCGCCCGCTGTCCCGGCGGCGGCGACCGCCCCCCGCGCGCCCGAGCGCATCGCTCCGCGCTCGGCGACGGCCGTCGCGGGTGCGAGCGGCCCCGAAGAGCTCCACGCGCTGCTGAAGATCGGCGTCGAGCGCGGCGCGAGCGACGTCCACTTCCACGCCGGCATGCCGCTGCGGCTGCGCCTGCACGGCAAGTTCGTCGCGGTCGACGATCAGCCGATCGACGCCGACCGCACGGAGCGGCTCGTGTTCTCCGCCTTGACGCCCGAGCAGACCACCCTGTTCCGCGAGCGCGGCGAGCTCGATCTCGCTTATCAGGTCCCCGGCATCGGGCGCTTCCGCGTGAACCTGTACCGCCAGCAACGCGGCTACGACGGCGTCTTCCGCATCATCCCGACCGAGGTGCCGACGCTCGAGAGCCTCGGCATGCCGCAGTCGCTCGCGCGCTTCACGAACTTCCATCAGGGCCTCGTGCTGGTGACCGGCCCTGCGAACTGCGGCAAGTCGTCGACGCTCGCCGCGCTCGTGAACCTGATCAACGAGGAGCGCAAGGAGCACATCCTCACCGTCGAGGATCCGATCGAGTTCGTGCACGAGCCGAGAGCCTGCGCGGTGAATCAGCGCAACGTCGGCGCGCACACCGAATCCTTCGCGCGCGCGCTGCGCGCGGCGCTGCGCGAGGACCCCGACGTGATCGTGATCGGCGAGCTGCGCGATCTCGAGACGATCTCGCTCGCGCTGACGGCCGCCGAGACCGGCCACCTCGTGCTCGGCACGCTGCACACCAACAGCGCGATCCGCACCATCAACCGGCTCGTCGGCGTGTTCCCCGCCGAGCAGCAGGACCAGATTCGAAACATGGTCTCCGAATCGCTGCGCGCGGTGATCTCGCAGCGGCTGATCCCCACGAAGGACGGCACACGCCGCGCGTCGGCGCTCGAGGTGCTCGTCAATAACAAGGCGGTCGGCAACCTGATCCGCGAGAACAAGACCTTCCAGCTCTTTTCGCTCATGCAGATGGGCGGCGGGCAGGGCATGTCGCTGCTCGACGATTCGATCGGGAAGCTGCTCGCGGGCGGCGTGATCACGCGCGAGGAAGCGCTGCGCAACGCCGAAGACCCGAAACGGATCAAGGGGTAGGGACGTGGCCGAGCTGGACAAACTCCTGCGCCATCTGAAAGAGAACAAGGGCTCGGACCTGCACCTGGCCGCCGGCCGCGCTCCGCGCTTGCGCGTGCACGGCGAGCTCGCCGAAATTCCCGGTTGGGCCGTGCAGGATGACGCGACGCTGCGCGCGCTGCTGCGCGAGGTCGCGGCCGACTATCGCTGGTCCGAGTTCGAGGCGACCCACGACGCCGACTTCGCATACGGCCTCGAGGGCGTCGCGCGCTTCCGCGCCAACTACTTCATGCAGCAGCACGGCGCCGGCGCGGTGTTCCGCGTCATCCCCGAGAAGATCCTCTCCGCCGCCGAGCTGAAGCTGCCCGCCGCGATCACGAAGCTCGCCGATCTGCGCCAGGGCCTCGTCGTCGTGACCGGCCCGACGGGCTCCGGCAAGTCGACGACGCTGGCCGCGATCATCGACAAGATCAACCGCGAGACCTCGCGGCACATCGTCACGATCGAGGATCCCGTCGAGTTCGTGCACCAGAACCAGCAGTCGGTGCTCTCGCATCGCGAGGTCGGCTACCACACGAAGGGCTTCGCGCCCGCGCTGCGCGCCGCCGTGCGCCAGGACGCCGATGTCGTGCTCGTCGGCGAAATGCGCGATCGCGAGACGATCTCGCTCGCGATCACCGCCGCGGAGATGGGCATGCTGGTGTTCGGCACGCTGCACACCAACAGCGCGGCCAAGACGATCGACCGCATCATCGACGCGTTCCCCGCGACCGAGCAGCCGCAGGTTCGCCTCAGCCTCTCCGAATCGCTGGCCGCGGTGGTGGCGCAGCTGTTGTTGCCGACCGCGGACGGCAGGGGCCGCATGGCGGTGCACGAGATCCTGCTGCGCACGCCGGGCCTCCCGAACTTGATCCGCGAGGGCAACATCCAGATGCTCGCATCGGTGATCCAAGGCGGGAAGGCCGACGGCATGCAGGCGATGGACGACATGCTCTTCACGCTCGCGAGCAGCGGTGCGATCGGCGGCCGCGACGCCTACATGAAGGCCAACGACAAGGCACGCTTCGAGAAGTTCGCGCCAGGCGACTGAGGGCGCGCTACGCGATCTCGCGGCGCGACAGGCAGAAGCTCGCCTCGTGCAGCCAGCAGCTCGCGTCGGCGTCGTGCGCGTCGGTGCGCAGCGAGGCGACGGGCGGGCGGGCTCCGCGCTCGCGCGCAAACGCCTCGCGCAGGCGCGCTTGAATCGCGCCGTCGCGGCCGCCGAGCAGCGCCTGCACGCCGATCACCTCCAGGAACCCCGCGCGTAGGCCGCGAGGCGTGCGCGTGACGACCAGCAGCCAGCCGGCGTGATCGCGCACGATGCGGCGAATGCGGCTCGGCGGCAGGATCGCCGTCAGCGCGAGCGCGAGACGGCCACCCGGCGCGAGCTGTTCGAGCCAGCGCGGCTGCGGATGCGTGACGCCTGCCTGCACGAAGATCACGTCCGCCGGCTCGGTCGGCTGCGTCACGCCGTCTGCGTGGCGCACCTCGACCTGCTTCCAGCGCGCGAGCTGCTTGCGGGCGCGCTCGACCAGATCCGGCGCGAGCTCGACGGCGACGACGCGGCCGCCCGTCCCCACGATCTCCGCGAGGATCGCGCTGTAATAGCCCGTCGAGCAGCCGATGTGCGCGACGCGCTCGCCCTCGCGCACGGCGAGCGCGTCGATCACGCGCGCGAGGAAGCTCGGCGAGCCGTTGTTGAGCATGCGCGCGGGATCGAGCGCGATCGCAACGTCCTGATAGACGTGGCGTAGGTCGGCGTCCGGCGTCGAGCGATAGCCCGCCGCGTCCGGCAGCGTGAGCCACGGCCCGCGCCCGAGGAACTCCTCGCGCGGCACCGCGGCGAACGCCGCCAGGATGCGCGCGTCGATGCCGGGCGCGCGCTCCCGCAGCGACGCCGCGAACGCGGCGCGCAACTCGGCGGCGTCTGCGGCGGGCATCGCGCGCGACCGTAGCCCTTGCGAGACCCCCTCCATAGAATGCGCGCGTGCCGCTCGCCGCCGTGAAGCCGATCCCGTTCGCGCTCGGCCTCGCCGCGTTCGCCGCGCTCGCGTTCCTCGACTCGCCGCTGCGGCACTTCGCCGAGCACGGCTCCGAGCCCGCGCTCGCCGCGGGGATCACGGCCTGGATGGCGATCTGGTGGATCGGCGAAGCCGTGCCGCTCTGGTGGACCGCGCTGATCCCGCTCGCGATCTACCCGTTCGCGCACGTCCACGGCGACGGCCTCGCCGCGAACGCCTGGGGCGCGCTCGCGCCCTACGTCGACCCGTACATCTTCCTGTTCCTGGGCGGCATGGGCATCGCCGTGGCGATGCAGCAGTGGAACCTGCATCGCCGCGTCGCGCTCGGCATCATGCGCCGCGTCGGCACGGAGCCCAGTCGCTTGTTATTCGGCGTGCTGGTCGCGACCGCGCTCGTGTCGCTCTGGATCTCGAACACCGCCACCGCGGCGATGATGCTCCCGATCGGGCTCGCGGTCGTGCGCGAGCTCGAGCGCCACGCCGGCCGCCGGCTCGCGCAGTTCGGCTGCGCGCTCATGCTCGCGATCGCTTACGGCGCGAACGTCGGGGGCATGGGCACGAAGATCGGCACGGTGCCGAACGCGCAGCTCGCGGGCTTTCTCGCGCAGGAGCGCGGCGTCGACCTCTCCTTCCTCGGCTTCATGGCGATCGGCCTGCCCTTCGTGCTCGTGTTCCTCCCGCTGGTGTGGGCTGCGCTCTGGCGCATCGGCCGCGCGGATGCGCCCTCCGGCGCGGTCGGGCGAGCCGCGCTCGACCACGAGGCCGGGCGACTCGGCCCGCTGCAGCACGCCGAGCGCGCAGTCGCGATCGTGTTCGTGGCGGCGGCGGCGCTCTGGATCGCGGGCAAGCCGATCACCGATGCTTTGAAGCCGCACGTCACCGCATTCAAGCTGGGCGGCTCGCACGTGGAGGCGGCGATCGCCCTCACGGCGGCGCTCGCGCTGATGGCGTGGCGCGTGCGCGGCGAGCGCGTGCTGGCGCCGCGCTCACTGCGGCTGCTGCAGTGGGATGCGCTCGTGCTGCTCGGCGGCGGCTTCTCGATGGCGGCCGCGATCGAGGCGAGCGGCCTCTCCGCGTGGCTCGGGGGCCAGCTCGGGGCGCTGCGCGATTTTCCTCCCTTCGCGCAGGTCGCGCTCGCGAGCCTCGCGACCGTCACGCTCTCCGCGTTCGCCTCGAACGTCGCGACCACCGCGGTCATGCTGCCGATCCTCGTGAGCACCCTTTCGCCCGAGCACACGAACGTCGCGCTCGTCTCGGCCGCGCTCGCCTCGTCGTGCGACTTCGCGCTGCCCGCCGGCACGCCGCCCAACGCGATCGTGTTCGGCTCCGGATACGTGAAGGTGCCGGTGATGGCGCGCACCGGCGCGGTGCTCGACCTGCTCGCGGCGCTGATCGTCTCGGCCTGGTGCTGGTGGGTGGTGCCGCGCGTGCTCTGAGGCACTTCGTGGCGTGAACTCGTTCACAGCCCTCGCGAGCGCTCGGGGTCAGTCTGGAGTTCCTCGGAGGGACTCTGCATGGCGAACGAAGCCAGAGACTCCTGGTCGAAGCTGCAGATCTTGTTGGGCGCGATCGTGCCGCTCGCCCTCGGCTTCATTGGGTACCAGTACAACGAGCGACAGCACGCTGCGAATCAGGCGCAGATCCGATTCGAGCGGCTCGGCAAGTTCCTGCCGTTGCTGACGAGCAAAGAGCCGCGAGAGCGCGAGCTCGCCGTCCGCACGATCGGCTATCTCGCCCAACAGGGCGACATCGAGCCCGAGCTCGTCGCGATCCTTCAAACGCTCGAAGGCGGCGAGTCGAGTGAGGTCGCCAAGGAAGCGAGCGTCGCGCTCGCGGTCGTGGAGCAGAAGCAGCAGGAGGCCGGCGTCCAGAAGCAAGCGGCGCCAGAGCGGCTCCCCGCGCGCGTCTACTTCCACGTGTCGCGAGCGGAAGACCGCGAGCGCGCCAAGGGCAT
>DATBRS010000267.1:0-13387 GCA_036560185.1 Myxococcota bacterium
GAGCACGCGGTCGAGCCAGTTCGCGAGCCCGCCGCCGCACAGCAGCGCGAGGCCGGCGAGCGCGGGCCGACTGCGCGCGGCGCTGCGGAAGGCGCCCGCAGCCAAGATCGCGACTCCGAGCGGCGCGGCGAACAGGAAGAAGGCGTCGCGCAGCGCAGGCGGCAGGCGCGCGCCGAGGCTGAGGAAGCCGCCGGTGTTATGGGTCAGCTGGAAGCGGACGGCGTCGCCGATGAAGGCGTGCGTCGCGCCGCTCTCCAGCGCCGCGCGCGCGGCGTGCTTCACCGCGTGGTCGCAGCCCGCGGTGAGCAGCGCGACGGCGAGGAAAGCGAGGAAGGCAAAGCGCCGGTTCACGGGGGCTCCGAATTCGCCTGGGGGTCGCGCGGGAGGCAACTCTTAGCACTCGACTCGCGCGCCGTGTGTGACGGCCGCCGCGAGAGCCGCGGCGAGCTCCGACGGCGCAGTCGCCAGCGCGTGAGCACCCGCTCGCGTGAGCTCGGCGTGCGAGCCGTAGCCCCACAGCGCCCCCACCGCTGGCACGCCGCAGCTGCGCGCGCCGAGCACGTCGTGCGAGCGGTCGCCCACCATCACGGCGTCGCGCGGAGCGATCCGCTCGCTGCGCAGCACGTGTGCGATCAGCGTCGCCTTGTCGTGCAGCACACCGTCCTCCTCGGGGCCGTATACCGCCTCGAAGAATTCGCCGAGCGCGAAGTGCCGCACGATCTCGCGCGCGAAGGGCTGCGGCTTCGCGGTCACCACGAACAAGCGCTCACCGCTCGCTCGCAGCGCGGCGAGGGTCTCGGGAATGCCGGCGTACACCGCGTTCTCGTACATGCCGAGCGTGCGGAAGCGCTCGCGATAGAGCGCGATGGCGCGCTGCACGAGCGCGTCGTCGTGGGCGTGGATCAGCCGGCGGAAGGTGTGGTCGAGCGGCGGGCCGATGCACTGCCGCAGCTCCGCAGCCGCGGGCACCGCGAGGCCGAGCCCGGCGAACGCGTGGGCGAGGCAGCGCGTGATGCCCGGCGCCGAGTCCGTGAGCGTGCCGTCGAGGTCGAACAGGACGGTCATCGCGGCTTCACGGCGCGCTCGGCGCCGCGCCGCGCGGATGCGTGTTGCGGATGAAGTAGCCCGCCACGCGCCAGCCGCCGTGCTCGAACATCGCGACCACGCGTTCGCCGCAGCGCGCGTCCGTGAACTGCGATTCGAACTCGACCATGAAGTACTGCCCCGGCGGCGCGTCCACGAGCTGCTCGGCGTAGGCGGCGCTCGCGAGCTCGCGTGCGACCGGACGCCCGAGCGGCGCGCGCATCTGCGCGATCTGCGCGGGCCACTGCGCCTCGCTGACGCGCTCGCGCAGCGGCGAGGCCAGCTCGCGCCACGCGCCGCCCGCGTCGTTCGCGTCGAGCGCGTCGAGGAACTCGCTCGCGACGCGCGTGGCGACGTCCACGTCCCGCGCATCGCCGTGCGCTCCGCAGCCGAGCGCGCCGAGGGCGAGCGCGAAGGACGCGAGCGCGCGAAGCGCGTGGCGAGGCATTAGGCGCTGCGTCCTGGCGCGACGCGCTCGGCGAGCGCGAGCACGTTGCCGTCGGGGTCGCGGAAGAACGCCATCCACTCCGTCGCGCCGCGCTCGCCGAACGTGCCGTCGTCGTCGCGATGGATCGCGTGCGGAGCTCGATCGAAGGCGACTCCGCGTGCCTTCAGCGCCGCGTGCGCCGCCTGAATGTCGTCGACGCGGAAATAGAGCACGCCGCCGGCGGGCTTCGCCTCGCGCGCGGCCTCCACCAGCAGGCGCGTATCGCCGAGCGCGAAGAACGCGAGCCCGGGCGGCGAGAACTCCGCGATTAAGCGCAGACCCAGCGCGCCGCGGTAGAACGCGATGGAGCGCGCGAGATCGGCCGTCGCGACGGCGACCTGATGCAGCGAGTCGATCGAGAGCGCGCTTCCCACGAATCCCCTGCCGAGCCGCTCGATAGCATGGCGCGCATGGCCGTCGGGAGCGCTCACTTTCCGCCCGGATTCTTCGATCGTCTCGACGAGACGCCCGATGCGCAGTTCTACGCGCTCCCGCGCTTCGTCACGCACATCGACGACGCCACGATCGCGGCGCTCAGCGCGTGCTACGGCGAGCTCCTGCGGCCCGGTGCGGACGTGCTCGACCTGATGTCCTCGTGGGTCTCGCACCTGCCGCCCGCAGAGGCGCTGCCGCTCGGTCGCGTCGCCGGCACCGGCATGAATGCGGACGAGCTCGCGAAGAATCCACGGCTCGCGGAGTGGCACGTGCGCGACCTCAACGACGACCCGCGCTTGCCTTTCGAGGGCGCGAGCTTCGACTTCGCGCTGTGCGCCGTCTCGATCCAGTACCTGACGCGCCCCGTCGAGGTGTTCGCGGAGCTCGCGCGCGTGCTGCGGCCCGGCGGCCGCGCCGTGATCGCGACCTCGCATCGCTGCTTTCCGACCAAGGCGATTCGCGCTTGGCACGTGCTCCCGTTCGCGGAGCGCCTGCGCGCGATCGCCCAGTATTTCGCCGCAGCGGGCGGCTTCGCGCCCGCGGAGACGCTCGATCGCTCTCCCGCGGGCGCGGATCCACTCTGGATCGTCAGCGCGGTGCGCGTCTGAGCCGGTTCGGTCTCGTCCGATCGATCCAGCTCACGCCAGATTCTTCGTCCACGCCTCGTCGTTGAAGCCCACGAGCACGGTCTTGCCCGCACGCACCAGCGGCGCCCGTAGGTTGCCGGTGGGGCCGAGCATGGCCTCGATCACGGCCTTCGGCGCCTTGCCGCCGGTCTCGAACTCTTCCACCTGCTTTCCCTTCGCGACGATCACGCGGCTCGCGCCCTTCGCGATCTCCTCCGCGTCCTTGCGCGAGAGCTTCTTCGAGGCGCTGACGGTCTCGGCGGGCGGGAGCTTCTTGGCGTCCATGAACTTGGACGCTCGCGTGCAGCTCGTTCAACCGTTGCGGTGGTAGTACCAATCGATGAGCTTCTTCATCGTTTCCTCCTGTTAGGCCGTCGGCCGACCGGATGCCTGCCCTCGAACGTACCGCCTGGCCTGCGCTTCACCGCAGCCCACGCGCAGATCGGGCACGCGGCCGCGTCGTGGCGCAGGGCCGGGCAATGCTCGCGGCCGAAGTAGATCAGCTGCAGATGCAGCGTTCCCCAGCTCGCCTCCGCGAACAGCGCCTTCAGGTCGCGCTCGGTCTGCGCGACGTTGCGTCCGCTCGAGAGGCCCCAGCGCGTCGCCACGCGATGGATGTGGGTGTCGACCGCGAACGCGGGAATGCCGAAGCCCTGCGACAGCACGACGCTCGCGGTCTTGTGGCCGACGCCCGGCAGCGCCTCGAGCTCGGCGAACGTCTTCGGCACCGCGCCGCCGTGCCGCGCGACGAGCTGTTGAGCGAGTGCCCTCAAGTTGCGCGCCTTGGTGGGTGCGAGCCCGCAGCTGCGAATGAAGCGAAGGATGCGCGGAGTCGGCAGCGCCGCGAGCGCGGCCGCGTTGGGCGCCGCGGCGAACAGCGCCGGCGTCACCAGATTCACGCGCGCGTCCGTGCACTGCGCCGAGAGCACGACGGCGACGAGCAGCTGAAACGGATCCTCGTGCACGAGCGGAACCGGCGCCGCCGGATACAGCGCATCGAGCACGCCCTGAATCCGAGCAGCCTTCTCCCTGAGCGCAGCCCGCGGCATGCCCGGAAGGGTAGACCGGGCAGGCAGCGCAGGGGCGCCGCTGGCAAGGCGCGGCCGGCGAAGGCGTATCGAAAGTCATACGTCGAGCCGGCCGCAACGCCGTCAGCGGCGTCCCTGCGCTGCCTGCCGCTAGCCGCCGATCGCGGTCTCCGGGTGGCCGAACTCCGCGCGCATCGACTCCGCGCGCGCGTGCACCTTCTTCAGGTACGGGCCGTGCCGCAGCGGGCGCGTCTTCAGCAGCTTGCTCAGCGCGCCGGGGCCGATGTTGTAGGCCGCCATCGCGTGATCCGTGGAGCCGAAGCGATCGAGCAGCGCGCCGAGGTATGCGAGGCCGATGCGAACGTTCTGCACGGGGTCGTAGAGGGTGCGGTCGCTCTGCCAGGCGAGGCCATGCTGGCGCGCCACTTCGCGGGCGGTCACGGGCTGGAGCTGCATCAAGCCGAGCGAGCCGGTGGGCCCGGCCGCGCGCGGATCGAAGCGGCTCTCCTGCTCGATCAGCGAGAGCGTCATCAGCACCGACAGCCCGTTCTCCGCCTCGGCGCGCATGAGCGCGCGGGCGACGCCCTCGCGCTGTACGGCGTCGAGCTTCGCGCCGCGCTTCTCGAGCACCGCGCGCGCGTAGAGCAGGCTCGCGCTCTCGGGCGGAGCCTGATCGAGCAGCGGAGCGGGATCGGCGTCGGCGATCGGCGCGAAGGCGAGCGGCGGATGCACGCCGGGCAGCGACATCTCGCGCGGGGTCGGCGCGAAGGACATCGGCACGGGCGGCGCGCTCGTCGCGCAGGCCACGCCGAACCAGAGCACGAGCGCCGTGAGCGCGACGCGCACGCGACCGAGCCCGCGGCGTTCCGTAGATTGCGCGCCATGAGCGAGGCAAAGAGCGGTGGCCTGGCCGGCTTCCAGCGCCGCTTCCTGCGCGCGCAGGCCCACCCGCGGCGTGCGCTGGTCCAGGTGGGCGACGCCGGCGTCACGGACGCCGTGCTCGGCGCGATCGACGCCGCGCTGCGCGACCACGAGCTGATCAAGGTTCGGCTGCACGCTCCCGCGGACAAGCACGCGCTCGCCGAGGCGCTCGCTGCGCACGCGCACGCCGATCTCTGTGGGGTGGTCGGGCATACCGTGATCCTGTATCGGCGAAACCCGGACGATCCGCGCATCCGGCTTCCGAAGCGATAGAAACGCTACTCCCGGGGGCCTGCGCCTCTTGTGTCGAGGGTCACGCTTCCCGTCGGAAGCCGCGCTTTCTCCGCGCGTGAGAAAAGCCCTTCGGTCCGGAGCGTTTTCGCGGGGCTTCGCGCGCGTTTGCCGGCGCACCAGCGGCGCCCGCGCCCCGCTCGATGGTCTTTGCGAGGCCGGCGCAATCCAGCGCTCGGCCGCTTCGGTCGCGCGCGCGGCTGAGTACCATGCCGCCGCTTCTACCCGAACGCGCGCGTGCGCAGGAGAAACGCAGATGGCGGGTCCGCTCTCAGGCATCCGGGTCGTCGAGATCACTGGCATCGGGCCCGGCCCGTTCTGCGCGATGATGCTCGCCGACTTCGGCGCGGACGTGCTGCGCATCGACCGCTCCGCCGCCGTGCGCGCCGAGCTCCCCGACAAGCCGTCGAACGACGTGCTCGCGCGCGGTCGCCGCAGCATCGGCGTCGATCTCAAGCACCCCGAAGGCGTCGAGCTCGTGCTGAAGCTGATCGAGCGCGCCGACGTGCTGACGGAGGGCTTCCGGCCCGGCGTGATGGAGCGGCTCGGCCTCGGCCCGGAGGTGTGCCTGAAGCGGAATCCGAAGCTGGTGTACGGCCGCATGACGGGCTTCGGGCAAGAGGGACCGATGGCGCAGGCCGCGGGCCACGACATCAACTACATCGCGCTGGCCGGCGCGCTCGCGCACATCGGACGCGAGGGCGAGAAGCCGCTGCCGCCGCTCAACCTGGTCGGCGATTTCGGCGGCGGCGGCATGCTGCTCGCGCTCGGCGTGTGCGCGGCGCTGGTCGAGCGCGGCCGCTCGGGCAAGGGGCAAGTGGTCGACGCAGCGATGGTGGACGGCGCCGCGACCCTAATGGCTTTCATCCACGGCTTCTACGCGGGCGGCGGCTGGGGCGAGCGCGGCACGAACCTGCTCGATACCGGCGCCCACTTCTACGACACCTACGAGACGAAGGACGGCAAGCACGTCTCGATCGGCTCGATCGAGCCGCAGTTCTACGCCGAGCTGCTGCAGCTCACCGGCCTCGACAAGGAGACGCTGCCCCACCAGATGGACCGCTCGCAGTGGCGGCCGATGAAGCAGCGCCTCACGGCGCTGTTCAAGACCAAGACGCGCGACGAGTGGTGCGCGCTGATGGAGGGCAGCGACGTGTGCTTCGCGCCGGTGCTCACCATCCCCGAGGCGTACGCGCACCCCCACAACATCGCGCGCAAGACCTTCGTCGATGTCGCCGGTGTGACGCAGCCCGGCCCGTCGCCGCGCTTCAGCCGCACGCCGGGCGAGATCAAGCGCCCGCCGCCGCATCCCGGCCAGCACACCACCGAGGCGCTCGCGGATTGGGGCATCGCGGGCGAGGACGTCGCCAAGCTGCGCAACGCGAAGGCGATCGCGTAGCCGGGGACGTTCCGCAACTAAGTCAACGAACGCGCGTTCACGCGGGGCGATGGGGTCGCGCGCGCCCGCTCCAATCGCGAGCGCTGCGCCAACTCGAGTTCACGCTCGCGGCGCGATTTGGTTGACTTAGTTGCGGAACGTCCCCCGGCTTATCGCGGGCGAGGACGTCGCCAAGCTGCGCAACGCGAAGGCGATCGCCTGAGCGCTAGGCCGCGCCCGTCTCGCGCGCGTCGTCGAGGTGCGCGACGCAGTCGATCAGCGTCGCGCGCCAAGGCGAGCCCTGGAGCAGGCTGACCGAGGTGTTTCGAAAGCCGGCGGGTGGAGCGAGCCCCGGCGCGGGCTGCGCGTGGAACGCGATCACGCCGCGGCACACGAGGCCGTGGGTCACCACCGCGAGCGCACCGTCGGTGCGCGCGGCGACGCCGAGCACGTTGCGCCAAGCGCGCGCGACGCGCGCGTGAAACACCTCCCAGCTCTCGCCGGCCGGGGGCGCGTAGCCCTCGGCGAACGGGTCGAAGCCGAGGGAGTCGTAGGAGCGCCCGCGCAGATCGCCGAAGTTGCGTTCGTGCAGCTCGGCGTCGAACTCGAGCGGCGCGCCCGTGGCGGCGCGAACGGCCTCTGCCGTCATCGCGGCGCGCGCGAGGTCGCTCGCGAGGATGCGCGCGAGGCGCGCGGGGCGCAGGCGCTCGCCGAGTCGCTCCGCCTGCGCGAGGCCGCGTTCGGAGAGCGGAGTCGCGGGCGGCTGCAGGGTGCGGTTCGCGTTGAGCGCGGTCTCGCCGTGCCGGATCAGGTAGATCGGGTGCATCCCGCACGGGGTCGCACGCGAGCGACGCGAGTGCAAGCGCCCTGAGCGCGCGAGCGGTGCGGCGCGCTCAGCCGCGTGCGGCGAAGGAGTGCGGCCGCTCGTGCCGGCAGGCGCCGCGCTCGTCGTCGAGATCGTCGAGCTGCGGATCGTCGAGCACACCCGCCAGCGCGAGCGCGAGCGGCACCTCGCGCACGGATTGCAAGCTGCGCAGCGGGCGGCGCCCGTTGTAGCAGTGCGGGCAAAGCCCCGAATCGAACTGCACGAACATCTGCTCACCGCAGTTCGTGCAGGCGTAGCGGCGCCCCTGAGAAGTCAGCGCGCGCACCACGAAGGAGCTCGGAATCATGCTTCGACGCTTGGGGAGTACGTGCTTCATGGCTGTAGTTGTACCCCGAAGCGCGAGGTAGGTGTCGAGCAGCACGCCTCGCGCGCCGGCAACGAGGCGGCAAGCGCCCGGCCCAAAGCGCGATTCTCCAGCGATTTCGCACTCCGTCGAGAACGCGACTGCATTGCCCATGGGGTGGCCCCCTTTCATATTGCCGGCTGTGACGACTCTCGACGCGAACCTGTTCGACGAGGGCCCCGAGCCCGAGCGCAGCGCCGCGCGCGCCGAGCGCGTGATCGCCGCGGCCGCAGCGCACGACGCCGCCCGACTCTCTCGCGCGCGCAGCGAGCGACCCGAGGAATTTGCGCTCGTGCTGCGCGCGCTCTGCGCGACCGCGCCGTTTCTCGCGGCCACGCTGGTGCGCGAGCCGGGCCTCTTGTTCGCGCTGCTCGAGGACGAGCTGCACGCGCCGCGCACGCTCGCGCAGCTGACGGCGCACCTCGACGCCGAGCTGGCGCACGCTTCGTTCCCCGAGCTCGGCGGGATCCTGCGCCGCTTCAAGTACGCCGAGCTCGCGCGCATCACGGTGCGCGACGCAGCGGAGACGCTCGTTCCCGAGGAGCGCGTGCAGGAGACGCTCGCCGAGCTCTCGGCGCTCGCCGAGGCGATTCTCTCGCGCGCGTTCTCGCGCGTCGCAGCCGAGTTCGCCGCGGAAGTCGGCCCGCCGCTGTGGCGCACGGCGAGCGGCGCCGAGCTGGCGCCGCGCTTCGTCGTGCTCGGCCTCGGCAAGCTCGGCGGCGAGGAGCTCAACTACTCGTCCGACGTCGACCTGATCTACGTCTACGAGAGCCCGCCGCCGGGCGCGGAGCCGCTCAGCGGCGGCCCGCGCGAGCTCGCGCCCGCCGACTACTACGCCCAGCTCGCGCGCCGCTTCGGCAAGTCGATGGGCGAGCGCGGGCCCGAGGGCTTCCTGTATCGCGTCGACCTCGAGCTGCGGCCGGAGGGCGCGATGAGCCCGCTCGTGCCGTCGAGCGACCGGCTGCTGCTCTACTACGACGGCTACGCGGCGACCTGGGAGCGCGCGGCCTTCATGAAGGCGCGTCCGGTCGCCGGCGACCTCGCCTTCGGCTGGCGGCTCGCGCGCCAGATCGACCCGATGATCTATCAGGGAAAGATCGACGTCGCGGGCATCGAGTCGATTCGCGAGATGAAGCAGCGCATCGAGCGCGAGCACGCCGACGCGGAGCTCGACATCAAGCTCGGCGCCGGCGGCATCCGCGACGTCGAGTTCGTGGCGCAGGCGCTGCAGCTGCTGCACGGCGCGCGCGCGCCGCAGGTGCGCGGGCGCTCGGCGCCGGGCGCGCTGGTGGCGCTCGCCGAGGCGAAGCGCATTTCGAACGAGATGCGCGACGAGCTGCTCGCGGCGTATCGCTTCCTGCGCCGCGTCGAGAACCGCCTGCAGATGGAGGACGAGCGGCAGGTTCACGCGCTGCCCGCGAGCGGCCCGGCGCGCGAGCGCCTCGCACGCACGCTCTTCTCCGGCGCCGATGCGCTCGCGCGCTTCGACGCGCGCATCGAGCGCGTGCGCGGCGCGGTGCGCGCGCGCTTCGACGGCCTCGTGCAGCGGCCCGGCGGCGGCGCGCAGCTGCTCGATCACATGCGCGAGCAGGCGCCGCGCCTGTTCGCCTCGCCGCGCATGGCGGAGCAGCTCGGCGCGCTCGCGGACCGCGTCGCGATCGAGATCGCCGCGTCGCCGGATCCCGCGCGCGCCACCAACAACTGGCTGCGCTTCGTCGAGGGCGTCGGCGGGCGCAGCTTCTACTTCGGACTGCTGCTCGACCGCCCCGAGCTCGTGCCGCGGCTCATCGGCCTGTTCGCGATGTCGCGCTTCCTCTCCGACGTGGTCGCGCGCGTGCCGGTGCTGATCGAGCCGATCTTCGACGATCCGGCGCGCCTGCTCGCGACGCGCGAGGAGCTCGAAGGCAGCCTCGCCTCGCTGCGCGCCGAGCGTTCGGCCGGGGCCGGCGCGGACGAGGAGGGCGCGCTCGCAGCGATGCGGCTCTTCCAGCAACGCGAGCTGGTGAACATCGGCTTGCTCGACCTGTCGGGTGGCATCGCGCAGAGCGAGGTCGAGGCGGCGCTGACGGACGTCGCCGAGGCGTGCATCGGCGCGGGCCTGGAGGTCGCGCGCGCACAGCTCGCGCGCTCGGCGCGGGGCGCGCTCGAGGGCATCGCGCGCGGCGAGTTCCTGATCGTGGGCATGGGCAAGCTCGGCAGCCGCGAGCTCGGCTACGGCAGCGACCTCGACGTGATCTTTCTCTACGACTTGCCTGGCGTCGCCGCGCACGACGTCGCGCTCGCGCAGGAGCCGTTCGTGCGGCTCGCGCAGAAGTTCAGCTGGGCGCTGCAGACCCGCACCGACGAGGGCATTTGTTACGAGGTCGACGCGCAGCTCCGCCCGTCGGGGAACCAGGGCGTGCTCGTCAGCTCGCTCGCCGGCTTCGCGCGTCACCACGAGCAGCAGGCGCAGCTCTGGGAGCGGCAGGCGCTGCTGCGCGCGCGGGCGGTCGCCGGGAGCGCGCCGCTCGCCGCACGCTTCGAGGCGCTGCGCCTGCGCCTGTTGGCGCGCCCACTGCCCGACGGTGCGGCGGCCGAGATCGACCGCGTGCGCCGGCGCGTCGAGAGCGAGCTCGCGCACGAGAACGCGCAGCGGCGCAATCTCAAGCTCGGGCGCGGCGGACTGTTCGACGTCGAGACGATCGTGCAGCTGCTCGCGCTCCAGCACGGCGCCGCGCAACCCGGGCTGCTCGAGCTGGCCACGACCGCGGCGGCGATCGAGCGCTGCGCGCGCCTCGGGTTGCTGCGCCCGGAGCAGGCCGCGGCGCTCGGCTCCGGCTGGGCGTTCTTGCAGCGCCTCGCGAGCCGCCTGCGCATCGTCGAGAACCGCTCGATCAGCGATCTCGGCGCCGACCGCGCCGATCTCGACAGCGTGGCGCGCTCGCTCGGTTACGCGGCGTCGCAGCGCAGTGGAACGTCGCGCGTGCCCTTGCTCGACGACTACGCGCGGCACACCGACGCGATCCGGCGCGTGTACGACGAGGTGGTGCGAGGCGGCGCGGCTCCCGAGCGCTGAGCCGCGCAGTCGCCTCGCTCGGCGCGGCGGCAGCCTCGGCTGCGCTCAGAGCAGCTCGCGCGGCCCGTGCCCCAGCTCCGCCCACAGCGCGCGCGCCCGCTCGAAGCGCTCGAGTGCGGCGTCATCGCGCGGCCCGAGCACGTGCGGCGCTCGCCCGGGCTGGTGCGCGCTCCAGCGTGGGTCCGCGGGCGCGCCTTCGCGCGCGAAGCTCACCCAGCTCGCTTGCATCGCGCGGGAGAGCGCGCCGGCTCCGCCGTAGAGCATGCGCAGCGCGGGACGGCGATGCGTGCCGAACACGAGCGGAAGCTCGAGCGCGTGACACGCGCCCACGCGGCCCGGCGCCAGCAGCGGCGACCAGGTGAAGAGGTACGACCAAGTCTCGCGCGTGTGCTCAGCCGCGAGCTCGGCGAGGCGCTCGGCGGGCGCGCGAAACACGCGATGCGTCTGCAACAGGCTCCAGCGCTCGATCGGGAGAGCGCGCGGCAGTAGCTCGCGGTAGAGCGCGAGCGCAGCGTCTGCGCGCGCAGGTCCGATCACGCGAGTGATTACGGTGCGCAGGCGCGTCTCGTCCATCGCGCGCACGGCGCCGTTCAGCAGGAAGAGGTTGTACTCGTCGCGATTGGTTCCGAGCAGCAGCGATACGCCGCGCGCGCTGCCCGCCGCGATCGCGTCGAGCGGGGGGCGCGGTAAGACGTCGTCGTCCTGCGCGGGCTGCCAGGGCAGGAGCCCGAACGGCGCGGGCACGCTGGCGCTCGCGCGTTGCTGCGCGTCCAGCAGCGCGGCGAGCGGCACGTCGCACAGGCGCTCGGCGCTCGCGGGAGCGAGGTCGAGTGCGCCCAGCAGCGCGTGCGCCATGCGCGCGGCGCCCTCGCGCGACGACACGTGATGCGCCGCGCCGCTCTGGCAGATCGCGCGCTGAAAGAGCCCGCGCGCGAGCGGGCTGCCGAGCAGCGCGCCGATGCTCATCGCGCCCGCGCTCTCGCCGAACACGGTCACTCGGCCGGGATCGCCGCCGAACGCGGCGGCGTTGTCGCGCACCCACGCGAGCGCGGCGAGCTGATCGCGCAGCCCGATGTTCGACGCGAAGGGGCCGCCGCGCGCGACGGCGTCGAGCTGGCCGAAGCCGAGTGCGCCGAGGCGATAGTTGACCGTAATCACGACGACGTCGTGCTCGAGCGCGAGTCGCGCGCCGTCGTAGACGGGCGCGCTGCCCGAGCCGAACACGAAGGCCCCACCGTGCAGCCACACGAGCACGGGGCGGCGGCGCGGCTCGGCGTCTCGCGTGAAGACGTGCAGGCGCAGGCAGTCCTCGCCCGTCGCGACGGGGTTTCCGACGATCCCCTGCAGCCAGCTCGGCAGCGCGCTGCGCTGCGGCGCGCCTTGGCCGGGCTCGAAGCAATCGCGCACACCAGGCCACGGCTCGGGCAATTGCGGTGGGAGGAAGCGCAGCCGGCCGGTCGCGGCGCGCGCGTACGGAATGCCGAGGAACGTGAGCACGCCACGGCGCACGCTGCCGCGCACTCGGCCACTGCGGGTTTCGACGACGGCATCCACGGGTGGTGTCCGCTACAAAGCTCGGCCCAATCTAGTGAGGCAACGCCGTGGCGAGCGAGCGCATCTTCAACTTTTCCGCCGGCCCCGCCGTGATGCCGCTCGAGGTGCTGCAGCGAGCGCAGGGGGCGCTGCTCGACTTCGACGGCACCGGCATCGGCATCGCCGAGCACAGCCATCGCGGCGGCCCGTTCGAGCGCGTGATGAAGCAGGTCGAGGCCGACTGCCGCGCGCTCGCGGGAATCCCTGATGACTACGCCGTGCTGTTCTTGCAGGGCGGCGCGTCGACGCAGTTCTTCCAGATCCCCGCGAACCTACTGCCGTCCGACGGCACCGCGGACTATCTGCTGACCGGCGCCTGGTCGGAGAAGGCGCTGAAGGAAGCGAAGCTCTACGGCAAGACCCACGTCGCCGCGACCTGCGCCGAGGGAAACTACCGCCGCATCCCGCGCGCCGACGAGATTCGTTACAGCGCGGCGCCGGTCTACGCGCACTTCACGTCGAACAACACCATCTTCGGGACGCAGTGGAGCAGCGAGCCGCCCGCGCCGCCCGGCGGCGCGTACCTCGTGTGCGACGCGTCGAGCGACATCTTCTCGCGCCCGCTCGACGTGAAGCGTTACGGCGTGATCTACGCGGGCGCGCAGAAGAACCTCGGGCCCGCGGGCGTGACGCTCGTGGTGATGCGCCGCGACCTCGTGGAGCGCCGCGCGCGCGAGCTGCCGACCATGCTGCGTTACGACACCCACGCGAAAGAGGGCTCGCTCTACAACACGCCGCCCACGCTCTCGATCTACCTGATGGGTCTCGTGCTCGAGTGGATCCGCAAGCAGGGTGGGCTCGGCGCGATGGAGCAGCAGAACCGCCGGAAGGCGGAGGTGGTGTACGCGGCCCTCGAAGCAGCGGGCGGGTTCTACGAGTGCCATGCAGGGGAGGGGAGCCGCTCGCTGATGAACATCACCTTCCGCACGCCGACGCCGGAGCTGGACGCGGCTTTCGTGAAGGCGTCGGAGCAGGCGGGGATGTCGGGGCTCAAAGGGCATCGTTCCGTCGGCGGGATGCGCGCGAGCGTGTACAACGCGTTTCCTCTCTCGGGTTGTGAGGCGCTCGCTTCGTTGCTGCGCGATTTCGCCAAGCGCAACGGATAGGGCGGGGCGGCGGCGCGCGCGGTCGAGGACTCCGCGCGCGGGAGGAAGCGTGCTCGGCGCGGGCAGCGCAGGCAGCGCGGACGCGCGGGGGCGGGGGCCGCTGCGGCTCAGCGCTCGGCCGCTGCGCGGCGTGCTGGGTGTTAGGTGAGCGCTGA
>DATBRS010000268.1:0-9566 GCA_036560185.1 Myxococcota bacterium
GAGATCAACCGCGTGCTCACCGACGCGATCTCGGATTGGATGTTCGTCACGGAGCCCGCCGGGCGCGCGAACTTGCTTCGGGAGGGCGTGGACGCCGCGCGCATCCATCTCGTCGGCAACGTCATGATCGACACGCTGGTCGCGAACCTCGCGCGCGCGCGCGAGCGCGGGACGCTCGCGAGGCTCGGCCTGCGCGCCGGCGAATACGTCGCGCTCACGCTGCACCGGCCGAGTAACGTGGACGACGCGGCGAAGCTCGCGGCGCTCTTCGCGGTGTTCGAGGACGTGCACCGCGAGCTGCCCGTCGTGTTCCCGGTGCATCCACGCACGCGCGCTGCGATCGAGCAGAAGCTCGGCGGCCGCGCGCCGCGGCTGATGGCCACCGAGCCGCTCGGCTACCTCGACTTCCTCGCGCTGATGGCCGACGCCCGCCTCGTGCTCACGGATTCCGGCGGCGTGCAGGAAGAGACCACCGCGCTCGGCGTGCCCTGCCTCACGATGCGCGAGAACACCGAGCGACCCATTACGGTCAGCGAGGGCACGAACACGCTCGTGGGCACGGACCCGGCCGCGATTCGCGCCGAGGTGAAAAAGCTGCTCGCGGGCGAGACGAAGCGCGGGCGCGTCCCCCAGCTGTGGGATGGGCGCGCTGCGGAGCGCATCGTCGCCGTGCTCGCGAACGAACTGGAGCGCGCATGAGCGAGGCTGCGACGTCGTTCTTCTCGCGCCTGCTCAGCGGCTGGCTCGAGATCGCCGCGGCCTTCGCCGAGGTGCAGACCCTGATCATCCTGGTCGTCGCCTACGTCGTGGCGATCGGGCCGGTCGCGCTGGTCATGAGCGCGACGCGGCAGGATCTCCTGCACAAGCGCCTGCTGCGCGCCGCCGGCAGCGCGTGGAATCCGGCCGACAGCGTCACGAGCCCGGATCTCGAGCGCGCGAAGCGGCTCTTCTAGAGGTGATGCGGTGAAGATCCTCGGCCTCTCCTGCTTCTATCACGACGCCGCCGCGGCGCTGCTCGTCGACGGCCAGCTCGCCGCGGCCGCGCACGAGGAGCGCTTCACGCGCAAACGCCACGACGAGGCGGTGCCCGCCAAGGCCGTGCAGTACTGCCTCGAGGAGACCGGGCTGCGGCTCGCGGACCTCGACTACGTCGTGTTCTACGACAAGCCGCTGCTCAAGTTCGAGCGCATCCTCACCACCTACCTCGCGACCTTCCCGCGCTCGCTGCCGTCGTTCACGAAGGCGATCCCCATCTGGCTGAAGGAGAAGCTGCTGGTGCCGAAGGCGCTGAAGAGCGCGCTCGGCTACGAGGGGCAGATCCTGTTCGCCGAGCACCACCAGAGCCACGCGGCGTCCGCGTTCTTCCCCTCGCCGTTCGAGGAGGCCGCGATCCTCACGCTCGACGGCGTGGGCGAGTGGGCGACCTCGACGGCGGGCGTCGGCCGCGGCAACCAGCTGGAGCTGCTGAACGAGATCCGCTTCCCGCACTCGCTCGGCCTGCTCTACAGCGCCTTCACTTATTATTTGGGCTTCAAAGTGAACAGCGCCGAGTACAAGGTGATGGGCGCGGCTCCCTACGGACAGCCGAAGTACGTGGACCTCATCAAGCGCCACTTCATCGACATCCGCGACGACGGCTCGTTCAAGCTCGACATGAAGTACTTCGCGTTCGACTACGGCCTCACCATGACGAACGCGCGTTTCGACGAGGCGATGGGCCGGCCGCGCCGGCTGCCCGAATCGAAGATGGAAGAGTTCCACTGGGACGTCGCGGCCAGCATTCAGCGCGTCACCGAAGAAGTCGTGCTCGGGATGGCGCGCGACCTGCGCAAGAAGACCGGCATGAAGAACGTCGTGCTCGCAGGCGGCGTCGCCCTGAACTGCGTCGCGAACGGGCACCTGATGCGCAGCGGCGTGTTCGACGACGTCTGGATCCAGCCCGCCGCGGGCGACGCCGGCGGCGCGCTCGGCGCGGCGCTGTTCGCCGAGCACTGCGTGCTGAAGCGGCCGCGGCGCTTCGAGATGAAGCACGCGTTCTGGGGCCCGAGCTTCAGCGACGAGGAGATCCGCAAGTTCCTGGAGAAGCGCGGCGCGCCCTATCAGACGTACGCGCGCGAGGACATGCTGAAGGAAACCGCTCGCGTGCTCGACGAAGAGCAGGCCGTGATCGGCTGGTTCCAAGGGCGCATGGAGTGGGGCCCGCGCTCGCTCGGCGCGCGCTCGATCCTCGCCGACTCCCGCAACCGCGAGAACTGGCAGCGCGTGAATCTCAAGATCAAGTTCCGCGAGAGCTTCCGGCCCTTCGCGCCGGCCTGCCTCGCCGAGAAGGCGGGCGACTGGTTCGACATCGATCGCGAGAGCCCCTACATGCTGCTCGTGTGCCAGGTGAAGCAGCTCGAGCCGTACCAGGTGGAGACGTCTGCGGGCCCAGTCACGCGCTACAAGAGTGCGCTCGCGGGCATCACCCACGTCGACGGCTCGGCGCGGCTGCAGACCGTGCGCGAGGACCAGCACGCCGAGTTCTACGGCCTGCTGCGGGAGTTCGATCGCCGCACCGGCTGTCCGGTGCTGATCAACACCAGCTTCAACGTGCGCGGCGAGCCGATCGTATGCACGCCCGAGGACGCGTACCTGTGCTTCATGCGCACGAACATGGACGTGCTCGTGCTCGGGAATCAGATCCTGCGCAAGGCGGATCAACCCGAGCTGGTCGAAGACTTCGATTGGCGCGATCGCTTCGCGCTCGACTGACTCGGACGTCTCCAACAGAACCCTCGAAACAACGGCCGCAAGCGGCGCCACGCCGCGCGCAGCGAGCCGCAGGCGAGCGAAGGACGACAACATGGGATCGCTGCTCTCCGAGCTCTGGCAATTCATGCGCGTGCGCAAGAAGTGGTGGCTCGCCCCGATCTTCTTGACGCTGGTGCTGCTGACCGGGCTGATCGTGCTGACGCACAGCGCCGGCGCCGTCGCGCCGTTCATCTACACGCTCTTCTAAAGCGCGGCTCGGCGCTCACGAAGCGCGGGCCCGAGGGGTGCCAGCGTCCGTGAAGATCCTGTTCCTCACGCACTACTACCCCCCGGAAGTGAACGCGCCGGCGAACCGCGTGCACGAGCACGCGCGCGCGTGGGTGCGAGACGGGCACGACGTCACGGTCATTACGGGCGTTCCCAATCACCCGCGCGGTCAGCTCTTCCCCGGCTACGCGAACCGCTGGCTGCAGGAAGAGCGCCGCGACGGCGTGCGCGTGCTGCGCACCTGGATGTACGTCACCGCGAACGAAGGCTTCGTGAAGCGCAGCGCGAGCTACCTCGCGTTCATGCTCACCGCCGTGCTCGCCTCGTTCCGCGCGGAGCGGCCCGACGTCGTGGTCGCCACCAGCCCGCAATTCTTCTGCGGCATCGCGGGCGCGCTGGTCGGCGCGCTGAAGCGCCGCCCGTTCGTGCTGGAGGTGCGCGACCTCTGGCCCGAATCGATCGTCGCGCTGGGGCAGCTGCGGCGCGGCTCGCTGCCGGTGCGCCTGCTCGAGGCGGTCGAGCGCGCGCTCTACCGCCGCGCGAGCGGCGTCGTGGTCGTGACGCGCGCCTTCGCGCGGCACGTCGCCGCGCGCGGCGTGCCCGAGAGCCGCATCGCGCTCGTCTACAACGGCATCGACGGCGACGCCTGGACGCCGCGCCCGCCCTCGCCGGAGCTGCTCGCACGCCACGGCATCGGCGGCGCCTTCCGCGTCGGCTACGTGGGCACGCTCGGCCTCGCGCACGGCCTCGTCACCGTGCTCGACGCCGCCGAGCGCCTCGCCGATCCCGAGGTGCACTTCGTGTTCGTGGGCGACGGCGCGGATCGCGCGCGCATCGAGCAGGAGGCGAAGCGGCGCGGCCTCGCGAACGTGCACTTCACCGGCTTGCTGCCGCGCGAGGAAGTGCCCGCTTGGCTGGCCTCGCTCGACGTGCTGCTCGTGATGCTGCGCGATCTGCCGGTGTTCGAGACGGTGATCCCGTCGAAGCTGTTCGAGTTCGCCGCGATGGAGCGCCCGATCCTTCTGAGCGCGCCGAAGGGCGAGGTGCGCGAGCTGGTCGAGAACGCGGAGGTGGGCGTCGCGATCGACGCCGAGGACGCCGATGCGCTGGCGGCGGCGATCGCGGCGCTGCGGCGCGAGCCCGAGCGCGCGCGGCGGCTCGCGGCGCGGGCGCGCGCGTGGGCGGAGCAAGGCTTCCGGCGCGAGGCGCTCGCGCGCCGCATGGCGCAGTTCCTCGCGGAGCGCGCGGCGTGAACCCGCTCTACGAAGCGCTGCCGGTGTTCGCGCAGAACGTCGCGAACTCCGCCGCGGGTTATTGGGTCGCGCGCACGCGCTTCAGCGAGGATTTCCACCGCACGCTCGCGGCCTGGGAGCTCTCGGTCGAGGGACCGCTGCTGCATCTGCGCGCGGAGCAGCGCGAACGCCTCGATCGCATCGTGCGCCACGCGCGCGAGCACGTGCCGTACTACCGCGACTTGCAGCCGCCCTCGCAGAAGTACGAACCCGAGGACGCGATCGCAGCGACGCTCGGCGCGATCAAGCCGCTCGACAAGGCGGTCTATCGCGAGCGCTGGCGCGAGTTCCTCGCCGAGAACGTCCCTGCGCACCGGCGCGTGCGGATCTCGACGTCGGGCACCACCGGCACCGCGCTGCGGCTGTTCGCGACGCCCGAGCGCATCGCCGAGAGCTTCGCCGCCGTCTGGCGCCAACGCCGCGCCTTCGGCGCCAACGTGGAAGACCCCAACATCACCTTCAACGGGCGCATGATCGTGCCGTTCCGCCAGCGGCGACCGCCGTTCTGGCGCCGCAACGCTTGGGCCGGGCAGACGCTCTTCTCCGTCTACCACATGGCGCCCGCGAACATGGCCGCCTACGTGAGCGCCGTGCACGAGACGCCCGCGCGCTACGCGCAGGGCTATCCCTCGGCGCTGCACCTCGTCGCGCGCGCCATGCTCGCGGAGAAGCGCCCGCTCCCGCGCGGCAAGCTCGTCGCCGTCTTCACGTCCTCCGAATCGCTGCTCGAGTTCCAGCGCGACGTGATCGCCGAGGCGTTCGGCGCGCCGGTGCGGGATCACTACGCGTGCAGCGAGCTCGCGGTGTCGATGGGCGCGTGCGCCGAGGACCGCCTGCACGTCGACATGGAGTACGGGATCGTCGAGGTGGAGCCGCTCGAAGAGACGGATGCGTGGGTGCGCGGCCCGCTGCTCGTCACGGGCCTCGGCAACGAAGCGCTGCCCTTCCTGCGCTACCGCATCGGCGACGTCGGCACGCGCGCGAAGACGCCCTGCCCGTGCGGCCGCCCCGGGGATTCATTCCTGTCGGTGGAGGGCCGCGTCGAGGACTACGTCGCGACTCCCGACGGCCGTCTGATCGGGCGGCTCGATCACGTGTTCAAGCAGCAGACCTCGGTCTCGGAAGCGCAGATCGTGCAGGATCGGCCGAATCGCATCCGCGTGTTCGTCGTGCCGTCGGCCGACTGGCGCAGCGCGAGCGAGGCGCTGCTCGTACAGGAGATTCGCAAGCGGCTCGGCGACGAGATCGCGATCTCGGTGGAGCTGACCGAAGCGATCGCGCGCGAGCCCAACGGCAAGTTCCGCGCCGTGAAGTCCTATCTCGGGAACTTCGCGACGGTGAGGGCGCAATGATTCGCGTCGGACTCGCGCGCACGCGGCCGAGCTATCAGGGGCTCGCGGCGCCGTTCCATCCGGGCGCCGCGTACCCCGAGCTCGCTCCCTTGCTGGGCGAGCGCGTCGGCGCGGGCCCCGCGAGCTCGGTCTACGCCGCGGCGCGGGCCGCGCTCGCGGCACTCGGGCTCGACGCCGCGCGGTTCGGCAGCGCGAGCTGGAACCCGCTCGGCGCGCTCGTCCGGCGCGGCGGCCGCGTCGTGCTGAAGCCGAACTTCATCCGCCACTGGAACCCGACCGCGGGCGCGACCCCGGAGAGCGTCGTCACCCACGGCGCCGTGATTCGCGCGCTGCTCGACTACGCGGCGCTCGCGGTCGGCGCGGAGGGCAGCGTGGCGCTCGCCGAGGCGCCCCAACAAGACTGCGACTGGGAGCGCGTCGCCGAGCTCGCCGGCCTGCCCGCGATACGCGCGTTCTACGAGAGCGAGCTGCGCCGCGGCTTCGAGTGGATCGACCTGCGCCGCGAGGCCGTCGAGACCGCCGACGGCGTGATCGTCGCGCGCAAGCCGTTGCCCGGCGATCCGCTCGGCTACCGCGCGGTCGATCTCGGCAGCGCGAGCTTCTTCGCAGGCTCGGGCCTCGACCCGGCGCGCATGCGCGGCGCCGACTACGACCCGGCCGCAACCGGGGCCCAGCATTCCGCGGGACGCAACGCGTACCTGCTGTCGGAGAGCGTGCTGCGCGCGGACCTGATCGTGAACCTGCCGAAGCTGAAGACGCACAAGAAGACCGGCGTCACGCTCGCACTCAAGAACCTGGTCGGCGTCAACGGCGACAAGAACTGGCTGCCGCACCACACGGTGGGCGCGGGCGGCGACGAATTCCCGGGCGGCGCGCTGGTGGATCGCTTGCGGAGCCGCGCCGTCGAGCTCGCGCGCGGCTGGCTCGCGCGCGGCCGCGCCACGGGCGCGCTGCGGCTCGCGCGCCGCGCCGAGTGGGCACTGCGCGGCGACGAGTTCATCCGCAGCGGCAACTGGCACGGCAACCGCACCACCTGGCGCATGGTCTGCGACCTGAACCGCGCGCTCTACTACTCCGACGCGGAGCGGCTGCGGCTCGACGCGCCCGCGCCGGTGCGCGCCGTGCTCACGGTGCTCGACGGCATCGTCGCGGGCGAAGGCGCGGGGCCGCTCGCGCCGAACGATCGCCCGCTCGGCGCGATCCTCGCCGGCACCGATCCGGTCGCCGTCGACCTCGCCGCGCTGCGCCTCATGGGCTTCGACTGGGAGCGCGTGCCGAAGGTGCGCGAGCTGATGCGCGACCGCGGGCCGCGCGTGACGGCCGTGCGCACTCCGCTAGATGTGCGCGTGTTCGAGACGACGAATGAGCTGGCCTCGCTGCGCGAACGCGCGCTCGAAGAGATCGACTGCGAACGGCCGTTTCAGCCGCATCCCGGCTGGGCCGGCCACATCGAGAGGTCCCCGTCATGAAGCAGATCGTGCAGAACGCGCGCACCGGCGCGCTCGAGATCATCGACGTCCCGGCGCCCTCGCCGGCCCACGGGCAGATCCTCGTGCGCAATCACTTCTCGGTCGTGTCTTCGGGCACGGAGGCCATGTCGCTCGAGTTCGCGCGTATGTCGATGCTCGGCAAGGCACGCTCGCGGCCCGACCTCACGCGACAGGTCTTCCGCAAGCTGAAGGAGGAAGGGCCGCTCGCCACCTACCGCACCGTGATCAATCGCCTCGATTCGCCGCAGGCGCTCGGATACTCGTGCGCGGGCATGGTCGAATCGGTCGGGGAAGGCGTCACGCGCTTCGCGCCGGGCGACCGCGTCGCATGCGCAGGCGCGGGCTACGCGAACCACGCCGAGTTCGTCGTGATCCCTGAGAACTTGGCAGCCGCGATCCCGGAGACCGTTGCCACCGAGCACGCCGCGTTCGCGACGATCGGCGCGATCGCGCTGCAAGGCGTGCGCATCGCAAACCCGACGCTCGGCGAGATCGCGGCCGTGATCGGCCTCGGCTTGATCGGGCAGATCACCGTGCAGCTGCTGCGCGCAAACGGCTGCCGCGTGCTGGGCATCGACCTCATGCCCGAGCGCGTGAAGCAGGCGCTCGAGCAAGGCGCCGAATGGGGCGCCGCGCCGGGCGGCGTGCCCGGGGGCTGGAAGGATTCCGCCACCGGCGGCTACGGCGCCGACTTCGCCGTCGTGACCGCCTCGGCGCAGACCGCGGCGCCGCTGCATCTCGCGGCGGAGCTGTGCCGCCCGCGCGGCCGCGTCGCCATGGTCGGCGCGATGCCCATGGAGCTCGAGCGGCGGCCCTTCTACGAGAAGGAGCTCGAGCTGCGCATGTCGATGTCGTACGGCCCGGGGCGCTACGACCGCGCCTACGAGGAGCACGGCTACGACTACCCGCTGCCCTTCGTGCGCTGGACCGAGAACCGCAACCTGCAGGCCTTCCTGCACCTGATCGCTCAGGGCAGCGTGAAGCTCGATCAGCTGCACCCGAAGATCCGACCGTTCGGCGAGGCGCTCGAGGCCTACGACGCGCTCTACCGCGGCGAGACCTCCGACATCGCGGCGCTCTTCCGCTACGACGTTCGCGCCGGCACGAAGCACAGCCTCGCGCTCGGCGCCGCTCCCCACGCGGTCGTGCGCGGGAGCGTGGGCGTGTCGTTCGTGGGCGCCGGGAACTACGCCAAGTCCGTGCTGCTGCCCGCGCTCGCGGACGTGCCCGGCGTGCGCAAGGTCGCGGTCGCCACCGCGACGGGCCCGAGCGCGCGCCGCACCGCCGAGCGCTACGGCTTCGCGCACTGCGGCACCGACGCGATGCAGGCGATCGAGACAGCGGGCGGCGATCTCGTGTTCATCGCGACGCGCCACGACAGCCACGCAGAGCACGCCATTCACGCGCTCGGCGCGGGCAAGGCGGTGTGGCTCGAGAAGCCGGCGGGGCTCAGCAATGCGGAGATCGACGCGATCGTCGAGGCCGCGCGCGGGAAGTTCCTCGTGGTCGGTTACAACCGCCGCTTCTCGTCGCACGCGCGCGCGATCCGCGACGCGTTCGCCAATCGCTCGACGGCGCTGGCCATTCGTTACACGGTGGCCGCGGGCGCGCCGCCGCGCGCGAGCTGGATCACCGAGCGCGCGGTGGGGGGCGGGCGCGTGATCGGCGAGGTGTGCCACTTCGTCGATACCTGCCAGTTCCTGGTGGGCGCGCCGCCGCGCACGGTCTACGCGCGCGCGCTCGGCCGCGACGCCACCGACGACTCCGTCGTCGCGCTGCTCGGCTGGGACGACGGCTCGACCGCCACCATCGAGTACCTCGCCCACGCGGGCGCCGAGCTTCCGAAGGAGCGCTTCGAGGTCTCGTGCGACGGCAAGACCGCGCACTGCCATAACTATCGGCGCACGCACATCAGCGGCCGCAGCGACGTCCGTACCTTCAACCAGGACAAGGGCCAGTCAGCGGCAGTCAAGGAGATCGTCGAGGCCGTGCGCAGCGGCGCGGCGTCCCCGATGACGCTCGCCGAGATCGCCGCCGCGAGCCGCGTCACGTTCGCGATCGAGCAGTCGATCGCGACGGGAGCGGCTGTGCGGCTGGATCGATAAATGGGTAGGGCGACCGGAGTGTCGGAGTACGCCGATGCGATTGGCTTCCGGATGCTTCGCATCGAGCGAGGCGTCGAGATCGTGCAGCATATGGACAATCGCGGAGCGTGGGCGACGCGGGGGCGCGACGTTCTCTTCCTCCCGACCGAATCGGACATGTGGCGTCGAATTGCCAGGTTTCCAGCTTCGCCGCTTCACGATGTGGCGCGGATCGTACGTCCGACGGCACGGCTGTTGCGCGCCGACCGCGCCACGGTTTTCCCGACCGCACGAGGAGATCTGCTCGGCATTCGACTAGGAACCGTCTTT
>DATBRS010000269.1:0-8039 GCA_036560185.1 Myxococcota bacterium
CGTCGACGACGCGACCGACGTCTACAACGCGCGCTATCTGCTCGAAGCCCTCGACCGCGAGGTGCGCCGCTCGGAGCGCTACGGCAACGAGCTCTCGATCCTGTTCATCGACCTCGATCGCTTCAAGCTGGTGAACGACACCCACGGCCACCTGGTCGGCACGAGCGTGCTGCGCCAGCTCTCGCGGCTGCTCGCGCAATCCGTGCGGCAGGTGGACACGGTCGCGCGCTACGGCGGCGACGAGTTCACGATCCTGCTCGCCGACACGGCCGAGCGCGGCGCGCGCGTGATCGCCGACCGCATCCGCAAGTGGGTCGCCGACAACGCCTTCGAGGCCGACGGCGGGCGCACACTGCGGCTCACCTGCAGCATCGGTCTGTCCACGTATCCGGCGCACGGTCGCACGCGCGAGGCGCTGCTCGACGCCGCCGACAAGGCGATGTACCGCGCGAAATCCCAGGGCCGCGACCGCGTGTGCTCGGCGAGCGAGCTCGCCTGAGCGCGCCGCCGCGCATGACAGCCCCCGCGGCACTCTGCTAATCCACGCCCGTTTTTCCTCACGATTCCGCAGACTTCGGGGCCTCCTCGAAGGCGCTTCGAGGATTGGGCGATGAGCGAGAGCCAGGGCGGGCAGACGGTCGCGAGCGCGCGCGAGAGCGCGCGCCTCGATCCGCTCGGCAGTCTGCGCCGCACGCACTACTGCGGCGCGCTGCGTGCGGACGCGATCGGGCGCGAAGCGATCGTGACCGGCTGGGTGCACAGCGCGCGCGACCACGGCGGCGTGATCTTCGCCGACCTGCGCGACCGCGAAGGCCTCGTGCAGTGCGTGTTCCGCCCCGAGGTCTCGGCCGACGTGCACGCGCGCGCTGGCGAGCTGCGCAGTGAGTTCGTGGTGGCCGTGCGCGGCGTGGTCGAGCGCCGCTCCGCGGAGACGCGCAATCCGAAGCTGCCGACCGGCGAGGTCGAGCTGGTCGCGCGCGAGCTGCGGATCCTCAACGTCGCGACGCCGCCGCCGTTCGCGATCGAGGAGGAATCCGGCGCGGACGAGCTGACGCGACTGCGCCACCGCATCCACGACCTGCGCCGCCCGCCGCTCCAGCGCAGCCTGCGAACGCGTCACGCGCTCTACCAGAGCGCGCGCACGACGCTCGCCGAGCACGGCTTCCTCGAGATCGAGACGCCGATCCTCGCGAAGGCCACGCCGGAGGGCGCGCGCGATTTCCTGGTTCCGAGCCGCCTCCAGCCCGGCGCGTTCTACGCGCTGCCGCAGTCGCCGCAGATCATGAAGCAGCTCTTCATGGTCTCGGGCTTCGACCGCTACTTCCAGATCGCGCGCTGCTTCCGCGACGAAGATCTGCGCGCCGACCGGCAGCTCGAGTTCACGCAGATCGACCTCGAGATGAGCTTCGTCGGTGTCGAGGACGTGCTGCCCGTGCTCGAGGATCTGACGCGGCGCGCGTGGCGCGAGACGATCGGCATCGAGCTGCCGCAGCCCTTCCCGCGCATGTCCTACGCCGAGGCGATGAGCCGTTACGGCTCGGACAAGCCCGACACGCGCGTGCAGCTCGAGCTGGTCGAGCTGACCGACCTGTTCCGCGACACCGGCTTCAAGGCCTTCGGTGCGGCCGTCGCGAGGGGCGGCGTGGTGAAGTGCCTGCCGATCCACGAGGCCGAGGCGCTGACGCGCAGCGAGATCGACCGGCTCGAGGCGTTCGTCAAGAAAGAGCTCGGCGCGAAGGGGCTCGCCTGGATTCGCGTGATGCCGGACGGCGCGTGGCAATCGCCGATCGCGAAGTTCCTCTCCGAGAGCGAGCGCGCGGGCATCACGGCGCGCAGCGGCGCGCGGCCCGGCAGCGTGCTGTTCTTCGCGGCCGACGACTTCGCGCGCGCGAACGCGATCCTCGGCCGCCTGCGCCTCGACCTCGGGCGCCAGCTCGGGCGCGTCGACGCGCGCGCCTGGGCGCCGCTGCTGGTGCTCGACTTCCCCGTCTTCGAGCGCGGCGACGACGGCAAGCTGACCTTCATGCACATGCCGTTCGTGGCGCCGCATGAGGAAGACCTCGGGCTCTTCGACAGCGATCCGCTCGCGATGCGCGGCACGCACTACGACGTGGTGATGAACGGCACCGAGCTCGGCTCCGGCTCTTTGCGCAATCACCGCAGCGACGTGCAGCGCAAGATCTTCGAGATCCTCGGCTACGGGAAGGGCGAGATGGAGTCGCGCTTCGGCTTCATGCTGAACGCGCTCGACGCCGGCGCGCCGCCGCACGGCGGCTTCGCGTTCGGCCTGGATCGCATGGCGATGCTGCTCGCCGGCGCCGCGAGCCTGCGCGATGTGATCGCGTTCCCGAAGACGCAGCGCGGACAGGACTCGCTGATGGACGCGCCGAGCGAGGTCGAGCCCGAGCAGCTCGCGGAGATCCACGTGCGCGTCGTGCTGCCCAAGCCGGACGAGCCCGCGAAGCCGTGACGCGCGTCCTCCGCACACAGGTCCTCGTGATCGGCGGAGGCATCAACGGCACGGGTGCAGCGCGCGATCTCGCGCTGCGCGGCGTGTCATGCGTGCTCGTCGAAAAGCGCGAGCTCGGCTCCGGCACGACCTGGGCGTCGTCGGGGATGATCCACGGCGGCCTCCGTTACCTGCAGAAGGATCCCGAGGTCACGCGCCATTCCTGCGTCGACTCCGGCGCGATCCAGCGCATCGCGCGCCACTTGATCTTCCGCATTCCCTTCCTGATGCCGGTGTTCCCCGAGGATCCGATCGGGCCCGAGATCGTCGAGATCGGTCTCGAGATGTACGACCAGTTCGTGCCGCTGAAGAACGGCCGGCCGCACACGCGCCTCTCGCGCGCGCAGGCGCTGGCGCTCGAGCCGGCGCTCTCGCCGCGCATCGATTGCGCCTTCACGCTCGACGAGTGGGGCATCGACGCCGCACGGCTGTGCGCGCTGAACGCGCTCGACGCCGCCGAGCACGGCGCGCAGGTCTTCACGCACACGCAGGCCACGGAGCTGCTGCGCGAGCCGAGCGGCGGCCGCGTGATCGGCGCGCGCGTGCGCGATCGCGTGCGCGGCGACGAGCTCACGATCGAGGCAGCGCTCGTGCTGAACGCGGCGGGGCCGTGGGGCCCGGAGGTCGCCGAGCTCGCGAGCGAGAAGCTCAAGCTGCGGCCCGGCAAGGGCGTGCATCTGGTGTTCGAGCGGCGCGTCTCGAACCTCGCGATCTACGCGCGAGGCGTCGACGGCCGCGACATGTTCACGTTCCCGCACGAGCAGAACTCGATGGCGGGCACGACCGACGACGATTATTACGGCGACCTCGACAAGATCGAGACGCGCGAGGACGAGGTCGCCTACGTGCTCGAGGCGATGGAGCGCTCGATCCCGCGCATCCGCGAGCACCGCGTCTGCCACGCGATCCAGGGCGTGCGCCCGACGCTCTACGGCTTCGGCGCGTACGAGGACGAGCTCTCGCGCGACTACCGCATCATCGACCACGGCGCCGAGGGCGCGGCGGCCGGGCTCTGGACGATCACCGGCGGGAAGCTCGCGGCCTATCGCTTGATGGCCGAGGACGTGGCGGACCGGCTGTGTGCGGCGCTCGGCGTGGATGCGAAGAGCCGCACGGCGGAGCTGGCGCTGCCGGGCGGCGAGGCCGCGCTCGACGCCGGCGCGTTGGCGCGCCGCTTCGAGGTCGGCCTCGCGGCCGCGCTGCGCCTCGGCTTCCGCCACGGCGCGCGCGCGGCGCGCGTGCTCGAGGCGGCGCCGCGCGCGACGCGCACCGTGTGCGCCTGCGAGCCCGTGCTCGAAGCGGAGCTGCGGCACGCGGCGCGCGCCGAGGGGCTACGCAAGCTGACCGACTGTCCGCTGCGCATGCGCCTCGGCAACGGCGCTTGTCAGGGCGCGAGCTGCGCCGGCTTCGCCGCGCAGGTGCTCGCCGACGAGCTCGACTGGGACGGCGCGCGCGCGGTGCGCGAGGTCGCGGCGCTCGCGGCGGCGCGCTGGCACGACGTCGCGCCCGCGCTCGCAGGCGCGCAGGTCGCGCAGATGGAGCTCCACCGCGCGGTGTTCTTCGGAATGATCGGCGCGCTCGAGGCCTTGCCGTGACGGTCACGGTCGTGGGCGCGGGCCTCGCCGGTGCGGTCGCGACGCTCGCGCTCGCCGAGGCGGGCGCGCAGGTCGTGCAGATCGCGGGCCCGCCGGGCTCGACCGCACTCGGCTCGGGCGCCTTCGACGTCGCGGCGGTCTCGCCCGGCGTGCCCTGGTTGGCTGCGCGCGACGCGCTGCGCGGCGGCCCGCTCAGCGTGCTCGACCGGCTCGCCTTGTTGTTACGGGAGGCGCCCTCGCATCCGTATGCGCGCCTGTTCGGCGGCGACGCGGCCGCCGCCGCGAGCGCCGTGCGCGCGGGCGTCGAGCGGCTCTCGCGCTGGCTCGCGCCCCACGGCGCGGCGCTGCACGGCGGCTTCGACGGCAGCGCGCTGCTCGCGTGCTCGCCGGGCACGCTGCGCCGCGTGGATTTCGCGAGCGCGGGGCCGGCGGGTGGCGACCTCGGCGCGTGCGGCGAGATCGGGCTGCTCGATGCGCCGGGGCTCGCCGGCTACGACGCGCGCTTCACCGCCCGCGGCCTCGCCGCCGAGCTCGCGGCGCTCGGCCTCGCGCAGACGCGCGTAACGGTCGTGCCGGTCGCGTGGCCCGACGGACTGCTCGACGAGCAGCCCGCGCGCGTTGCGGCTCGCCTCGATGCGCCGGAGGCGGGCGAGGCTCTGGCGCGGGCGCTGCGCGGTCTCGGCGGCGCGGGCCGCGTGCTCCTGGCGCCGCCGGTGCTCGGGATCGCGCGCTGCGCGGCGCTGGTCGCGCAGCTGCGCGAGGCCGCCGGCGGCGCCGTCGCCGAGCTGCTCTCGTTTCCGCCGCACGCGCTCGCGGGCTATCGCTTCGAGCGCGCGCTGCGCGCCGCCGTCGCTGCGAGCGGCGCGCGCGTGGTCGCCGGTCGCGTGCGCGCGCTGCGCGTGCCGAGCGCGAGCGCGGACTGCGAGCTCGAGCTCGAGGCCCCCGGCTCGGCGCTGCAGCCGCTCGCTGCGCGCGCCGTCGTGCTCGCGACCGGGCGCTTCGCGAGCGGTGGGCTGTGCGCCGCGAGCGGTGAAGCGCGCGAGCCGCTCCTCGATCTCCCGCTGCACGACGCCGAGGGCCGCCGCATCGACGGCATCCCGCCGCACCGCTCCGTGCGCAAGGGCTACGCCACCTGGCAGCCGCTCTACACCGCGGGCGTGCGCGTCGACGCGCGCATGCGTCCGCTCGCGCCCGACGGCGCGCCCGCGTTCGAGCGCGTGTTCTGCGCCGGCGAGCTGATCGGCGGCTTCGACCCCGCGCGCGAGCGCACGGGCCTCGGCGTCGCGCTGCTGACGGGCCTCGCGGCGGCGGCCAGCGCCGCGGAGGCGGGCCGATGACGCGCGGCTATCGCGGCTTCCTGCGCGAGTTCACGCGCACCGGCTCGTGGCGCGCGTTGTCGCTGCAGCTGCGCACGGGCGCCGCGCACCTCGTGCGCCAGCTCTTCGTGCGCCGCGCGGGCGAGCCCGTCGCGCAGTTTCTCGCGCACTACGGCGCCGACGGCGTGCGCGCGCCCGACGCTGCGGCGCGCGCGCTCAGCCTCGACGCCTCGCACTGCCTCGTGTGCGGCCTGTGCACGTTCGAGTGCGCGCGCGTGGGCGGCGCGCCGCCCCTCGACCCGCGCGAAGCCGTGATCGCCGCCTCGCGCCTCGAGATCGACCTGCTGCGCGAAGGCCTCGCCGGCGCGCTCGCCGCATCCGACGCCTGCGGCGGCTGCGACGCGTGCAGCCGCGTCTGCCCCGTGTCGATCCCGGTGCATCGCGTGCAGCAGCGCCTCGCGACGCTGCGCTGAGAGGGAGCAAAGGGGTCAGACCCCTTTGCTCCCTCCGGTCCGCGTCAGTGTGGTTGCTCGAACACGCGGCCGCCCTTTACGACCGCGGCCACGTCTTCGAGCAGCGCGATGTTCGTGAGCGGGTCGCCTTGCACGGCGACGAGATCGCCGTAGCGGCCCGGTGCGAGCGCCCCGACGTCGTTGGCGGCGCCGAGGTAGCGGGCGGCGACGGAGGTCGCGGAGCGAATCGCCTGCAGCGGGGTCATGCCCAGCGACACCATCACGCGGAACTGCCGGGCATTCAGGCCGTGCGGGTACACGCCGGCATCGGTCGCGTAGACGAGCGGAACGCCCGCGGCGAGCGCGCGCCGAAACCCCTTGCGCTGGATCTCCGTCGTCTCGAGGTTCTTGCGCAGGAACTCCGCGGGCCAGCCCTGCTTGCGCCCCTCGCTGTCGATGTAATCGCCGTTGTAGACGTCCATCGCGAGCGCAACGCGGCGTTCGCGCGCGAGCGTGATGCCCTCGTCGTCGAGGTAGGACGCGTGCTCGACGGTGTCGACGCCGGCGAGAATCGCGTCCTTGATGGAGTCGCTGCCGTGCGCGTGCGCCGCGACTCGCCGTCCGGCCGCGTGCGCCACCGCGACGACGGCCGCGATCTCTTCGCGCGTCATCTCGCGCGCGCCCGGCACGCTGCCGAAGTTGAGCACGGCGCCGGAGGCGATCAGCTTGAGCTGATCGGCGCCGCCCGCGAGGTTGGCGCGCGCGCGGGAGCGGAACTGCTGCACGCCGCGCGCGATCCCGGCATGGAAGCGCGCGTTGTCGGCGGGCTCCGTGTAACCGGGGACGTACAAGTCGCCGCCGCCGCGCGGGACGGAGAGGAACGGGCCGGAGATGTGCACGCGCGGCCCCGGCGTCTCGCCGCGCGCGATCGCATCGCGCAGCGCGCGATCGCTCCCCTGCACGTAGGTCCCGAGGTCGCGCACCGTGGTGAAGCCCGCGAGCAGCGTGGCGGCAGCGCGTCGCTCGGAGAGCGCGAGCTGGTCTGCGGCGCTGCGCTCGAAGAACTGGCGCAGGTCCGCGGTGTCTTCCGGGCTGTCCGTCAGATGCGTGTGCATGTCGATCAGGCCCGGCAGGCACGTGAAGCCGGAGAGGTCGAGCAGCGGCAGGTCGCGCGGCAGCTCGGCGCCAGCGACGATGGCCTCGATCCGTCCGCGGCGAATGACCACACCGCGATCCCGCTCGAGCCCGTCCGCGACGCCATCGATCAAGCCGCCGCAGCGGATCGCGAGCGAGCCGGAGTCAGGCGCGGCTTGCTGCGCAGCGCCGCCGGTGGCGACGAACGCCACGAGCAGCGCAGCGACCAGCCGGAGCCCTCTCATCGTCGCAGTCTGCCCTCAATGCTTCCCCCGCGCCCCGACTCCGCCCCTCGCACCCCTCACCGTCGATCGGCGCGGGCAAGTCGACAGCGGATCGGCTAAATCGCGCGCCCTATGGCCAGCGCGATTTCCCTCTCGAACGGCAAGCTCAACGTCCCCGAGGATCCGATCATCCCCTTCATCGAGGGCGACGGCACAGGCCCGGACATCTGGCGCGCGTCGGTGCGCGTGTTCGACGCGGCGGTCGCGAAGGCGTTCAAGGGCAAGCGCAAGATTGCCTGGAAGGAAGTGCTCGCCGGCGAGAAGGCGTTCAACCAGACGAAGAACTGGCTGCCCGACGAGACGCTCGACGCGTTCCGCACCTACCTGGTCGGCATCAAGGGCCCGCTCACGACGCCGGTCGGCGGCGGCATCCGCAGCCTGAACGTCGCGCTGCGCCAAATCCTCGACCTGTACGTGTGCCTCCGCCCGGTCCGCTACTTCGCCGGCGTGCCCTCTCCGGTGAAGCGCCCGGAAGCGGTCGACATGGTGATCTTCCGCGAGAACACCGAGGACATCTACGCCGGTGTCGAGTGGCAGGCGGGCACCGCGGACGCGAAGAAGGTGATCGACTTCCTGCAACGAGAGATGGGCGTGAAGAAGATCCGCTTCCCGGCCACCTCGGGCATCGGCATCAAGCCCATGTCGAGCGAGGGCACCGAGCGCCTCGTGCGCGCGGCGATCGAGTACGCGCTCGCACAGCGGCGCCGCAGTGTGACGCTCGTGCACAAGGGCAACATCATGAAGTTCAC
>DATBRS010000270.1:0-9827 GCA_036560185.1 Myxococcota bacterium
CGTACGAGGTCGGATAGATCGTCGGGATCGCCGCGCCCGCCGCGAAGCTCATGCCCGCCGGAAGCTTGTGCGCCGCGTTCGCGGAGACGACCGCGCGCTCCGCGAACGCGCCGAGGCCCGCGCCCGCGAGCACGCGATCGCCGACGGCGAAGCCGCGCACGCCTTCGCCCACTGCCGCGACGACACCGGAGATCTCTGCGCCCGGGATGAACGGAAACGGCGGCTTGTGCTGGTAGCGGCCCTGCACCATCAGGATGTCGAAGAAGTTGCAGCCCGCGGCCCGCACGTCGACCGCGATCGCGCCGGCGCGCAGCGGCGGATCCGGCGCCTCCGAGACGCGCAGCTCCGCGGGCTCCATCCAGCGATCGACGACGACGGCGCGCATGCACATCTCCCGATTGGCGAGCGCCTACGATACGGGCTCGCTCGAACGAACAGGAGCCCGAAAGTGAGCCTGCAGTCCATCCACCCGAGCGTGTTCGTCGCGCCGGGCGTCCAGCTCTACGGCAAGGTCGCGATCGGCGAGGACTCGTCGCTCTGGCCGAACGTCGTGATCCGCGCCGAATGCCAGCACGTGCAGATCGGCCGAAACAGCAACATCCAAGACTTCACGATGATCCACGTCGGCTACGACGACGCGACCGTGATCGGCGACTGGGTGTCGGTCACGCACCGCGCGGTGATCCATGGCGCGACGATCGAGGACGACTGCCTGATAGGGATCGGTGCGATCGTGATGGACGGTGCGGTCATCGGCCGCGGCTCGATCGTCGCGCCGGGCGCCGTCGTGCGCGAGAAGATGATCGTGCCGCCGCATTCGCTCGTGGCCGGCGTGCCCGCGCGAGTGATCAAGCAGCGCGACTTCGGCGCCGAGAATCGCGCGAACGCGCGGAACTATCTGCGCAACGCGCAGGCCTACGCGCGCGGCGAGCACCGCGCCTGGGACGGCGAGGCGTTCGCGAAGTTCCGCGCGGAGCCGCCGCCGCGCTGAAGCGCGAGTCCATTGTGGTAGAAGCTCGCGTCATGCCCCTGCTCGGCGCGGCCGAACGCGATGCCCTGCTGCTCAGCCTGAGCGTCGCGCTGCGCAGCGTGGCAGTGAGCCTGCCGCTGGCGATCGCGGCCGCATGGCTGCTCACGCGCCGCCGCTTCATCGGGCGCACGCTGCTGGATGCGCTGATCCACCTGCCGCTCGTGCTGCCGCCCGTCGTGATCGGCTACGCGCTGCTGCTCCTGTTCGGCACGCGCGGCCCGATCGGCGGCTGGCTCGACCGCGAGCTCGGCGTGCAGCTCATCTTCACGCGCGCGGGCGCGGCGCTCGCGACCGGGGTGATGTCGTTCCCGCTGATCGTGCGCGCGGTGCGCCTCTCACTGGAGGGGGTGGATCGCGGCCTCGAGCAGGCGGCGCGCACGCTCGGCGCGGGCCCGCTCGATCGCTTCGCCACGATCACGCTGCCATTGATCGCGCCCGGCATTCTCGCCGGCGCCATCACCGCCTTCGCGGCGGGGCTCGGCGAATTCGGCGCCGTGATCACCTTTGCGTCCAACATTCCCGGCGAGACGCGCACGTTGCCGCTCGCGCTCTACAGCGCGCTGCAGACGCCCGGCGGCGACGCGCTCGCCGCGCGTCTCGCCGCCCTCTCCTTCGCACTCGGGCTCGCGGGGCTGCTCGCGTCCGAGGTGCTCGCGCGCCTCATGCAGCGCCGGCTCGGCAGGGCCTGATGCTTTCCGTACGGCTGCAGACGACGCGCGGCGCGTTCTCGCTCGACGTCGCGTTCGAGGTGCAGACGCCCGCGGTCGTGGCGCTGATCGGGGCCTCGGGCTCGGGCAAGACCACCACCCTCGATGCCCTCGCCGGACTGCTCGCGCCCGCGGCGGGACGCATCGCGGTCGGCGACAGCGTGCTGTTCGACGCCGGCGCCATCGACGTGCCCGCCGAGCGCAGGCGCATCGGCTACGTGTTCCAGGATTCGCGGCTGTTTCCGCACCGCAGCGTGCGCGGGAACCTGTTGTACGGCGAGCGCCGCGCGCCGCCCGGAGCGCGCGACTTTGCGCTCGACGGGGTCGCCCAGCTGCTCGGCCTGGGAGCGCTGCTCGGCCGCCGTCCCCACCAGCTCTCGGGCGGCGAGCGCAAGCGCGTCGCGATCGGCCGCGCGCTGCTGTCTCAGCCGCGCTTGCTGCTGCTCGACGAGCCGCTCGCCTCGCTCGATCCCGCACGCCGCGAGGAGCTCCTGCCCTACCTGGAGCGGCTGCGCGACGGGCTGCGCATCCCGATCGTGTACGTCAGCCATCAGCTCGACGAGGTGTACCGGCTCGCGACCCAGGTCGTGTTGCTGGCGAATGGGCGGGTCGCCGCGCAAGGCGACCTCGGTGCGGTGAGCCGGCATCCAGCCCTGCGGGAGCTGTTAGGCCCCGAAGCGGCGTGCGTGGTCGTGGCCGGCGAGGTGCGCGGCGCGCACGGCGGGCTGGCACGGGTGCGCGTGGGCGACGGCGAGCTCGCGCTCTACCTCGGCGAGGCGCAGCCGCGCGAGCGCGTGCTGCTGCTCGTGCGCGCGCGCGACGTGATCCTCTCGGCGGAGGAGCCGCGCGGGCTCGCGCAGCCGAACGTGCTGGTGGGCGCGATCACCGCGCTCGCCGCGGAGACCGAGAGCGCGCGGCTCGCGGAGGTCGACGCCGGCGGCGTGCGCCTGCTCGCGCGCGTCTCCGCGGAGCGCGCCGACGCGCTGCGGCTGACCGTCGGCAGCCGCGTTTGGCTGATCGTCAACGACGCTTCGCGATACGCCGGGGGCCCTTCGGCCTGACGGCGCGCGCGGCCCCGCGCTTCCGGCGCGCGCCGCGGCGCTCGAGGGGCGCAAAGCGCGCCTGCGCCTCCGCCAGCGCCTTCACCTCCACCGCGCGATAGGCGGCGATCAGCGCGAGACCGAAGTCGGTGAGCTGCGCGCCTCCGCCGCTCGTGCCGCCCACGGTCGCGACTGCGACGGCTTCGTCGAAGGCGGCGTTCAGGTCCTGCAGCAAGCCCCACGCACGCCGGTAGCTCATGCCCAGCGCCGCTGCGGCCGCCGAGAGCGAACCAGCGCGCGCGATGCCCTCGAGCAGCGCGACCTTGCCCGAGCCGAGCGCACGGCCGGGCGCTAGGTCGACGCGGATGCGCACACCGAGTGCGCGGCCTTTGGACATGCGCGGACGCTACCGCGCCGCTCCGCGCGCGCTGCCGGGTTGCGGACCCTCGCGCGACCGGCGTAGCGTTATGTCTCTTCGTACATATCGGTCGGATACTTTGGAGATCGCATGCCCCTCTCGCGCAGACGGTTCCTGGCATCGGCGGCGCCGCTCGCGCTGGCCGCAGCGCTGCTCGCCCCGCCCGCGCGCGCCGAGCAGCCCGAGCTGCTCGTGTTCGCCGCCTCCTCGCTCACGAACGCGCTCGAGGAGATCGGGCCGCTCTACACGAAAGAGACCGGGCAGCCCGTGAAGTTCTCGTTCGCGGCGAGCTCCGCGCTGGCGCGCCAGCTCGAGGCCGGCGCCCGCGCCGACGCCTTCCTCTCGGCGGACCTCGAGTGGATGGACTACGCCGCGAACCGCGGCCGCATCGACCGCACGACGCGCCACGACCTGCTCGGCAACCGGCTGGTGCTGATCGCGCCGGCGAGCAGCGACGCGCAGCTCACAATCGCGCCCGGCTTTGCGCTCGCGAGCGCGCTCGGTTCCGGGCGCCTCGCGACGGGCGACCCCGACTACGTCCCGGTCGGTCGCTACGCGCGCTCGGCGCTCACCACGCTCGGCGTGTGGAACGACGTCGCCGATCGCCTCGTGCGCGCCGACAACGTGCGCACCGCGCTCGCCTACGTCGCGCGCGGCGAGGCCCCGCTCGGCATCGTTTACGAGACCGACGCGCGCGTCGAGCCCGGCGTGCGCGTGGTCGCCGTCTTTCCCGAGGAAAGCCATCTCCCCATCACCTACCCCGTCGCGGTCACCACCGGCGCGCGCGAGGGCGCGGCGCGCTTCGTTGCGTATCTGTCGAGCGACGCCGCTACCGCGGTGTTCGTGAAGCTCGGCTTCAAGGTGCTCGGGAAGTGAGGTCAACAGCCGAGCTCCAGAGCGAGCGCTTCTGGTACGGCATCGATCGACTCGAGCCGACCGGGCTTTCGGCGTCGAGATCGGCCAGGAGTACGACGTGTACGGGCTGCGCTCCCAGTTCAACTTCTGAGGAGCGGCGCTCAGCCCGCCTCCTCGCGCGCGCGCTCGCGCCCGATCAGCAGCGGCGCGGCGAGCGTCGCCGGCGCGGGCGTGCGCGCGCCGCGCGCGAACACGCTGAACTGCATCAGGCGCAGGCGCAGCGCCGCGCCCGCGATGAAGTGCGGCACGTCGTGGTGGAGGTGCGGCAGCTCGATCGCGAGCGCGAGGCGATCCGTGCGCGTCTCCGCGGTGACGCGCACGAGCGGGCCGGTGCGCTGCACGCTCTCGATCACGACGTCGACGCCCGGGCCGCCGGCCTCCGCGAGGCGCAGGTCGCCCGGCCGCACGTAGACGTCGGCGGGGCCGCTCGGGTGGATCGAATCGATCGCGATCGGCTGCTCGGCGTGCGGCAGGAACACGCTGCGCCCGCGCACCTCCGCGGGAAGCACGTTCGCGTCGCCGAGGAAGTCGAACACGAAGGGCGTCGCCGGCCGCTCGTACAGCTCGTCGGTCGATCCCACCTGCTCGATGCGCCCGCGGTTCATCACCACCACGCGGTCCGCGAGCTCGAGCGCCTCCTCCTGGTCGTGGGTCACGAACACGCTCGTGACGTGCAGCTCGTCGTGCAGCTTGCGCAGCCAGCGCCGCAGGTCCTTGCGCACACGCGCGTCGAGCGCGCCGAACGGCTCGTCGAGCAGCAGCACGCGCGGCCGCATGGCGAGCGCGCGCGCGAGCGCGACGCGTTGGCGCTGCCCGCCCGACAGCTGCGCGGGCATGCGCTCGGCGAGCCCGCCCAGCTGCACGAAGTCGAGCAGCTCGAGCACGCGCCGGCGGATCTCGCCCTCGGCCAGCCGCTGCCGCCGCGGCTTCACGCGCAGGCCGAACGCGACGTTCTCGAACACGCTCATGTGCTTGAACAGCGCGTAGTGCTGGAACACGAAGCCGATGCCGCGGTCGCCGACGGCGCGGTCCGTCGCGTCCTCGCCGTCGATCAGCACGCGCCCTTCGTCCGGCGTCTCGAGCCCGGCGATGATGCGCAGCAGCGTGGTCTTGCCGGAGCCCGAGGGCCCGAGCAGCGCCAGCAGATCGCCCTCCCGCACGCTCAGGTCGACGCCGTCGAGCGCGCTGAAGCCGCCGAAGCGCTTCGTGATCGACTGGGCTTCGATGCTCACGCGTTCTCCTTCGCAGTCCGGCTCGCGCGCGCGAGGCGGTTCTCCAGCAATCGCTTCGCGACCAGTGTCACGACGGCGAGACCGGCGAGCAGCGACGCGACCGCGAAGGCTGCCTGGCCCTGGTATTCGTTGTAGAGGACTTCGACGTGCAGCGGGATCGTGTTCGTCTCGCCGCGGATGTGACCGGAGACGACGGACACCGCGCCGAATTCGCCCATCGCGCGCGCGTTCAGCAGCACGATTCCGTATAACAAGCCGAGGCTCATGTTCGGCAGCGTGATGCGGCGGAACATCTGCCAGCCGCTCGCGCCGAGCGAGATCGCGGCCTGCTCTTCCTCGTCCCCTTGCTCCTCGAGCAGCGGAATCAGCTCGCGGGCGACGTACGGGAACGTCACGAAGGTGGTCGCGAGCACGATGCCCGGCAGCGCGAAGATGATGCGGATGCCGTGCTCCATCAGCCAAGGCCCGAGCACGCCCTGGGCGCCGAAGCAGAGCACGTAGATCAAGCCCGAGACCACGGGCGAGACCGCGAGCGGCAGGTCGATCGCCGTGGTGAGCAGCGTCTTGCCGCGGAACTCGAAGCGCGCGATCGCCCAGGCTGCGGCGACGCCGAACAGCGCGTTGAGCGGCACCGAGATCGCCGCGATCAGCAGCGTGAGCTTCACCGCGGCGAGCGCATCGGGCTCGCGCAGCGCGTCGAGGAAGGCGAGTGCGCCCTTCGCGAACGCGCTCACGAACACCGTCGCGAGCGGCAGCACCAGTAGCAGGCCCGCGAAGACCAGCGCGAACGCGATCAGCGCCAAGCGCACGCCGTTCGCCTCGCTGGTCGCGAGCGAGTGCGGCGAGCGCTTCGGCCGCAGCACGGAGGTCCAGTCGGCCGCGCTCACGCGTGCACCTCCCGCGTCCGCGCGCTGCCGAGGCGACGCTGCAGCGCGTTCATCGCGAGCAGCAGCGCGAACGACACCGCGAGCAGCACGATCGCGATCGCCGTGGCGCCGACGTAGTCGTACTGCTCGAGCTGCGTGACGATCAGCAGCGGAGCGATCTCGGTCTCGTAGGGCATGTTGCCCGAGATGAAGACGACCGAGCCGTACTCGCCGATGCCGCGTGCGAACGCCATCGCGAAGCCGGTCGCGATCGCGGGCCAGAGCACGGGCAGCAGCACGCTGCGGAATGTTCGCCAGCGGCCCGCTCCCAGCGTCGCAGCGGCCTCTTCCCACTCCTTGTCAATGTCCGCGAGCACGGGCTGCACGGTGCGCACCACGAACGGCAGCCCGATGAAGGCGAGCGCCACGGCGATGCCGGCGCGCGTGTACGCGATCTCGATGCCGAGCTTCGCGAGCTGCGCACCGACGAGGCCGTTCGCGGAGAGCAGCGCCGTGAGCGTGATGCCCGCGACCGCGGTGGGCAGCGCGAAGGGCAGATCGACGAGCGCGTCGATCAGCTCGCGGCCCGGAAAGCGGTAGCGGACGAGAACCCAGGCGAGCACGGGACCGAACACGGCGTTGAACGCCGCAGCTGCGAGCGATGCGCCGAACGACACCCGATACGCCGCGACCGCGCGCTCCGAGAACGCCGCCGCCAAGAACTCGCTCGGCGTCGCCGCCGCCGCCTTCACGATCAGCGCCGTGAGCGGCAGCAGCACGATCAAGCCCAGATAGGTCGCCGCGAATCCGAGCGAGAGCCCGAAGCCGGGCAGCACGCGGCGCCTGCGCTTCGTCGCCACGGCTAGCGCCGCGCCTGCGCCTGGATCTGGTCGAACACGCCGCCTTCGTTGAAGAAGCGCGCCTGCGCCTTCGCCCAGCCGCCGAACTTGTCGGCGATCGTGAACAGCTTCAGCTTCGGGAACTGTGCGGCGTACTTCGCTGCGACGGTCGCATCCGACGGCCGGTAGTGATGCTTGGCGATCAGCTCCTGCGCCTCGGGCGAATACAAGTACGTCAGGTACTCGCTCGCGACCGCGGTCGTGCCCTTGCGGCGCGCCACCACGTCGACGAGCGCGACCGGCGGCTCGGCGAGAATGCTGCCCGAGGGCGCCACGATCTCGAAGCTGTCCGCGCCGAACGATTCGCGCGCGAGCAGCGCCTCGTTCTCCCACGCGATCAGCGCGTCGCCGAGCCGGCGTTCGACGAAGGTCGTGGTCGCGCCGCGCGCGCCCGTGTCCATCACGGGCACGTTCTTGAAGATGCCCGCGAGCAGCTCGCGCGCCTTGGCCTCGTCGCCGTTCCACTTGTCGAGTGCCCAGCCCCAGGCCGCGAGGAAATTCCAGCGCGCGCCGCCGCTGGTCTTCGGATTCGGCGTGATCACCACGACGCCCGGCCGCGCGAGGTCGTCCCAGTCGTGGATCTGCTTGGGGTTTCCCTTGCGCACGAGCAGCACGATCGTCGACGTGTACGGGCAGGAGTTGTTGGGGAGGCGCTTCTGCCAGGCCTTCGGGATCAGGTTGCCGCGCGTCGCGAGCGCGTCGATGTCGCCCGAGAGAGCGAGCGTCACGACGTCGGCCTCGAGGCCGTCGATCACCGCGCGGCCCTGCTTGCCAGAACCGCCGTGCGACTGGCGGACCACGACCTCGCCGCCCTTCTTCTCTTTCCAGTGCTTGGCGAAGAGCGCGTTGTAGTCCTCGTACAGCTCGCGCGTGGGGTCGTAGGAGACGTTGAGGAGCGCCGTTTGCGCCGCGCTGACGAGCGGCGCGAGCAGCAATGAGAGCGAGATCATCAGGATGTGAATCGAGCGCATGGCGAATTCCTTCGGGGTTCGGATTGCGCGCTAGTACGAGAGCTGGAAGCGCGTGAGGAAGGCGTCCTCGTCCGGGCGATCCGTGCCGAGCACGGCGCCGCCGCCCTCGAAGGCGGTGCGCTCGTAGTTCAGGACGAGCTTCACGAACGGGTTCAGGTACCAGCTGAGGCCGACGGTCCACGCGTCCGCCTGCTCCGGCGACGCGGTGGCGGAGGCGAAGCCCGCCGCGAACACATCGTCGTCGATCTCCCAGCGGTGGAAGCGCGCCGCCACCTCGAACGCGCCCCAGGTGCCTTCGGAGGGGCGGAACGCGTTGCGCGGCGCGATGCCGCGGAAGCTCGCGGACTCGCCGGTGAGGAGCCAACTCGCCGCCAGCTGCCACGCGCGCACGTGGGCCTCGGTCGTCGCGCCGCCGGTGCCGAGTAGGTGCGTGTCGGACTTGGTCCACTCGAACATCGAGCCGAACGGGCCCCAGTAATAAGTCGCCTGCGGACCGAGGCGCAGGCGCTCGCCGTCCTCCGTGACGCCCGCGGCGTAGCGGAAGAACGTGTCTTGGCCGGCAGTGCGGTAGGTCGAGGTGCTGCGCACCTGCTCGCCGTAGGTCGCGGCGACGCCGACGCCGAGGCCCTGCAGCGGCGCGAGCGCCGTCTCGAGGAAGGGCTGCGCGAAGACGCGCGCCACGACGTCCTTCGAGTCGTCGGAATCCGACGTGGCGCTCGCGCCGTCGCTGACGCCGTTCATGGCGGCGAGCTGGTACTGCAGGACGCCTTCGTGGAAGTCGCCCTGCAGCATCACGCCGAGGTCGCGGTTCGGCGCGAGCTGCGTCGGGAAGGCGCGCGCGACGAACGTGAGGGCGGTCGCCGATTGCAGGCGCTCGAGGCCGAATGGCGCCTTGAACTGACCGGCTTGCAGCTGCGCGAGCGGCCAGTAGCGGATGTTCACGTACGCATCCTGCAGGGTCGGCGACGAGCCGCCGAGGTCCGGCATGATCCGGAAGTCGATGTTCTCGAGCAGCGTGCCCTCGATGATCGGGCGTGCGCGGCTGACCTGAAAGCGCTCGCGTGCGAGCAGCGAGCTCTTCTCGAGGAACGTCACGCTGTCGAAGTGCGCGTAGCCGCGGATGCGCAGCCGGAAGGTCGTCTTGTCGGGCGACGTGATCTGGAAGCCGCTCTTGTCGGCGCTCACGAGCGCGGCGGTCTGCGCCTTGGTCTCGTCTTCTTCCTGCTTCACCTCGAGCTTGCGCTTCACCAGCGCGAGCTCGCTCTCGAGCGCGTCCAGGCGCTGCACCAGCTCTTCGTTGCTCTCCGCTCTCGCCGGGTGCACCGCGGGCAGCGCGAGCGCCAGCGACAGCGCCGCGGCCTTCCATCGCAAATCCATGACGACTCCCTTTCGAGTTCTGGGTCGCCTAGAGCAAGCGCCGTGCCCAGCGCTCGGGAGGCCGGAGAGGAATCGGGAGAGTCGGTCCGTCTCATTTGACGGATTGAGTCCGTCTCATTTGACTGCTACCCAGGGCTAATCACTGATCCCGTGTCATTCAACGGAGTCGCGATGCAACGCTTCCAGCCGATCCTGCTCGCCATCTGGCGCGAGATCTCGCACGCGGAATCGCTGCCGGCCGCGCTCGACGCGATCGCACCGCTCGTCGCGCGCCGCCTGCCGATCGGGCTGCTCGTGGTGCGCCGCATCGATCGCGCGCGCGGCTGCGTCGAGACGCTCGCGGCCGCCGGCGTGCACGCCCACCCGCCCGCG